>NZ_CP029033.1:0-307662 GCF_003073475.1 Actinobaculum sp. 313 | reverse complement strand
CAGCGTCGATATCGATATTAGGTGTCGGATTGTCGGCAGTGGAGTCGAACGGGTTTCCGTTGCGGTCCAGGAGGATATTGCCGTCGTCACCGTATGTACAGACAATGTCGGCTAGTCGCCATCCAGAGGAGCTGTCCGTCAAGGCGGGAACCGGGGTATCCTCCTGTACCTTGGCGCGGTCATCCGGCGCGAGCAACTCGTATGTCTTGCTGTCAACCGCCATGTTGGTGGTGCCCCAGCCCGACGGCGTCATGGACCCCATGGGGCTCCAGGTTTCGGCCGCCACCGAACCAACTTCGGAGAGATTACTGTAGGTGAAGGTGGGGATCTCCGTGTCCTGCCACTGCTCGGCCGTGGTGGCGTATTTCTGGAACGTCACCTCACGGACCTGTTCCATGGAACCGTATAGGCACCCGTACGTCTGCGCGGCTTCCTTCGTAACAAAGCCTGCCTCAAGATCAACAATGTCCGCTTCATCAAGCTCGGCTGCACAAGCCTGCCAATCCGCTCCCTTGTTGACGAAACCCCACAACTTGAGCTTGTATTGTATGCCTGTTGTAGGATCCGTCCATGCTGTGTCGGACCGATCAGTGGCAATGGTGAGATAGTCATCCTCGCAGGAGCGGCCGTTCTTCCCGTATAGCGCGCCGTTGTCCTCTCCCGCAGCAGCAACGTCACCGGCAGGGAAGGACCGCAGGATGCCGGAGCGATCATATGCGTAGTGGTAGTCGGAGGACCATCCCCATCCGGTCCAGGTGGCGCGAAGACCGACCTGTCCGGCACTGTTCATCGCGTAGCGCCCGGAGCCGTCTTCCACGTAGTTCCCATCGGCGTCAAAAGTGGACCGGCAGGTGTTCACTGTCTCATGCAGCGTAAATGGGAAGGCGGAATCAATAGCCACTGTGCCGTCCGGGTTCTGGCCGAGAGCAACATTGATATTGCCGTACAGGAGCGAACCACCATTGCCGTCGTCGTCCTTGTAGCGCGAATCGGTGGTGGTGAAAATGGGATTGTTCCAGTGACGCATATCGCCCACAAGGAAGGATTTCCCGACTTCCACCGCGGAGGTCTCACCGGGGCGGAAACCGACCGAACTCTGCGTCTGCAGGTCAGCTGTTGGTCCGGCACTACTCTGGTTGGTCCCCCAACCGTAGGCGAAGAGCGCGTACTCTTGTTGGGAGCCGGTCACATCTTCCGTGGTGGTCTGGTAGAGGTAGTTGCCGCCCGAAACTGGTGAGTAGCGTACACCGCCGTATCGGTTGGCGTAGTACTCGTTGGAGTATCCGCCCCCGATGGGTTCCTCTTTCATCGTCACGTTGGAGACACTGGCAACGGTCTCGCCAAGTGGAACCGTTACCTCTGCTGCCTGTGCCGGCGTGGTGTGCCATGGCCAGATCACCGATCCCAGTACAAGCATCGTTGAGACAAGTACCGCGAGTATCCCACCAAAAGTTCGACACTGCGTGGTGCGGCCGGTCCACGATGATCGACTCAGGCCCGCGTTCAAACACTGGAACCTTCGAAGTATTGTCGCAGTTTGTTCTTCCCACATTAAAGAGAATGTATGTTTTATACTACTCATCGCATTCGCCCCCAGAATGTGATCGTCGTTGGCCCAATTGAACAAGTTCAAGGCCAAGCTTGGCAGTATGCTACAACAAAGAAAAACCTCGAGTCTCAACTTTGCCACTTGCGTGACCAGCCAAAACGCTGTCGTACTAACATATCTAAGTTCACGTCTTGTACGAGATTATAGAAGTTGCAATTGATTTGTACAGTCTATTCCCCCAGGTACATATCATATGAGGCGTGTTTGCTTATTGAAGACATTGCGGCCGACATGAGAGCACCACAACTTGTCAACATGACTCGCGTCACACGCTCACGCCAAGTCAAGCGTCGCATATTCCAACCGTCAATCCAAGGACAACAGCCCGGGCAGCCATGTTCCCAAATTTGGGAGGCAGAGCACAGATCCCAACAGAGTACCCATCAGCCACCAAATGCTCCCGCGACATAAGCCCTACCTTTTCACACCACCGGTCCCTCACGAAGAAAGCGGTGCTATCACACGTCGCGAACCTCCACCCAATCAAAGCCCACATTCTGCGCAATCACCGTCAAGTCTGTGAATCGCCTCCGCCACGCAGGCATGTCCCACCGCCGGGCCATCTCCTGAAAAATCGGATCGGTACCGGTCGTACGCGCCTCCTGCAGGGCGAAGCGCCTAACACCACGGGCACGCAGGGTCTCGACCATGGCGGTGAAGTGTTCAGCCGAAGGCGATCCCGGATACACGGTGGTCCGCACTTCGTAATCGAGCGGAAAAGTGGAACCGGCACGCTGTTCATGGATGGCAAGCATAATGTCGAGCGACTCCCAGGCCTTGTCACCTGCGGCGACCCCGGCAGCGGAACGGTAGTCATCGGGCAGTGCCTTAACATCCAACCCCACCCAGTCCGTCAATTCCAGTGCTTCCCGGAGACGCTTGGGATAGGCGCCTCCGGTATGCAGGCCTACCTGAAATCCCAGATCACGCACCTCGCGCATGGCAGGGATCAGCGCCGCCTGTCGCAGCGCCTCGCCTCCGGTAAAGACGACGCCGTCAAGCAGGCCTCGACGCCGCCGCAAGTGAATCGTCACCTCCTGCCACGGCACGATGCCCGGTGTGCGGGAATCCAAGATCTCCGAGTTCTGACAATAGGGGCACCGCCAAGGGCACCCCTGCAAGAACACCGTGGTAACAAGATGATCCGGCCAGTCAACACTGGACAGCGGGACGAACCCGGCAATCGCCACATCGTCCGCTACAGGTGCGGAAAGTGAGTTCAATCTACCTGCGACGGCTGAGGCGGCCGACCGCGTAGCGGCGGCTGCCAACGGCGTGGCAGAAGTAGTCGCGGATTCCGACTGTGAACAACGGTCGGACGGGCCGGTCGCACCAGAGGCTACCGGCCAGTCAACCTGTTGGTCGCGATTGATCACGCTTTGGCTTCCTGCTTGAGTTGCGCCTGGAATTCGTCATACGAATCGACTAGTTTGTCACCGTGCAAAGCGCGGCTGGCAAGCGCACCCTCCTTGAAGGTCACACGCTCGTGGTACTCACCCTTCTTGCCGATATTGAAAGACTGGACGGGACGGAAGTAGCCCATCACCCGCGTCCACACCTCGCAGACCTGCGGCTCCGCCGACGGGTTCATTTCCGCACACTTCTCGCATGTCAGATGCTCACCGGCAAGGTAACCGTGCACCGGGCAGATGGAGAAGGTTGGCGTAATGGTGATGTAGGGCAGATGGAAGTTCGTCAGCGCACGCCGAACCAGCCGCTTACATGCCTCTGCAGAGCTCATCCGCTCGTTCATGTACAAGTGGAGGACCGTGCCACCTGTGTACAGGGACTGGAGATCCGCCTGCTTCTCGAGGGCTTCGAAGGCGTCGTCGGTGTAGGCAACAGGCAGCTGAGAGGAGTTCGTGTAGTACGGCTCATCGTCGGTGCCGGCCTGCAAAATGCCCGCGTAACGCTTGCGGTCTTCCTTCGCGAATCGATAAGTGGTGCCTTCCGCGGGAGTGGCTTCCAAGTTGTACAGGTTGCCCGTCTCCTCCTGGTACGCCACAAGGCGCTCGCGCACATGCTCCAGCAGACGCACCGCAAAAGCGTGACCCCACTCGTCGGCAATGTCGTGGGCGTCGTCGGTGAAATTACGGATCAGCTCGTTAACACCGTTGACTCCGATGGTGGAGAAATGGTTGTTGAGATGCCCCAAGTAGCGCAGGGTGTAGGGATAAAGCCCCTGGTCCATGAACTGCTGCACCTTGACGCGCTTCTTCTCCAGCGTGGACTTCGCCAAATCCATCAAGTGGTCGAGGCGGGCGTAGAGAGCGGCCTCGTCACCCTTGTAGAGATAACCGAGTCGGGCCGTGTTAATGGTGACGACGCCGATGGAACCGGTCAGCTCAGCCGAACCGAACAGGCCGTTGCCGCGCTTAAGGAGTTCCCGCAAGTCGAGTTGCAAACGGCAGCACATTGAACGGATCATCCCCGGATCAAGTTCCGAATTGATGAAATTCTGGAAGTAGGGGAGACCGTACTTGGCAGTCATCGCAAAGAGCAGATTGGCATTCTCAGAGTCCCAGTCGAAGTCCTTCGTCATGTTGTAGGTCGGAATGGGGAAGGTGAAGACTCTGCCATCGGCATCGCCCTCGGTCATAACTTCCATGTACGCGCGATTAATCAGGTCCATCTCGTGCTGAAGCTCACCGTAGGTGAAGTCGCAGACCTCCTCCCCGATGAGGGGGTGGTTATCCGCGATATCAGCCGGGCATGTCCAATCGAAGGTCAGGTTCGTGAAGGGGCACTGGCTTCCCCAGCGAGACGGGACATTGAGGTTGTAGATCAGCTCTTGGATGCACTGCTTGATCTCGGCAAATGCCATGTTGTCGAGCCGGACGAAGGGCGCCATGTAGGTATCGAAGGAGGAAAACGCCTGCGCTCCCGCCCACTCGTTCTGCAGTGTGCCGAGGAAGTTCACGATCTGACCGCAGGCAGAAGAGAAGTGCTTGGGCGGTGCTGAAGCAATGGCACCGCTGACGCCATTGAACCCCTCTTCGAGTAGACGGCGCAAGGACCAACCAGCACAGTATCCGGAGAGCATGTCCAGATCATGAATGTGATAGTCGCCGTTACGATGCGCCTTTCCCTCCTCGGGGCTGTACACCTGGGTGAGCCAGTAGTTCGCGATGGTCTTGCCGGCGGAGTTCAGGACCAGACCACCCAGGGAATAGTCCTGATTGGCGTTGGCATTGACACGCCAATCAGAGCGATCAAGATATTCATTGACCGTCTCAATGGCGTCAATCTCAACGCGGTTCGTATTCTCTGCCATATCTATGTTCCCTCCAACGAACGCCGATTGTTGGTAGTCGCAGCCTCTACCGAGCACCACCCCGGGCGACTGAGGCGACGGCCGCACCAGCACATTATTCATAGGCACTATGCGTACCAGTACTGCATTTATCAGTGTGCACCTCGGAACACCCCGAGGCGCGTTGTCCAACATAGGCCATGTACCACTACATGTAGTGGTAGACACGCGCGTGCTACCCAACATATTGCGTCACGCATAAGCCACAACGCCGCACCTTATAGAACACTTGGGACTAAAGTCCTCAACGAATTTGCCGGGGGAAGACAGCCGAATGAACTCCACCCACCACTCGCACAACAGGCAATGTTCTCGACCCTATTATTCTCGGCTGAGTATGCAGTGCGCTCTTCTCTGAGCAGGCAGTGCACTCTCGGAAGTGTTCGGTGCGCTCGTCTCCACACGTCGCGACTCGCGAGTCGGGTATCAGCACTGCCCGAGTATCAAGGATGTCCTGAGGCGCTGCCCAGCGAGCGTCGGCTGCTCCGCGCGCCGCCCCGAGTATCAAGGATGGCCTACCGGAAGTGGGGGCAATGTGAGCGGTGGGCCGTCCTACCGGTTTCAAGACAGAGGTAACCGGAGTCGCAACACTCGCGTCAATGGCCGACTCATTGTACCGATATCGGAATCGTGCAAGACGGTACCGGCCGACCAAAGTATCGATGGCAACCCGATGGCATGCCGTCCCCAGAGAAGCCGCTTGATGCCATAGGGTTGACGGGTGACCAACTTGTTGGATGTTCTACGTGGCCATGCGACTCCCGGCCAGATTACGGGAATCATTGAGCAACCCGAACGTCCCGGTCGCACTAGCCGTTGGCCCGAATGGATTCCCACTGCGGTTCGACACGCGTTGACAAGGCAGGGGGTGGAACGCCCCTGGATTCATCAGGCGGAGGCGGCGGAGTCGATTCACGCGGGACTCCACACCGTTATCGCTACGGGTACGGGCTCCGGCAAGTCACTCGCGGCGTGGGTGCCTTTTCTTGCAGAACTCGTCAGGTTTGAGCGGAACGAGGTCTCACTGTCTCGCCTGCACCGCAGACCAACTGCCCTGTACTTGTCTCCCACCAAGGCCTTGGCTGCCGACCAATTGGATGCGCTGCGTACCCTGTGCCGAATCGTGGATCCTCAGATCGGCGTTTCCACGGTTGATGGCGACTCTGAATTGCCGCAACGCTCGTGGGCGCGCGACTACGCGGACATCATCTTGACGAATCCAGACTTCGCGCATCATGCCTTACTGGCTCGACAGCAGAATTGGACACGTCTGTGGCGTGGTCTTCATCTGATCGTTGTTGATGAGTTCCATACCTACCGCGGTCAATTTGGCGCGCACGTCGCCCTGACCTTACGCCGACTCCTGCGTATGGCGGCGCACTACGGGGCAAGACCGGTCGTGGTTTTCCTGTCCGCGACCAGCGATGACCCTGAATCAGCTGCCGAGCGAATGCTCGGCGAGGCATTAGGGCCGGTGGTCGGGATTGCCGACGACGGCGCCCCACGCGGAGCGCAGACAACCGTGCTGTGGCAGTGCCGTGAGCTCGACGACGCAAACAACGGCCGTGACGGAACCGGCATGGGGCAGGGACGAGCAGCCGCTGGACTTCCTCCAGGCACTCGCGACCCCCGGCTTTCTCAGGCACCCCTAGTCACCAGCCCAAACGGGCAAGAAGACACGACAACATCAGGTCAGGGCGAGACGGGCGTTCCCACAGACCAACGGCGATACGACCCCGATATCGAGTTCGCCGGCGAGGAGAGGCCTCGCCGCGCCGCTAACACGGAAGCCGGTGAGTTGACCGGAACATTGGTGGCAGCCGGGGCGCGCTGTCTCACCTTCGTTCGATCGCGTGCCGGAACTGAGCGTGTTGCCGAGATCGCGCGCGACTACCTGGCCAATCACGCGCCTCAGGTCCGTAACCGGGTCGCTGCTTATCGCGGTGGCTATCTTCCCGAGGAGCGACGTGAGCTGGAGGGTTCGCTGCGCGATGGAACTCTCAGTTCATTGGTGACCACCAATGCCCTTGAACTGGGCATCGATATCTCCGGACTGGACGCCGTCGTCGTTACCGGTTGGCCTGGCACCCACGCCTCTTTCGCACAGCAGACCGGGCGCGCTGGGCGAGCCGGGCAGGCCGGGTTATCGGTTTTCATCGGACGTGACAACCCACTGGACCAGTTCCTTCTCTCACATCCGGACAGTTTTCGCCAGCCTCCGGCTGCGGTCAATGTGTTTGACCCTGCTAATCCGAATGTTCTCGTACCGCAGCTATGCGCGGCGGCAGCCGAGCTACCGTTGGTCGCGCAGGACGCCGCCTTGTTCGGGCTTGCCGACACCACTCTGTTCGATGATCTCGCCGCCGGAGAGCTCTTGCGGAAAAGACCAACCGGTTGGTATTGGAATACGGCCTTGGGCACCCAAGCACACGACACGGTCAGCGTACGCGGTGAAGCGAGCACCGTTTCCATCATCAACTCCGAGGACGGTGCACTTCTGGGCACCGTTGGCCGCGAACGCGCTGACACCACCGTGTATCCGGGGGCCATTTATCTTCACCAGGGCATCCCCTACCAAGTCGACGAATTAGACTCCGACACTGCGGTGGTGCACCCCCACCGCGAAGAGGAGATCCGCACCTATTCCCGTGAAGAACATCGAGTCGAGATCCTTGAGACCACATCCTCGGTCAATCTCTCCTGCGGGACTTGGGCCGTCGGCCAGGTCATTGTCTCCTCCCGCGTCACGGGCTATGACATCCGCCGCTCCCATGACGGGATGTACCTGGGCTCTGTACCACTGACGATGCCTCTACGTCAGTTCGAAACAACTGGTACCTGGTGGACGATAAGCGCCGCCACGCTGAAACAAGAACGGATTCCGGCCGCGGATCTGCCGGGGGCGTTGCACGCCGCCGAACACGCTGCGATTGGCCTCCTTCCTCTTTTTGCTACCTGCGACCGCTGGGATCTTGGCGGCCTTTCCACCGCTGTCCACCCGCAAACGGGCGAGGCAACGGTTATTGTGCACGACGCCGTCGCTGGTGGGTCAGGTTTCGCACGCCGCGGTTTCGATTCCGCCACCCGTTGGATCCAAACGACCTTGCGCACTCTGGAGACTTGTTCGTGCCAGACGGGCTGTCCGCGCTGTGTCCAGTCACCAAAATGCGGGAACAACAACGAGCCGTTATCCAAGGCGGGCGCAATTCAGCTACTCCGCCTGCTCTTGCCCTCTCTGCAGGAGGCTGCCCCTACAGAGTGACGTGTACCATGCCGAGATGGTGAGCAAACGCCGGATACGAGCTTGTCCCTGCTAAATGACCTGTACTCTTGGCACCACATCTGTTCTTGTTGCCGCATCCTCGGCGCCGCATCGAAAGGTCACGCACGTACCACTACAACCCACGATGCAGCTTCCGGGTAGCCGCAGCCATGAAGCTGCGGTACCTGTGGGATTCAGGCAACTGAGGCTTCCACTTGGGTGGTGCAGGCCTTCTCTGGGGTGGCACTGAACCCTTGGGGGGCGCAGGAGTTCGCTCAGGTGACTCGGGCGTTCATTCAGGGGTGCGGACTCTTGCCCGGGGGTGTGAGCGTTCACTCGGGTGGCGCGTCCGCCGGACCGGCCGTTGCCTGCGCAGTGAAACTCACCCAATGCCACACCGCCACCGTGCGTGCCTTCACTGTGGCATATTCGCCACTCATTGTGCACTCCACCAACTCTGCTCTATTCCGCTGCACGATCATGGCCGCCGCGGCACAGGCTTGTTCGCCGTCATGAGACTCCTGGAAGACCTGCGCGCCGCCAAGCGCGCCTAGGTCCGCTGCATCCTGTGTCCGTTCTTTGACACTGACAACACTTCCCACAAACAGGAGCAGGACCGCGAGCATGCCCGCCAGAAGGCACACACCCACCGCGAGCACTGTTCCAGCCCCGACCTCCGGGGAGGCTCTCGGCCGCTCACTTCGTGTGTCACCGGCATGCCAACTAATGCTCCGCTGCACCGACTCGCGGTCTTGGCAGGGTGCCACAGACCCTTTGAGCAGCGTATGCGCGCTAACCTCCCTCGGATCTCCCGACCCGAATAGGCCACCCGACCCGAATAGGCCACCCGACCCGAATAGGCCACCCGGCCCGACCTGATCACCCGGCCCGACCTGATCGCCCGAGCCCGAGAGACTAGAGCTCTCGACTTCAACAAGCGACATCGCCGGTCTTCCTCCTCCGCAACCTACGCAAGCCGACCCGTGTCTACTGCGGCCGATTGATAGAAGTGGCGCAGCACCCCGATGCTTCCGCACCCTGCTCCCAACGGCGGCACTCCTGCCTCTGCCATTGACGCATCTGTTCATGGCAGCGTCACCCCCGGTTCGAGCCGGGCCACAGTCGTGGCGGATATGTCGATACCCAGTGGACCGGAACCAAGCGGCGCGAGTACTCCGCCAGGCTTCGCGGTAACCGTGATCTGGGCATATTCACCCTCGGTCTCGATGGCAACGGTCATATTGGACTCCTGCGCAGCAGCCGAGTGTGCTACATCGGGCGATTCTCCCAGTGCAACCGACCTCGCGATCATACGGCTGGCATCCTGCGCTTGCATGTAGGAATGGACAAGGGAGCCAGCGGCAAGTACGACGATGATCATGACCGTTATCGGAATCATCCCAAGCGCGATTTCGACGGTCGCCATGCCACGCTCCGATGAAACTGGGCTAGCTGACTCGTGCTTATGTGACCACATTGTTTTTCTCCTTTGTTATGGCAACCGCCCTCGGCAATCGCACACTACGCAATCTCCCGATCATGTGTGTGGCAAACATGTGCCTGCAACGAACGTGAGAATCGACCACGCAGGTGGCGGGCCAAACCCCGCCACCCGTCGCCGATAAACGCGCGAAGCCAAGTTCAGCCTTGCAGGCAGAGCAGAGTTTACGTCCGTAGCAAGCCGTTGCGGCTCAGCGCCCTTCGGCAAGGCTGCGAAAGCGCCCTTCAGCGAGGTGGAGAATTGGCTCCGTTGTGTACAACTGCCGATGGCAAGATGCAACCAATCAGTTTGGGTAGCGAGCAGGAAGGCGACCGTCGGGATGTTCCCAGCCGCCTCCCCGCTCGCTTCTACGGCTAGAACTTGAAGATTGCTTTGAAGATCGACACCAACCCCTCTTTGACCCAGGATTGTTTCATCATCCACACCAGAAGCCCTGCGAAAGATGTGGCGGCGACGGTCCCTATCGCGTACTCAGCCGTTGCCATACCGGCTTCGCCGCTGGTGTCCTCCAGAAAACCTCCGAGTTGCATAGACATTGTTTCCTCCAATGTTTGGCGCCACCCTTTGTGGCGCGGTACTACCACTCTCCCGTTTCGCGGGCACAGCAGACCAGCCGCTAGAAGCTCCTGTGAATCCGCACGACATAACGCGATCTGTGGATACAGCGCCAGGTGAGAGTCTTCGACGAACTACGCTGACCAGCAGTCGGCAAGGCACTCTTCAATGCCGGAGACTCGGCCGAGGGAATGCGTAATGGACGGACTCACGGTTGCCACCGGTTGGGGATGAAGGTACAACGCCCCGGGAAGGTAACAGATGGACTCGCGGCTCCCACCCGCCAAGCGTCCCGTGCATGTCGCAACTTGAAAGCGCCCCTCGCTTCCCGGCAGGCCACAGCGACGTCGACGCGCATCCAAACCGGTTTCGCCGCGCACTCTATGGATCCGGATTCCTGCGTAATGGCCCGTGCCAGCGCCCGAAACGATGCCCAGTGGGACGCGTGTCGGCGCCTCGGCCGCACTCGTCTAGTGAAACAGCGAAAGCCCAACCGAAGCGATAACCGGTACGATGCCAAGCATCACGAAGGCCGGTAAGAAGCACAGGCCCAGCGGTAACACCAGGTGAGCTCCAAGCCGAGCCGCGGCTTCACGGGCACGCCTACTCCGCCCCTGTCGAATACCTTCCGCGGCCTGTCGAAGCAGCGCGGATGGAGCCGCGCCATCTTCCCATGCGGGTTGAAGCGCGTCACGCAGGCTTTGAAAACGCGCCGGTACCTGGCCCCATGCTTCCTCCCACGTTCCGCCCAGAAGCAGCGTCCGCGCCGCGACGTCGAGCCCCGCGCTCTCGCTCTCCGCTACCGCTTCATGGATGGCAAGGAGTGCACCCGGTATGGATGTACCGCCCTGTAATGCCGCTTGTGCAATATCCAGGATCATTGCCTCGTCGACATGGGCGAGTAGCGTCGGACGATTCGAGGGCCTCCGCCTCCCGTTTGGAGTTCTCGCCGTGAGCGCCAGTGCCAATAGGCCGCATGCAGCCCAGGCCGCCAGCAACGAGGCTGCAAGACTCGGCGTGGAGGCAGTCATCATGAGCCTTCTTCCGCTCGTTTAACCAAGTGCCGCACCCACACGATTCCCGCCAGTTCAAAGGCGAAACCTACAAGGAGGCAGACTCGTCCTATATTCGTACTCAGAAGAAACGCCAGAGGGTTGGACCCCAACACATATCCGAGGAGTAAGCCAAGCAAAGGTAGAAGGGCAAGCATCCGCGCGCTCGTCCGTGGCCCAGCAAGGGCCACCCTGCGTGCTGCTGCCGCCTCACTTACCTCGGTGATGCCGCCCGCACACGCCTCCAATACATCCGCGCTTGGCGCTCCGGTCAGATGGCTCAGCCGACACACGGCAACCGCAGCCGGGATGGCGAACATCAGCTCCGTGCTACTTGATGATCTCTGCAGCGCGCGCAGACCGTGAGGCACACCAGCGCTATCGACGCCCGTTTTGTATCTGTCGGCAATGTCTGTACGCTCGAAAGTCTTTTGCCAGGCCTGTTCGAAGCTCGCACCGCATCGCAATCGAGTCGCAGCCTCCGCAACCAAAAGACCGATTTCGGGCTCACGCACCGGACGGACGCTCCGCGTCAACCGCCGCAAGGTCACCTTTCGCATCCCTTGTGAGCTCTCCCCGCAAGAAAAGCCTGGGCCGCCCCCTTCCTCATATCCACCGGACGAGTGCCCCAAATCGGAACGAGCTCCCTGCCCCACACCAGATTCGTATTGCGGCGGAGAGTTTCCCGCCAACGGCCACGGAAAAGGCTTCCCACCGCGCAACAGCCTTCGGATGAGTGCCGTTTGCTGCACTCCGGCCTGCACACCTACACGGTGGGGATAAGACGGAGTCCAATACCAGGCGGTCAGCAGTAAAAGGAAACCAATCAGCTTCATATACTTTCTCTCAATGCAAGCCTGCGTGCTAGACGCGGCCACCCTGGGCCGGGAACGACACGTCGCTGTCCCTCCTCGCCATCGACACACTTCAATGCGTCACAAGTCACCAGCTCGTCGCCGCGCCGCTCCAACGTGGCGACCTGACTGATGCAACGTTGCCCATTGTTCTTATCAATATGGATAACGGCATCAAGCGCGCTAGCCGCCTGGGCCGCAACCACTGCCTCCGTCATGCCCGCGAGAGCACCCAGAGCAACTAATCGAGCTGGCACGTCATGTGCAGAATTGGCATGGACCGTTGCCCAACCGCCTTCATGGCCCGTGTTAAGGGCCGAAAGCACCTCCCGAACCTCCGCACCACGACATTCACCCAGAACAATCCGATCCGGCCGCATGCGCAGCGCCGCTCGTACCAGGTCAACCATGCCGACTTCGCCACTTCCCTGCACATTGGCATGCCTCACCTGTAGGTGAATCGCATGCGGATGGCGCGGGCGCAACTCGGCCGCCTCCTCAATGATGAGTATGCGTTCAGCCGCCGATACCTGCGAGAGGAGCGCCGAAAGCAGCGTCGTCTTTCCAGATCCTGTCGCACCAGAGATCATGACATTGGCGTGGCTGTTGAGCAGAGCAACCAGAACTGCAGCCAACTCAACCGGCACGGTACCGCTCGCTACAAGCTCGTCCAAACTCAACGTCACAGCCCGGTGAGACCGCAACGAAATGAACGGACCCTCCCACGCCAGAGGAGGAAGAACAGCATGCAGACGCAGGCCCCCTTCCAGGGTGCCATCCACAATCGGACTGGCATCATCGAGGCGCTGCCCACTTGCCGCAGCCAAACGCACCGCAAGGTCGCGCACCTGCTGTGGTGTATCGAGAAGACCGGTGCTCACAGCAACAGCTTCAAGACCTCTGCCGCGATCAATCCATACGCCATGGACCCCGTTCACGAGGATGTCCGTCACCTGTGGATCCTCCAGTAGCGGCTGCAGGATCGGGCCTGCACCCCCAATCGCCGCGCGCAACTGGCGGCGCACACCTAGAACATCGTGTACCCCAACAGCCACTGGAACGGTGTCCGCCAGCGCTTCCGGAATGCCCTTGCCATCGGCGAGGATTGCGCGCGCTCGGCGGATCTGTGTGTCACTTAACTGCTTCATCACACCGCCTCGCGGCAGATGACCCCGATACGGGACACATCCCGCGCGGTGGCGCAACGAGTGCGATCGCCTACCCGCACGCCGTGGCTGAGGTCTTGGTCCAAGGTACGCAACCGTCGTAACGGCATGACTTGCGGCACATCAAGCGCCTCGGCCAGCGCCGCAGCTTCACCTCCACTCACGCCCGACCCGACGATAACCAGCGGGGTTTCGCCCGGCAGCAGACTGATAGCCCGCCGCGCCTGCTGGATTTCCCGCAATCCACCACCCACGATGAGTACGACGACGTCGCACCACTCCAACCACTCCCGCTCCCTCGTGCCCGCGTCGATGCCGGATCGTGGAATGTCCAGCACCGTGACCTCATTGGCCTGCGAAAGAGCGGCAATCGCATCGACGCCGAGACCTCCCCCGCGCGGCGCACCGCCTCTGGGGTCGGCACTGAGAACGCGCAGCGCGCCCAGCGATGGCAGGGCAGCATTTAGCCTGCCAGGAACGAGGGCACCGCTGTCTTCTGCCAGATCGGACCATCGCAGGCCCGGTGTGCCTTCCAAGCCGAGAAGAAGATCGATGCCAGCAGACAGCGGATCGAGGTCGAGGAGGCACGTCTCCCTCTCACGTGCCATCTCCCGCGCCAACCAACTCGCTAGAGTCGAGACTCCAATTCCACCTCGACTTCCAATGACTCCGACGATGGTACCCCGTTGGGTGGATCCCGCCGCCAGCATCAGTTCGAGGACATCTTCCGCTTCCTCTCGCAACGAAAGCCTTATACACCCAGATGCAAAGTACGGAGCGTAGGCCGGGTGAAAGCTAGCTTCTACCTGCGGCATACTTCCATCCACTTCCCGTAAATTGAGCACAGCAGACGGCGCGGTCCCGGAACGACCAGTCACAATGTTGATGCCAGCAAGCGCCGCCAAGCGATTGACTTCGGAACGCACAGTCTCGCTGTGCGCGGCCAAGGAACATGCCGCAATCCGTCCTCCCTCCTTGTGCTGCGTCAACTCCTGCGCATTGATCACCGTCACATTGCTCTCTTGCTTGCGCGAGCGTTTCTGTTCGAGAGATTGCCTGTGCCCCATCCCCGCCTTGCGTCTGCTTTCCATATTGCTTCCATTCTTATGACTCCCGTTGTGCCGCGCCATTCAGCCATTGAAGAGTGGTCGATGGCTCCGTTTCTGCGACTCTTGTTGTGTGCATCTAGCTTGAAGCATGTGCTCTCATGGACGCAGCGTTTGGGTTGCGCCTGTGGACAGCCCCTTCATTTGCCCGCCTGTGGAGATCTTCTCAGTGATTATGATGCGATTTCGTTCATCGTCACCGGCGCAGCGAAAGACCGTGCAAAGTCCATGAACTCCTGCCGAGCCAACCCGCAGAAAAGTTGCCTTCCTCTCAAATCTTTCGCGGCGATTTCCTCTCACCCACAGCGCACGGGGCAGACGCTGCGCCTTTGACAGCTCGCCGACCAGCACATTCGTGCCGTATTGTTCCTTGCAACGCTGCGTGATCTCCTACACAAGGACCGATCCCGCGGAGTATCCGCGTAAATCCGGTGATACAGTGAGGACAAGTCAAGCTCCACTTGTATGGATTTGGCCGAGAGAAGGAACATGGGATACTCGCCCACTGAACGAAAGGAGCCTCAGCACATGAATCTCAAGAAACTCATCGCACTGCCCGCCATCCCACTCCTGACGATTTCGATGGCTGCTTGCGGAAGCGCGGAGAAACCGTCCAAAGAGGAAGTCTCCAACGCGATGCAAACGTATCTCCAACCGATGATGGAGGAGCAGTACGGTTCCGAAGTCTCTGCTATTCTCACGGATGGCTTCTACACCTGCTTAGTGGACGAGGTCTACGATGACTTCTCTGCCGAAGCACTTCAGGCCCTCGTCGACGGCGATATGGAAGCGGAAGTTTTCACGGACGACGACCTCCAAAAGACCAAAGAGGCAAGTGCGACCTGCGCGGAGCAGGCCATTACCAACTGAGCCATCACAGTTCCGTTTTCCCACTCACGGCGCGCGGCTACACAGGCCGCGCGCCGTTTGTAATCCATGAATACCACCCATATCTACATCACTCCGCACCGCAGGCCGATAGGAACACGAATCTCACACGAGGCACGCCGCCTGCTTCCCCGACAGATAGCTCTTCTTGCCGTAGCGTCAAGATAGAAGCAATTGAGGAGGAAAGTCGTGTCCACCCCAACTGACCCGTACAGCTCGTCGTCGCGTCGGCCCTTCGAGGACGATGACATTCTCGCGCCGATTGACGACGCAACTTCCGATACGCGGGAGACGTCGTCGCAGGATGCTTCTGCGTCGGCCGAAGAGAATTCAGAGAGCGCTATCCAGGGCACTTCTGCCGAGCACAACGCTCAAGCGTCCACCTCCATGACACCTGAAACGCCCAACGGGGATCCCAACGTGCACCCTGCTCCTGACGGATCGCAAACCGCAGCAGATTCGGCCTTGGCAGAGGACCTCGCCGCGGCGACCTCCCCAGTCGAAGACACTCTCCAGGACGCCGCTGTTGAAGATGCCTCTGTGGAACCAGAGGAGTACACCGGCCCGGTCGAATCCGGTGATACTGTCACCAGTGAGCCCCGTACCGCCACCGACGAACAGCCCCTGACAGATAGTGACGCTTCCGCCGAGACGGCCACTTCCCCCTTGGATCTACCCTTACGTTCCGCAAGCCCGGATGCAGCGCATGCGTCGCTCGCAGAGGCAATCGGGATGGCGTCTGAACATGAGGAGCGCAACGCCGACGACGATACGGAGGCCACGGGCCCGGCCGTCGCCGACGCTCCGCAAGAATCGGGAGACAAAGCTTTACCTACTGATTGGGCCACACCGCCACCTGATCCCGATACCGTCCCCGCCGCCCCTAAGAGTCGCGCCTGGACGCACACGGGAGCCCTTGCGGCGACCATCGTCCTCGCGCCGGTGGCATGGTATTTGCTCTCTGATGCAAGCGTGCGGCTTTCACTGGTTGACGGCAATCCTTGGGCAACAGGTCACCTCAATATCGCCGCGCTTCTTGAGCTGCTCGGCGGAATTGCCGTGGCCACACTGATCGCACTCCTCGCCCGAGCGTCTTCTTTGGGAGTCACCGTCGCAGGCGTCATCCTTTCGCTTTTCGGATGCCTAGCCCTCGTCCTGCCGCGCTGGACACAGGGCAGCATCATTGACACGCTGGACACGGCCATCGGCGATATTAATCCACTATGCGGCAACATTGTGCATCATCTCGGCCTTGACCTCGGTTCCGGGCGGATGCTCATGTTCGGTGCCGCCCTCATGCTCGCAGGAGTCATCTCTCATGGCGCGCGTCGGCGGGGCCAGCGGTTTGGAATTGTGACAACTCGCCGCCACATCGCTCTCGGTGATTCCGAGTCGTGATCGAGCGCTGAGAGCTTTTCATGACCGTACCTGCCGATAATTCCTGTATCTATCTTGAGGGTCCGTGGGAGCACCGTCTTATCGGGGCCAATGGGTGCCAGTTCCACCTGGTTCACGCCGGTGACCATCACAGCAGTCGTCCGCTTGTCCTTCTGGTTCACGGTTTCCCGGAGTACTGGTGGGCGTGGCGTCATCAGATCGCACCGATTGCGCAAGCCGGGTATGAAGTCGCCGCGCTTGATCAACGTGGCCTCGGAGGATCCGATAAGACTCCAGACGGGCACGACGGACTGACTCTGACACAAGATCTCGCCGCCGTTGTGAGGAGTCTGGGCGCATCACAGGCGGTGATCGTTGGCCACGGTCGAGGTGGAACTCTTGCTTGGTCCGCCGCGGCCATGGAACCGGAACTGGTAAAGGGAATCTTGACAGTATCCGCGCCACATCCGCTTACGACGCAGCGGCTGGGCACTCACCTGACTTTGCGAACGTGGCGCCATGTGCTCACTACCTTTGTTCCCGCCGCCGCCAGGCGTTCTTTGAATTCGGAGGACGGAGTGCGCCGCTTGCTGACCGAGTGGTCAGCTCCGGGCAATAATGGCGCAGCCGCACAGGCGGCCTATTATGCCGCCGCACTCCGGCTACCCGAGGCAACCTCGACCGCGCTGGAACAACTGCGTTGGGCGTACACCTCACAGCGGCATATCGTGGGACGCCAGTACATGGCGATTTCTCGTCGGCCGATCACCGTGCCGGTCTGGACGGCTCGCGGACAGCTTGACCCGCTCCTACCCGACCGTGCGTGGGATAACGACCGAGAGTTTGCGAAGGGCCATTACCGCCATATTTCACTGCCCGACGCCGGCCATTTCCTGCCGGAAGAACAGCCGGAAGAACTAACGAAACTGATTCTTGATTTCCTCGGCGGATTCCAGTAGCCGTTCGGCGAATGCATCTGTGTGATTTCCTGCGCAGCGGCGTCGATCGGCTACATCTGCGCGGGCTGCGCACCGCAGTGCGTGATCAAGGCGGCGCGATGCGCATAATACAAAAGGCGAGGTGGGGCGTGGAACCGCGCCCCACCTCTAGAGGGAAAGATCTCGGGACGAACCGGTGGTACTACCTGAACCGGGACGCAAGAGAGCCGTCGTCACCGCAACGCTAGCCGCCGAGCAGACCGCTCATTTCACCCCAGGAAGAGGACACCTGCGTCTCGGTGTTCTCTACCGCGGTGGCTGTTCCGGTCAAGGCGACCACGAAGTCATCCAGACTTGCGTAGAGCTTTGTAACACGTGTATTCCAGTTCTGTTGGAAATTCATAAAGACAGCAGCGCCAGACCCCTTCCATATGCCAGCCCATCCCATGATCTCGTTTTCCAACCGAGTAAGTTCCCCAGTCAACTCTTCTTTGGCCTGCCCGACAAGCCTGGCACCTTCGCGGATAGCACCATCATCACGCAATTGGCTCGGATTAGTCGACACGGCAATGCACCTCTAATGGAACCCGCAACCCATACCGCACCGCTGTGCCCATCGGCGATTAGCGGTCTCGCGGCTTGGACCCGGTCTGAACAACTGTCTTTGGCGGCAGGTGCCTTCGTCCACCATCTGCGGTAACACACGGCGAGAGGCGCCTGCCATAAGCCACCTTAGCCGTGTCGGCGTGTCCCCGCCAGTGCACGGGTTGGGTATCAGTACCCATTGACAGAGTCTCTGATACGTGGTAAGCACTCGCAGCGCAGGAGCTCAGAGGGTCACCCCACCCACGCTAATGGCTCTCACCGCCGGAATTCGAGAGTCTTGACGACAGCAAGGGAAAGGACGCACAAACGTCTGCCAGTTCGCACCTAGAACATGCCGGATTCCGCGCATGACACACCTGACGGCCGTGCGCGATCATTCGGTGGCAGATCACCGTCCATTCCGAGTGTGGGAGAAGCTCGGCGAGATCGCGTTCTACCTTCTTTGGATCCCGATGCCGAGTCCACGCCCACCTGCGTGAAAGGCGACCGACATGGGTGTCCACAGTAATGCCCGGAATGCCGAACGCATCACCTAACACCACATTGGCAGTCTTCCGGCCGACACCCGGCAAACTGACTAGATCCTCTAGGCGCGGTGGAACCTCTCCCTCAAACTGTTCACATAGCTGCGCGGCCAACGCCTGGCAAGATCGGGCCTTGGCACGAAAGAAGCCGAGCGGCCGCAGAATCTGCTCCAGGTCCTCATGCGGGGCAGCAGCGAGCGCCTCCGCGTCGGGGTAGCGCCGAAACAGCTCCGGTGTCACCGTATTGACCCGCACATCGGTCGTCTGCGCAGATAGTACGGTCGCCACGAGCAACTCGAATGCGTTGCTGTGATCAAGTGTTGCGGCGGCATCCGGGTAAAGCGCCAACAACCGGCGACACATCACCTCCGCATTGTCACGACGAGCGCCCAATGAGCGCCGCTGCGGCAACAATTCACCCTTCTTCGACATACTCCCAGCGTATTCATGCGCAAGGCGTCGGAAAAATGGCAAAATGTGATGTGCATGGCAAACATTTGGCTTGCTCCTTAGTGGAGCTACTACGGCCGGAAAGAAAGGGAACAGATGGACACGAGCGTTCTCAAGGCGGTTCCTCTTTTCCGTGACCTTGAAGCGGAGGATCTCGAGGCTCTAGGCGAGCTCATGAGTGAAGCCGCCCTCAAGCGCGGGGAATCGCTTTTCCGTGAGGGCGACGAGGGTGATCGGCTTTATGTCGTCACGGAGGGAAGGTTAAACTTAGCCATTCCTCGGACGATGGTCGCGAAAACCTCATTGCGGTTCTGGGACCCGGCGAGATCATCGGCGAACTCTCACTCTTTGATTTGGGCGCCCGTTCGTCAACAGTCACCGCTATCGCCCCAACGCGTCTCCTCTCACTATCGCATAAGGACATGATGGGATATCTCAACACCCATCCCGAACTCGCGATGTCGATGTTGCGCGAGCTGGCTCGCCGGTTGCGTCACACGAACGAGCAGATGGCTGATCTGGTCTTCTCCGATGTGCCGGGGCGGGTCGCGAAAGCATTGCTGGATCTCGCTAATCGCTTCGGCGAGCGCACTCCCGAAGGCATCTACGTGCCACACGATCTCACACAGGAGGAACTTGCACATTTGGTCGGCGCCTCGCGTGAAACCGTGAACAAGTCACTGGCTGATTTCGTCTCACGCGGATGGATCCGTTTGGAGGGCCGGGCCGTCCTTCTTATTGAGTTGGCACGACTACAGCGTCGCGCCCACTAGGGTTGGTCGCATACAACTCTGCGGGGACGGTGGCATGGCTACCGTCCCCGCCTTTTACGGAGCAAGATTCAGTTGACAAGCTTGTAGCTTGCCGAGTCGTCCCCGCGCATCTTGTGGAACAGGAAGCGTTCGTGCGTTGCTCGCAAGTAGATTCGCTTGTTTCCTCAAGCGGTACAGTCGGCAGGCTACCTGCGCACCCGGCAGATCAGTTCGATCTCTACTGGCGAGTCGAGAGGGAGCACCGAAACACCTACCGCCGAGCGCGTATGCTCCCCCGCATCACCGAAGACCTCGCCTAGTAACTCGGACGCTCCGTTTGCGACCTGCGGTTGACCGGTGAAGTCGTCTGCCGATGCAACAAACACCGTGACATGCAACACGCGCTCCAGGTTATCGATACCGCCCACAACTTCCGCAGCCGCAGCGATGGCGTTGAGGCGGCACTGCGCGCCAGAATGTACGCCTCCTCGGCGCTGACCGCCGCCCCCACCTTTCCGGACAGCGGGAGCCGCCCGGAAACAAAGGGCAGCTGGCCAGAAGTACGCACAGTATCACCGTCGCGCAATGCAGGTACGTAGGCGGCTACGGGAGCCGGGACAGCCGGAAGCTCAATGCCAAGTTCGATCATGCGCTGTGACCGATGCTCCATTGTTCAGTCCCGGGGTCGTTTCAGGTAGGCGACAAGATTCTGGCCGTCAGGACCGGGAACCACTTGTACGAGCTCCCACCCCTCATCTCCCCATGTATCAAGAATCTGCTTGGTGTTATGAATCAAGAGTGGAATCGTCGCGTATTCCCATTTCTGCATGGGCACAATCCTAGCTGCTCTACGGGGCGTGATCCAGAGCGGCGAAGCGACGCACCATGCCCTCGCCGCTCCCACCAGAATGCCGATGGCTCAGCGTCGTCGGCGGCGAATGCTCATGAACCCCGTGCGTCAACGATTGTTGAGACGCGGCACGCGACCTTCTCGCAACTCGGTCGCTATCGGATCCGTACCCGATATCAACCTGTGGTACCAGTCATGCTCATTTGGGAAACGACGCAGTAGAGCACGCCGTTCTCGTTCGGTCAGACCACCCCACACCCCGAACGTAGTCTCGGAGTCTAAAGCATCCGCTAAGCAGTTGAGCCGTACCGGGCAGCCGTAGCACACTTGCCGAACCTGCCGCTGGGCAGCACCTCTAACGAAAAGCGTGTCGGGATCGGTATTCGAGCACGCGGCATGAACCGCCCATGTCTGGTCTGCGGTGGCCAGAGACATTATGCGTTCCTCCTTTCGCACGCAACCCGAATTCTCGGAGCTTCATCTAGAACCGGCTATCATCTGCGCGGTGACGCCGGTCACCTTTCTAGGACAATAATAACCATAAGAGCTGCCAAATGCCCAAGTCAGAACGTCGGGCCAGATAATGCCACTAAGCACCTGATGCTCGGCTGCCGCCCAGCTTCCACATGGAAGTTCTCCGGATAGCAGAACTATTTCGACCAGCTGTGGATTGCATGCGGAAATTCTCTGCTACACCACGTATTCTTGCATTATGTCCACATCTACTCAGCACGGTGCAACGGCCCGCCAGATCACGACCTTCCTGGCCGCACTTCTGGCCATGTGCACTCTTGGCGGCGTCCTGATGGCCGGAGTTGCCCTCCCGTTGGCAACCACCACAGCGACGACGATCAACGCCGTGACGGGTGTTTTCGAGGATGTCCCCGACGATCTCGGATTCACGGAACCCTCAGAGCAATCGGTTCTGCTGGCATCCGATGGTTCCGTCCTTGCGCGCATCTATGCTGAGAACCGCATCGTCGTCAGCTCGGAGCAAATCTCGGACCACATGAAGAACGCGGTTGTGGCGATCGAGGACCATCGCTTCTACCAGCACCACGGTATTGATGTGCAGGGATTGGCCGGCGCCTTCATCAACAATGTCACCGGCGGTGCAACGGCCGGAGGATCTTCGATCACCCAGCAGTACGTGAAGAACGCTCTGATTGAGCAGGGCAGAGTCGAAGGAGATAACCGACTCATTGACTCGGCTACCGAGCAGACAATTTCCCGCAAGATCAACGAGGCACGGTATGCGATCGCTATCGAGAAGACGATGACAAAGGACCAGATCCTCACCGGCTATCTCAATCTCGCCCAGTTCGGCACATCCGAATACGGCGTCGAAACCGCAGCGCTGCACTACTTCTCCAAGCACGCGACCGATCTCAATATCGCGGAATCCGCATTGCTTGCAGGTCTGACTCAGTCGCCCGCACGCTGGGATCCGATCAACCATCCCGACAACGCCAAGATCCGGCGCGACGTCGTGCTCGGCGAGATGAATAAGTACGGCTACATCACCGACGAGGAGTTGCAGCAAGCCCTCGATACGCCGATCGCTGATATGCTCAATGTGTCGGAAACACCCAATGGTTGCGCAGCGGCCGGAAACTCCGCCTATTTCTGCCGCTACGTCATCCGTGACTTGCTCGCCGATGACAGTTGGGGAACCGATGCGGATGACCGCTTGGAAAAGCTCTATCGCGGTGGGTTGACGATTCAAACCACCCTCGACCCCGCCAAGCAGCAGGCGGCATTTGACACACTTGTCACAAATATACCCACCAATGACGCCTCCGGTATCCAGATGGCGCTTTCTAGCGTCGAGCCCGGCACCGGCCACATCGTTGCCATGGCGCAGAACACCAACTATGGCGAGCCAAGCGAATCGGACCTGACGGCCACGACTGTCAATCTCAATGTCAATCTGGAGATGGGCGGCGGATACGGTTTCCAGTCGGGATCCACGTTTAAGATCTTCACCCTTATACAGTGGCTGAAAGAAGGGCATACCGCCTACGAGTACGTCAATTCCAATGACGGCACCATCCCTGCCAGCGCATGGAACATATCCTGCTCTCCAGCATCGGCCGCATCCTGGCCCGTCAGCAATCTGGAGGGCCACGGCGGCGGGCAGATGACCGTTCTGCAATCAACACGCGAATCGGTCAACGGCTCCTTTGCCCATATGGCTCAGCAGATGGACCTATGCGACATCGCACAGAACGCCCTCGATATGGGTGTAGAACGCGGCGACGGTGGTGACTGGCGGTATGTTCCATCGTCGGTTCTCGGTTCGAACGAGATTACCCCACTGTCTATGGCCGTCGCTGTAGCGACGCTGGCCGATGACGGCAATAAGTGCGACCCGATCTCCTATACGCAGATTCTCGGTGCCGACGGCGACGTGCTCTTGGACAAGAAGCCCACCTGCCGTCAGGTGCTTGACACCGAGACTGCCCGTAAGACTAACGCCGTCCTCAAGCAGGTAGTGACTCGCGGTGCCACCGGCGAGAATGCCATCATTCCCGGGCGCGAAGTCGCCGGAAAGACGGGGACGGCGAACAGTGATATGGCTGCCTGGTTCGTCGGTTATACACCACAGCTGGCGACGGCGATCTGGCAGGGCCACCAGTCCGGAAGCATTTCGATGTTGGGTTCCGTCATTAACGGGCGGTACTACTGGGAGGTGTATGGCGGCCTCTTCCCCGCCATGGCCTTTTCTCAGTACATGACACAGGCGCTAGCGGACGAGCCCGCGGAGTCGTTCCCCACACCATCCAGTAATGTCATAACATCACCGAACACCCGCCGTACGCCGTCGTCGACCGCACCCCCAACGCAAACCGAACCGGCGGAGGATGCCGAAGGCAGCGACGATGAGGACGATACATCGGGCGAGGGTGGAGACGTAGAGCCAGCGCAGTCTGATCAGCAGGAACCCCACGACGGTGGTGGTGACGGCGATGGCTAATGCTCTTGCGCGCGCCGGGAGAAGTATCTGGCGGGGGGCTAAACGTACCGCGACGGCATCCGCAGTAGCGGCAGCAACCGCTGGCACGTGGGGCCTCCTCGAGGCGCAAGCCTATACACTTCGGCGCCGGACAGTTCTTCTCGATGGCGCCCAAGCCGGTAATCCGACATCTGCTGGCCGCACACTTCGCATATTGCATCTATCCGATTCTCACTTGCTGGGTTGGCAGCATCGCCGTGCGGCCTGGATTGAAGAACTGGCGGCTACTGAGCCCGACCTCGTTGTTCTCACGGGGGATCTGATTGCCTCCCCAGCAGCGTTGACTCCGCTGTTCTCCTCTTTATCTCCGTTTGCGGGCACGGCGGGCACCTTCGTCTTCGGCTCTAACGATTACTACCTGCCGCAGCCCAAGAACCCGTTGAGTTACCTGGCGGCGAACACCACACCCCAGGCAAGTGAGAACGAAAAGCGTGCGGAACAGCCCTGGCAGGAGTTGCAAAGCGGCCTGGAAGCCTTCGGATGGCACGACCTGACGAACCAGCGCGCACATCTCGACATCGGTAATTGGAGTCTTGACGCCGTGGGAGTCGATGATCCGCACTTGGACCGCGACGAATATCCGCTCCCGCTGGGAGACTCCCCGCAGGGATCGCCACAGTGCGGCACTCCGTACACCCCCGCTCCTCAGCAAGTTGTTGGCACAACGCCTGACGGAGCAACGTATCTGCGCATCGGACTGACCCACGCACCATACAAGCGGATTCTCGATGCGATGACGGCAGACGGGTGCGCACTGGTGTTCGCCGGGCATACGCATGGCGGGCAAATCTGCCTTCCTGGAGCTGGGGCATTGGTGACAAACTGCGACCTGGAACGTGAATACGCCTCGGGCCTGTTCCAGTGGCCGCCCACCGGCAAGGGCGTCATGCACGGGGACGGGACGGTGCCAACGGGCACCGAGCGGCGTCCCACCGCCTGGGTCAATGTCTCCGCAGGTTTGGGCACATCACCCTTCGCTCCGATGCGGATTGCGTGCCGCCCGGAGGCGGTGTTGCTGGATCTCGCAGTGATCTGAGGTTCTCGTAGTGATCTAGAGTCGGCTTCTACGTGATCATCGCAATGCGGCCAAGCTACTGAATCGGATGCGGACCAAATCCCCAACGGATCTCATCCCGAGGGTGTTTGATGTGTCCGCTTGAAGCATGCGTGCGCAAGGAACTCCACTCACACCGGCCCCAGTGGAGATGAAGGGCCATTCGGAAGCCTCCGGAGACCCGCAGAATCGCCGCCCGTGAGCTTCAAGCCACACGGTCGTATCGTCGGAAACCTCCGGTGACCCCCAGAATCGACGCCCGAACCCTAGACGCGCGTGCTGGTTTCAGCACGTATCTACAGGCGGGTCGCTGACTGACCGCGCACTCCCGGACGTGTGCAGGCGATACTCGGAGACAGTAGTCGGCACAGGTGACTGACCGCGCTCCCGGACGTGGGAACTCTGGTGATGGGCAAGCACCGCCGTGAGTACTGATCCAGCAGGAATCGTCACCGTACTACGAGGCACATGCGGGCAGATGCGTGGCATATCACGGCAAGGGGTTTCCATTTCACGACGTCATTCGGCTAATATGGACTAGTTGCAGCTTTGCGACGGCCTCGGGGTGTGGCGCAGTTTGGTAGCGCGCTTCGTTCGGGACGAAGAGGTCGTGGGTTCAAATCCCGCCACCCCGACCAGCAACAACCGCAGCACGTTGTGCTGCGGTTTTCTCGTACTTATTCCGCCAGGCACCCAACACCGCGCACCTCCCCCGTTGGGGTTATAGGTCATTTGGGTTAAAGGTCTTGTGTTGTTGGGTGGGGTTTCTCGCAGGCGCCCCGCGTCGGTCGCCCGCACACGTGTCAAAATCCCGTCCAAACGAGAGGCGCCCAGTCTAACCAAGCCGCGAAATCCGCATGATTCCGCCAGTTCTTAAATTGATCCGATCAAGTTTTCCGCCGTTTGGACGGGATCTGGACACTTTTCTCTTGATTCCCGGCGCCAGGCCATCAAACCAATGCGTTGCGAATCAGGCCTCATGCAATGCGGCTTCCACGGCCGCACGTATCGCGGCGCCGTCGGCTCCGATCCGGCGGGCGGCAGCCACGAATCCGGCCGTCAACTGCTCGAGTTTCATCTGCCGCTGGCGCAGTGGCAACGCCTGCCCTGGAGCGACTCGCGTTCCTGCACCGCGGCGCGTTTTCACCAGGCCTTCGGCTTCCAGTTCCTTGTAGGCGCGTGCGACGGTTCCGGGCGCAACACGCAAATCCGCAGCGAGCTGCCGAACCGTAGGAAGCCGAGCCGCCTCGGCCAAGGCTCCGGCTACGATAAGCTCACTGATCTGACGACGTACCTGTTCGAATGGCGGCGTCGGGTCATCGAGATCAAGCACGATACGCGGCGAATCGCCGGACCGATCCGTCATTTCTTCACCTCCCTGCCCGATGCAGCCAGCTTCTGTGTCGGCAACCGTCGCATCAACAGCACACATCCGCCGCAGAAGAAGACCAGCCCAGCACTGGCGCATACGAAGGCCCATGCTCCGACGACGCCCACCCCAATGCCAACGATCGGTTGCGCCCCAAGCGCATAGCCCAGCACGGGCCCCATGCTCAATCCCAGCACCAACATGGGCCAGGCAACCGAGAGCAGTAGTAGTCCGATCACAGCCTCGGCACTACGGCAGCGGATGGTCCGGTCCACTCCGGCGTCGAACCCAGAAGTCAAATGCCCACGGACAGCGATGTCTCGTAAGGTCATCGCCGCGAGAACTACCTCGACGAGCAGAGCGAGAAGGATGGGCCCGGCGAATACCCAACCCGGCCACGGCCCCACAATACTTGTCACAAGCTCGCCTTCGTCGCCTCGCCACTGCACGCGTAAAGCCGTGCCCGTGTCATCGCTGGTCACCATTCCTATGACAAGCAAGGAGGCAACCATTGCCAGCGCCGTACCCGCGGCAACCGAGGCCCATCGCGGCACATAGTCGCTACCGCGGCGCGGTTTGAGCGACGCGCTTACAGGCCCGTTTGTCACTATGGGGCTGCGCCGTTCCCGCATCCGCAGAACCGCCATACTCGTGACGCCGAAGAGGCCGGGCGCCACCAGCACCCCAAGGAATTGCTCCATACCCACGTCCTCGCCACCGCCAAAGGTAGTCACGGCAAGAGGGCCGATCAGTTCCGAACCGCTCCCCTGTGCTGTGGCATGCCACGCAATTCCCCAGCCGACGACGCCGATCAGGCCCGCCACCACCCCGGCAACTAACGCGATGGCGACACTGCTACGCGAGTATCGTTGCACAGCAACAAGGTCTACTGGTACCTCTGTTTCGCCCCCGTTATCCACAACCGCATTACGCACGACGACGAGTGGCAGGGCGACGGCCAAAACCGTGACAGCAAGCGTGATCGCAAAGTAAAGCAGGAACATGACTCCCCAATCCGATGTACCAACTACTTGATACAAAGCTAGGCGCCCCGTTCGTTTGTGTCAAGCATCTGGCACAAACGAACGCTCGTTCCACTTCGTTGGGCAGCTCCCGGACGCTGGCCATGCGGTCGCGCACGGGGCTCGGGCAATGAAGGAAGTCCCGGCCGCTAGCACTGGCCACGCACGTGCAGGGGAACCGGTACACAGTAGCCCAGTTGACAAACGGGAAGCAGAACCGGCCACGCACGTGCACGGAACTCGGGCGATGAGGGAAGCCCGGCCGCTAACACCGGCCACGCAGGTGCAGGGGAACCGGCGGTGAAGGAAGCCCCGGGCGCTGGCGCTGGCCGAGCGGTCGCGCACGGGGCCCCAGGGGAGCTGTCAATACCGGACCCGCTTCAGGGGCGCGAGCACCCGCGCGGTCAATGCGCATCCGCTCAGTCGCTTCGTCGCTCCCGGCTAACCCACACTATCCACTCCACGTTTCGTGCCTTAGAATCGGTACGGTTCAGGCATCGCACGTATGGCAAAGTACGGAAAGGAAGTCGCGATGGCACGTGTGTTGATCGTTCGCAGTCATCCTCTTGACGCGCGAGCCTCGCGCACGATGCGGCTCACGGCGATTTTCGAAGAGGAATACCGTAAGCATCATCCGAAGGATGAAATCACCAATCTCAACCTGTACGAGGTCGCAATCCCGGAGATCGACCTAGACCTCCTCAATGGTTGGAACGAGCTGGGCGAGGGCGTGCCCTTCATCCATTTGAGTATTGCCGAGCAGGCCAAGATCACGCTCTTCAGGCACTACACCGAACAGTTCGTCGCCGCCGACAAGGTTGTTATTGCGAACCCGCTGTGGAACCTGCAGGTTCCCACACGCCTGAAGGCATGGATCGACACCATCAACGTTGCGGGAGTGACCTTCCGTTACAACGACGACGGAACCGCCGTCGGTCTCGTACCCGGCAAAAAGATCCTCCATATTCAAACCGCCGGGGGCATTTTCCGGGGTGCGGATCCCGCAAACCAGTACCTGCGCACGATTTTCGGCTTTCTCGGTGTGCAAAGCTTCGAAGAGATCGTGGCCGAAGGCATGGATTTCGACCCCGAGCATGCCGAGGAGATTATGAACGAGGCCGCAGAGCGCGCACTGCTATTGGGGCAGAGTTTCTGATCGGCCACGAGCCCGCATGGTGGAGTTTTATGGACAACCCAGAACCACGCCCCACCCGTCGCACCAAGAGCAGCCCTGGGCACCCCGAAGGGCCAGCCCGATTGCAGCCGCTACCGACACGACGACGATCCTAGCACAAACCGCACCTTCTCACCGCAGTCACCCATCCAGTGAACGGGCGCTACTCACAGGCCACCCAACAACGTAATCTAATCCTCATGACCATCTCGTCCACGCCCATGAAGCCCTTCCTGTTTGCCGTATGCCGACCGGAGGGCACAATCGCGCAGGACGAGTGGAATTCCTTCGCTGCTTTCGGAGGTCTGGATCCGCACAGCGACATCGTGCGCGTCTCCATGGTGGATGCCTCGGCTCCCAACCCGGCGGAGCTCGACCTGACCGGTGAGTATTCCGGCGTCGTCATCACCGGTTCACCCTTCGGTTACAGCGAGGTGGATGCGCACGGCATTCCCACAGTCCTAGAGGACCGCGCAGAGCAACTAGCCCAACGTGTCATAACCGAGGACATCCCCACCCTGGCGATATGTTTCGGCCTACAAGCCATCACTCGCACACTCGGTGGCTCACTGGTGGGCGGCTTCGCGGAAGACCTGCAGGCACCCGCGATTACGCTTACCGAAGCAGCTCTTTCCGATCCTCTCACCCGGCACCTGGAACCTGTTATCTACGGATACACTGGCCATTCCGACGCTATTGGCGTCCTGCCAGGCGACGCCACGGTTCTCGCCACCGGCGAATTCTGTCAAATCCAGATGGTGCGCTGGGGTAGAAACGTATACGGCACCCAGTTTCATCCGGAGATAGAAAAGGAAGGCATGCATATCCGTATCAACACCTATAGCGATACCTACTACCCCGCCGATGAGAAGGAAGCCGTCATAGCCCGCTGCGACGCAGCGGATACCACTGGTGCCAATCAGATTATCTCGGCCTTCGTCTCCCGTTACTGGAAAGCTCGAACATAACGTAAGCGGAGAGGACTCGCATGCTCATCAAGTTTGCTCCATCGCAGCGCTCCACCATCGGGGTGGAGTGGGAACTACAGCTCATCAACCCACAAACGAACGCGCTGGCCGAATGCGCGCCGGAGGTCTTGGAGGCAGTCGAGAAGCAGCGTCCCGAACACGGCATCCTCCACAGTGAAATGTTGCGCAACACGGTTGAACTGGTCTCCCGCAAGCGGACCAGCGTCGCCGAATGCGCCGCAGACATGAACGAAGGCCTGAGCCTGCTACAGCCTGTACTCGACGAGCTGGGAGTTGAACTTGCGGGAGGCGGAAGCCACCCCTTTGCCAATCCCACCCACGAACTGGTCTCCGAGCATCCCCGCTACAAGGAGCTCGTTGATCGTACCCAGTATTGGGGCCGTCAGATGCTGATCTTTGGTACGCATGTGCACGTCGGCGTCGAAGACCGGGCGAAGGCACTGCCCATCGCTCGGTTCCTCACCACTAAAATCGGCCTGCTCCAAGCGCTGACGGCCGCTTCCCCCTTCTGGGACGGTATCGACACCGGCTACGCCGATAACCGCGCCATGATGTTCCAACAGCTGCCCACGGCCGGTATCCCGCCCGAGCTTCCTACCTGGGAGAACCTGGAGGAATACACGGACAACATGATGCGGGTAGGAGCGATCCACCACTTCGACGAGCTACGCTGGGATGTCCGCCCCGCCCCACATTTCGGCACCGTTGAGGCACGGATAGCGGACTCGTCATCGAATCTGGCGGAAGTCCGGGCACTGGCAGCGCTCGTTCATTGCCTGGTGGAGTGGGCATCCCGCGAACTGGATGCCGGCAGAGAGCTACCCACCCTGCCTCACTGGTACGTCGAGGAGAACAAGTGGCGCGCGGCCCGCTACGGTGTGGGCGCGCTCCTGATTGACACCGACGACGGCGAACTCATGCCCATGATGCTGGCGCTACCCGATCTGGTGGAACAACTGCTCCCCGTCGCGGAAGACCTCGATTGCGCTGCCGACCTCGCCCTGGCGCCGCAGCTCGTCTCCGACGGCGTGGGCTATGTGCGCCAACGGCTGGTGTCGAAGCGCGCCGGAACGCTGGACGCCGTCGTCGCGCATTCGCGGGCCGAACTGAAAGCAGGAACGCCAATCGCACCCGCCCTTTTCGTGGCCCGGCAGTGGCGCGGTAGCGAAGAGGCCACTCGTAGCGAAGGCTCCGGCCACACGCCCGAGTCTGGCAATCCCGACGAGCAGTCCGGCGACGCGCAGCCGCATTCCACCGTTCTCATTCCCCGGTCCGATGCCATCGACGCGCAACCGCATATTCGCGACGCCTACCTGCGCACACCCGGCTCGCATTCGAGTGACCTCAGTTTGCAGTTGGGCGGCGAACAGTCTGCGGCGGCGAGCAAGGCGACCGAGAAGGATCGCCCGGAGGAGTGGGGCGCCGGCGCCGCCTAGCTGCACTGCTATATCGCTGCGTTTAGGAGGCGCCGGGAAGCGCCGCCTCTTAGTCGCGATGCGTGCCGCGTTCATGCGCGGCATGGCGTTCCGGTTCGAACTGCAGCGTCGAATGCGCGATGTCGAAATGCGCGGACAGGCACCCCTGAACGTCGTCGAGTACCTCCGGTGCCCGCCCGGTTGTAAAACACTCTTCATCCACAACCAAATGTGCCGAAACCACCGGTTGCTGCGATCCGACGCTCCACACATGCAAATCGTGCACGGCCCGCACATGCTGCAGGCTGAGCATATGACGCCGAATCTCGGCAATATCCGCACTCGCGGGAGCGGCCTCCAGCAGCACCCGGCCGGCATCACGTACCAACCCCCCACCCGGCGTGGATCATAATGGCCGCCACCAGGATTGAGGCGATCGCATCCGCCCGCGTCCAGTGCGTCACCATAATGACCACCCCTGCCGCAGCGGTGCCGATGAAGCCGTAGAGGTCGGTGAGTATGTGCTGATACGCGCCGCGGATATTCAAGCTGGAGCGGTTGGCTTTGGCCAGCAACCAGGTGGCGAGTAGGTTCACACCGATCCCGATGACGGCCACCACGACGACGGCGACGCCCTCCACTTCCGGCGGAGTAATGAGACGACGCACCGCCTCCACGAGGATGACGAGGGCGACGACGAGGATTGTCAGGCCATTGCCGAGGCCCGAGAGGATCTCGGAGCGAGTGAAGCCGTAGGTCCATGCGCCGTGCGCCGGGCGCTGTGCTACATGTGTAACCCAGAGGGCGACGGCAATCGCACCGGCGTCGGAAAGCATGTGCCCGGCGTCGGACAACAGTGCCAGTGATCCAGAGGCGACGGCGACGACAACCTCGCCAAGCATGAAACCGAGGATGAGGAGCAATGCGCTCCACAGATACCGGCGGTCGGCAGTGATCGATATATTGTGCCCGTGTTCGCCGTGGCCAGCGTGCCCACCTTCGTGGCCAACGTGCCTATCGCCGTGGCCACCGTGTACACCCCAATGGGACGGCTCGCGGTTCTCGCGGCCGTCTGTGCCGGTGTGTTCGTGGGCCTCGTTCATAATCAGATGGTATCGCGTTGTCTCACAAAATGTTAGGCGCACCTAACTATGGTTGCGTGGACGCGGTGTCGCAATGAATCGCCGCCGGTCATCGAGTCTCCATGCCGCCGGACACCACCGCTCCAGCATGAACCACCGCGCCAGCCCATCCGGAATCACTGCCCCGCTGCAACCTGCGATTCGAGAAAAGCCCGGATCGCACTCTCCTGCACCGGGCGTGCGTATCGCCCGCAGTCGAAGACCATGAGGTCGCCGACCCCCCGCTGGAAGACGAAACGGATGGTGTTAGTCGTTCCCTTCTTGTCATGCCACATGGCGTCCATGATCCGGCTGACATCGACACCCTCCGGCAACCGGTACGGCAGACCAATAGCCCCCAGCAGACGCTCCAGGCGGGCCACATCGCCGGAACTGACGTAGCCGAAAGTTGCTCCCCAGCGCGCTTGCAATGCCAATCCGATCGCAACGCAGTACCCGTGGCTGAGCGTGTAGCCCAACGCGGATTCGAGTGCCCGCCCAATGGTGTGGCCCAGGTTTAGGCCCATGCGGCGATTGCCCTCGTGTACGTCGCTCGCCACGAAATCCCGCTTGATTTCGCAATTGCGGCGCGCCGTGAGGACGGTGAGGGCGTCGTCGCGCACGAACTCAGCCGGGGTGAGGCCCCTGGTAACAAACGCGTCCTCCAAGGCGGCGAAGAACTCCGCGTCGGCCAAGCAGGCCTGTTTCACCGTTTCCCCCAGCCCTTCGCGTATCTGCGAGTCGGACAGGGTGAGCCAACGATCCAGATCTATCACCACGGCGACGGGCTGGTGGAAGGCACCGATGAGGTTAGTGGCCGCCGGGGTGTCAACCGCAGTCTTCCCACCCACGGAAGCATCCGCGGCACCCAGCAGCGTGGTGGAGACGGAAAGGTACGGAACTCCACGCGTGTACGTCGCGGCAACGAAACCGGCCAAGTCGGTGACCACACCACCACCCAGCGCGATCACCAGGGTGTCGCGTCCGAATCCGGCGGCGATTAGTTGATCCTCAATGGCTTCCTTCGTCTGCCGTGTTTTATTCTTCTCCCCGGCAGGGAAGGCAATAACGCGGACGTCGCGGCCAGTAAGACGCAGATCCTCCGCGAGCGCGCCCGCAGCAAGCTTTTCCACCGTGGTATCGGTAATGATGGCGATACGCCGGGAGGCGAGACCGTCGCGATTGGCAAGATCGGAAACACATGCGGTTGCTCCATGCCCGATAACAATCGGATACGACTCATCGACCGTGCGCACCAACTTGACCCGGATCTCTTCCATCTGAACTGCTCCTCCCCTGCGCCCTCAATACTAGCCGTGTCCACTGACCCATGACACCTGTCATTCCAGGAACATGACAGCTAGGACTTCTGGCAACTGGCCCGGCCCGGCACCATGAAGAACATGAAGACCACGACGTCGGCTCTGGAAGCAAGAGCCCTATCCAAATCCTTCGGGGCGGTGCATGCGGTGCGCGGAATCGACCTGACTGTGCAACGCGGTGAGATTGTCGCTCTCCTCGGCCCCAATGGAGCGGGAAAAACCACCACTCTCGACATGATTCTCGGCCTGTCCACCCCATCCTCAGGCACCATCAGCGTGTACGGCGGCACGCCGCGCCAGGCGATTAGGAGCGGAAGGCTCGGCGCCGTGCTGCAAAGCGGCGGCCTACTGGGAGAATACAAGGTGGCGGAGTTGATCCGCATGATCGCAGGCACACTCCCGCATCATCTTCCCGTTGATGTCGTTTTGACCCGGGCCAACCTCACCGAGATCGCCAACCGGCGTATCTCCAAATGTTCCGGTGGAGAACAGCAGCGAGTGCGGGTGGCCCTGGCGCTCCTGTCCGATCCGGACCTTCTGATTCTGGATGAGGCAACAACCGGCATGGATGTCACGGCTCGTCATCATTTCTGGGACGGCATGCGGGCGGAGGCTGAGCGTGGCAAGACCATCGTTTTCGCCACCCACTATCTGGCCGAGGCAGAAGAGTTCGCCCAGCGGACCGTCATCATGAACCGTGGCGTGATTGCCGCCGACGGCCTCACGGCGCAGGTCCGCAGCCAATTCTCCTCCCAGCGCATCACGCTCGGGTTCGACGGCGAAGCGAACAGTGTAGCCGCCGCCGCGCGACTCAGCCAGGTGGGAGTCGTTTCGCGCGAGGGCACCACGCTCCAGTTACTTGGCGAGGATACCGTTTCGCTCGCCCGCGCAGCCTTGGCATGTGTCGGCGTAGTCAAAATCTCCATCACCGATAGTTCACTGGACGAGGCCTTCGGCCTGCTTACCAGCGAGGGTGGCGTAGCCGCCGACGACGCACACCCCGAGGCCGTGCACCCCCACATGAACATGCTTCCCAAGCCCTAGCAGCTCTAGCACACTTATCCGCCGAACCCGCCGTCACCGGTACCTCGCCGGATACGCCAATATCGACACCTCACAACACGCCTTCCTGACCACACTCAATTCCTTAAGGAGTCCACATGCCTACCGCTACCCGCAAGGAAAACGGGCCAGACGAAGCCCTCACAAGCACCGGGCGCCCGGAGTGCCCACGTGTTAAGCCACTGCAGGGCCTCGGCTCACTCTTCCGTCACCAGTTCCGGCACACCGTGCTCTATCCGGGCCTCATCGGATTCTCGGTAGGCCTACCACTGGTCATGTACTTCATGTTTGGTGCCTCGCAGAGTTATTCGACTCAGTGGATCGGGCATGCCAATGTCGCCTGCGCGGTGATGTTTGGCATGGGGCGTACGGCGCATTTCTGGGGCGGCCAGTATGGGCGCGCAGGTGGGCGTGGAACGCGGCCAGGGTGGAGTCGTCAACTCGCCTTAACACCGGTCAGTGTACACACCAATTTCGTGCTGAAAATACTGCTGGCACTGTGCGGTGCGCTGCTCTCCCTGCTGGTTCTCATGGTGGCAGGCTCTCTGACCGGAGCACATGCTCAGGGGCACATCTGGGTGGTGGTGCCACTGCTCATTCTGGCGGGCTGTATCTGCGCCGGCACAATGGGAATAATGACCGGCTACCTGGTCCGCTCCGATGCCGCTTACTCGATTATTGGAGGAGTCAGCGTTATCTTCGGTTTCCTTGCCGGAGCGTTCCTACCATTGGATCTTATGCCGAGTTTCTTCCGTGTAGTCGCTCCCTACACACCTCTGCACGGGATCTATAGCCTCAGCCAGTGGCCGATGGGAAGCGGAGAATTCAACTGGCTCTGGCTAGTGAATATCGGGGCATGGACGGCTGTGTGCTGCGTTGTCGCTATCTGGCGTATGCGCCGCGATACCGAGCGCGGCTAGCGCAAGCCGCCCCTCGCCGCTTCTGCAACCCCGCCGCGTGCGGGCGCTTGCGGCTGGCGGTCGAGCGCGAGCAGGTCATCATCCCTCCACTTGCCCACCGTGAATTCGATGCCGGATCACCCCATCCGATAGGTTGTTCATCATGCGCACCTGGTTACGTAACCATCCACGAGCCATCACCTTGACATGGGCGTATGTATGGCTGGTTTTCACCCTGTTTCCCATTGCCGACGCGCTCGCGCAGCCGCCCGGATGGCACCGGTGGTGTGCTCTGGCAACATGCGCCCTGTTTATAGGTGCCATCGTACGGTCGTGGCTCGTGTACCCTGCAATGCCTCCCAACGAGTACCGCGCACCGGTCGGCTTCTTCGCCACACTTGCCGTTATTTGTGCATGTCAGTTCACCTTCGTTGTTTTCGGCAGTGTGCAGAACATGCAAATGCTGGTATTTGCTGCGGCGGTAATCGGGATGCAACTGGCGCCGGCCCAGTTCCTTTACGGAGCTGCCGCACTGGTTGGCTTCCTAGCGGCAGAGAGTGCCTGGCTCATTTGGCGCATGGGGCGGATAGCACCGTCGTCACCGTCACCGTAATCCAGCTTGTCATCATGCTCGCCATGTTCTTCTCCCTGGCGCAGGTTTTCAGCTCGCATCGCAAGCTTGCCTTGGCCAATGAAACGATCCGGCAACTCACGCGAATAACGGAGCGGGAGCGTATCGGTGCCGATCTACACGATATTGTCGGGCAGTCCCTCACGGCGCTCTCTCTCAAAGCACAACTCACCGGCAAGCTGCTGGATAAGGAGACGCCGGATGCCACCGAGCAGGCTCGCCAGCAGCTCTATGAAATGCAGAAACTCTCGCAGGAAGCACTGGCCGATGTGCGGCGGGTGGTTCGTGATGCCAGGCGCCTCAGTGTGGCCGAAGAAATATCGGCGGCACGCGAATTGCTGAAGACAGCAGAGATTCAACTGATCGTGCTTGGAGATCCGCTAGAAGTGGACGACGACGCCGAGCGCGCGGCCGCGCATGTGGTACGGGAAGCGGCCGCCAATATTGTTCATCACAGTGTCGCCGCCACACGGTGCACCATCCAGACCTGGCAAAGGGGTGTTCGCATCAGTGACAATTCGCCCGTCTTGCCCGGCCCCGCGCGCGAGGCGCTGACGGCAGGGGGAAGTGGCCTGGCCGGACTGGAGGAGCGTGTGCGTGGTGCGGACGGTACCTTGCGGTATGGACGCACGAAAGGCGGCTGGCAGGTGGAGGCGGTATTCCCCGCCTCGCAGCCGCAGGGCTCGAAGTCCTCCGGCGAGGATGCGGTGGCGATTCAGGGCGGCGATTGGGCACTGCCAACCGCTGTGACTTAAGCTAACGGCCATGGGAAGCCCAATCCGCGTTATTGTTGCCGACGACCAGTCACTCGTTCGCGGCGCAATCGCCATGATGCTTGGCCTGGAAGATGACATTGACGTCGTCGGGCAGGCCGCACATGGGCAGGAGTTGTTGGAAATACTGGAAGGTATCGCGGCAGATGTGGCACTGATTGACGTGGAAATGCCGGAAATGGACGGTATCACGGCGGCACGTGAAATTCATCAGAGATGGCCGCAGATCAAGGTGCTTATGGTGACAACCTTCGGGAAGCCCGGCTATCTGCGGCGCGCCATGGAGGCGGGGCTTCAGGTTTCGTCGTGAAGGATGCTCCTGCGCAGTCCTTGGCCACTGCGGTGCGCAAAGTGATGGCAGGGCAACGCGTCGTCGATGCAGATCTCGCTGCAGAGTCTTTGACCACCGCGTTCAACCCGTTGACCCAACGTGAACGCGACGTACTGAGCGCCGCCGCCACGGGTGCCACCGCAAGCGAAATCGCCAAGAAGTTATTCCTCTCGCAGGGCACGGTACGCAACCATCTCTCGTCGGCCATCCAGAAGACCGGGGCGCGCACCCGCGTCGAGGCCGCGATTATTGCGCGGGATAACGGCTGGCTATAGCGGCGGGCCTAGTAGCAGCGGGCCTAGTCTTCTGGCACGGCCTCATCCGTCGCCGCCGCGTCGTCGGAGACCGGCACACGGTCGGATTCCGCCGTACCCGCGGCTACCGCCACATCCTCCGGCTCAATCTCACCGGCGTCCGAGTTCGTGGCGGCAAGCAGCTGTTCCCTCATCTTGCGTCGTTCCGGCTTGCCGATCAGACTATGCGGGATTTCGTCAACCATATGCAGTTGCCGAGGCAGGGCGTAATGCGGCAGTTCCAGTTCCAACGTTCGCCGCAAGCGGTTTAGATCCGGTTTGCGCCAGTTCGCCTGCACGACGGCGACCACTTCTTCGCCCGTTGCCTCGCTGGGCAGTCCAACCACCACGCAATCCTCCGCGTTGGTCAGCCGTTTAATCGCATCTTCGACCTGCGAAGGGAACACATTGAATCCCGATGTAATAACGACGTCTTTCAATCGATCTACCAGGTAGATAAAGCCGTCGTCGTTGCGGGCGATATCGCCGGTGCGGAACCAGCCGTCAAAAAACGCCACCTCATTCTCCTCCGGGCATCCAGGTAGCCGGAAAAGACCTGCGGGCCGCGCACCAGAATCTCTCCCGGTTCTCCGTCGGGCACATCGCGCGCCGGATCATCCGGATCCACCAGTCTGACATTTGTGTTTGGGAATGCCAAGCCGAGGCAGCCGGGGCGGCGCTCCGCAGACAGCGGCGATCCGCAGATCGTCGGCGAGGTCTCGGACATGCCGTACCCCTCGATGATGTAACCACCCGTGGCCTTCTCCCAGCGCTCAGCGATTCCCGCATCGAGTGACATACCGCCGGACACTGCGAATTTAATCGAGGAGAGGTCGGTGCCCTTTTCGGACGCCCTCTTCTCTATGTGATCGAACATTGGCGGAACACCGACGAAGAAGGTGACATTCTTTCGCTCGTGGGCTTGCAGGGCGAGGTCAGCATCGAAGGTGGGCAGAATCATCTGCCGCGCCCCGATCGCCACTGCTGAGCACAGCATGAAACACATGCCGAAGGCATGGAAATACGGCAGGAGCGAGTAAAACACCTCGGCGCCACGGTCCAGATCCCACACCCAGAAGAGATTCTGGCTCACATTCGCGCGAATATTGGCGTGCGTCAACGGTACGGATTTCGGTACTCCATTGGTACCGGAAGAGTGCAGGATCACCGCAATATCGGATGCCTGTGCCTGCGGGATATCCTCGGCGAGGACGTGGCTACGGCGCACGAGTTTATCCCAGGAACGTGTTCCGGAGGGAACTGGACCGGTGAGTCGCCGTCTCGTGCGCGCAGCCTTGTCCACAGGAAGGCGGAGTGCGGCGCGCATGCGCCGTGGCATGGAGTCCGTCAAACTGACCGTGAGGATATCCGCGGGTTTCAGACCGGCCTGTTTGATTTTGTAAGAGACCTTGTCCCATACAACGCAGACCGCCCCACCGTGACGTTTCATCTGCTGTTTCAGTTGGGCGGCAGGGGCCAGCGGGTTGAGTGCGGCGACGGCGGCCCCCAGGCGCATGGCACCGTAGAAGGCAATGAAGTGCTGTGGGCAGTTGGGCAGGGCGAGAGAAACAGTGTCGCCGGGCCGAACGCCGACGTCGTACAGCGCTTGTGCCGCCCGCAAAGCTGCTTGCCGGACGCGCTTGTACGTCCACGTCTGACCGAAGTAGTCCAAGGCGACAGCATCCGGGTAGATACTCGCGGTATGCTCCAAGAGTTCGAAAACAGATCCCTGCGGGCAGGGCACCACGTACGGGACGCCCGGCTGAAAGTGAGCATGTCCCTGCTCCGCAATGGCCGTAAACTCGGTTGTCGCCACAGAGTACTCCAATCGCATTGTGGCCATATTTCGGCCATATTGCGCACGGTTCAGCCTAGACATCTTTCAACCACGGGCTGCCCCTGAGCTCATAAGCCGTTATTCGGCCTCCAAACTTGGATTAACTCCACAATGTTAGAACACTGAATCCTTCTTGTCTGCGGCACTTCGCGCGTGTCCGTGCGCCCGACTGTCTAGATCGAAACAGCAAAAGTGCTGGACAAACGCACCAAAACATAGCCTTGGCACCTTGGATTCCTCAGTATCGCCCCGGCACATCAATTCAGGGGATATCCACGCCGCATCAATTCACTGGCTGGCCCGCCACCTCAATTCGTGGGGTGGTCCAGGCGCATTGCTTCGTCGCCCGGACGTTGCCTTTCACCAGCACCGAGTTCTCTCCGGTGGCGGCAATGCGCCACTCAGATGGAGACGGCACCGACCGGCGTGTACCCACGCCAACTGGCCTCCTCAACACTCACGGCCATCTTCCCGATGGGGAAGCAGGTGACCGGAATGAGCTTGAGATTAGCGAGTGCCAGCGGTATCCCGATAATCGTCACCGCCATCACCAATGCACTCACGAGATGGCCAATCGCCAGCCAGATGCCCGCGATGAAGAACCATACGATGTTCATGAGGGCCGAACCTGCGCCCGCGCCGGGTTTATGTACCACGACGCGTCCGAACGGCCAGAGAACATACCCGCCTCTGACACCTATCGGAGTCGTCTCTCGCACGTATGAGGTTGCTCGGCATCGCTCGCCGCTACTCCGTTGCTCGGCATCACTGGCCGCGCGGAGCGTGCCGGTGCACTCGCCTCGTCGTCTCCGCCTACAGTGAGCAATCGTCGCGCAAGTGTCGGGAAACTCCACACGCCTGATAACGTGTCTACTATGCCAGTAAGCATGGACCCTGTGGCCACCGATCCGACGTACGGACTTTCTTCCCAACAGGTGAGGGAGCGAATTGCCGCAGGTGAAGTCAATACGTTGCCGCCACGCTCCGGTCGAAGCACCTGGCAGATCATCCGCGACAACGTGTTCACGCGTATCAATGCGCTGCTCGGCGTCCTGTTTGCACTCGTCATGGTCACCGGTTCGTGGATGAACGGCGCCTTCGGTCTGCTTATTGTCGCCAACTCGATTATCGGAATCATCCAGGAGTTGCGCGCCAAACACACGCTGGATTCGCTTGCTGTGGTCGGGGAAGCGCACCCGACCGTGCGGCGGGAGGGGCGCGAGCAGGCAGTTGAACGCGACGACGTCGTCCTCGGTGACATTCTGGTTATCAAGCCGGGTGAGCAAATCGTCGTGGACGGTGTTGTTTCCGAAGCCGACTACCTGGAAATCGACGAATCGCTTCTTACCGGCGAATCGGATCCGATTCCGAAAGAGCCCGGCGATGAGATCATGTCCGGCTCCTTCGTCTCCTCCGGAACCGGAACCTACCGTGCAACCAAGGTCGGGGCAGACGCCTATGCCGCCCAACTGACGGCCGCCGCGGCGAAGTTCTCTCTGGTGCATTCGGAGTTGCAATCGGGCATCAACAGGATCCTGCAGGTCATCACCTGGATTCTTATCCCCGTCGGTATTGTCACCATTATCGGGCAGATCCGCGTGGGCGAGAACGATTGGCGTGCCATTATTCTGGCAGTTGCGGCCGCCCTGGTGCCCATGATCCCGGAGGGCTTGGTGCTAATCACCTCCACCGCCTTCGCTCTGGGAGTCATTCGACTCGGCTACCGCAAGTGCCTAGTCAACGAGCTACCCGCCATCGAGGGTTTGGCGCGCGTTGACGTGGTCTGCGCGGATAAAACTGGCACACTCACCGAAAACGCCATGGCCTTCGGGCGTTTGGAAGTGCTGGGAACATACGACGAGGAGGAGGCGCGCATGGCATTGCGCCAACTCGCCGCGGCCGATAGCGCACCGAATTCGTCTATGCTCGCGATTATCGACGGCGTCGGCCAGGCCGAGCACACGTGGGACGTTGCCGAGATCCAACCATTTACCTCCGCGAAAAAGTGGTCGGGCGTGAGTTTTCACGAGCAGGGCCACTGGGTGCTTGGCGCGCCCGATGTGCTTGTTGATGCGGAAAGCGCCGCCGGCGTGCGCGCGGGCGAGATTGCCGCTACCGGGTTGCGCGTGCTACTGCTTGGACGCGCATCAGCTACGGTTACCGACGACGCCGCCCCAGGCCGCGTTGACCCGGTAGCACTGGTGATCCTGGAACAGAGAGTGCGCCCCGACGCCGCAGACACACTCGAATACTTCCGCAGCCAGGGCGTTGACGTGAAAATCATTTCCGGCGACAACGCGGAGTCAGTGGGTGCCGTGACCCGTTCTTTGGGGGTAGAGGCGGGGGAGCCCGTGGATGCGCGTACTCTCACGGAGGCGAACTTCAGCGAAACCGTCAATGATTCACAGGTTTTCGGGCGGGTGACGCCGCAGCAGAAGCGCTCCATGGTGGCGGCCCTCCAGGAGGCGGGGCACACGGTTGCGATGACCGGGGACGGCGTAAACGATGTGCTGGCATTGAAGGATGCCGACCTGGGCGTCGCCATGGGATCCGGCACCGCGGCCACCCGCTCCGTGGCGAAGATTGTACTGCTGGATGATCGCTTCGCCACGCTGCCGCACGTAGTGGGTGAAGGTCGCCGCGTGCTCGGAAATATCGAGCGTGTTGCCAATCTGTTCCTTACGAAGACGATTTACTCGTCCATCCTGGCGGTGCTGGTGCTGCTCTTCTCGCTGCCCTTCCCCTTCCAACCGATCCACGTGACGATCACCGGATGGTTCACCATCGGCATTCCCGCTTTCCTGCTTTCTCTGCCGCCGAACAATGAAAAGGCGCGCAGTGGTTTTGTGCAGCGGGTGCTGCGGTTGGGAGTTCCCGCGGGCGCCGTGGTTGCCGCCGCCTCATTTGTCACCTATCTGCTGGTGCGCGTACCCGAAGGGACGGAGACGCAGGCGACGCAAGCCTCTACTGCGGCACTGCTTGCCCTTATCATCTCCGCCACCTGGGTGTTGGCCACCGTAGCGCGGCCCTACGAATGGTGGAAGATGCTACTCATCCTCCTGCCGCTGCTGGGCTACGGCATCATCTTCACCGCCAATTTCACGCAGCGCATTTTCATTCTTGACTCGTCGAACACACACATGATGCTCACGGGCATGGTTATCGGCCTGATCGGCGCCGCTCTTATCGAGGGGTTGTGGTGGATGCTCGGCGCGATAACCGGTGAGCGGAAGCCGCTTTGGAAGCCACGCGCCGAACGTGAGGCGGAGGCCGCCCAACGCCGTATCGAGCGGGCCGCGCGGAAGGCGGAGGAAGGCACCAACGAATCGTAGGATGCCGACGCAACGGCCGCGACGTCGTCGGCAACATGCCTACATCACTTCAACGCGTCTCCGCTCCTACTTGCGGCCCGGTGGCATGTAAATACATCCACGCCACCACACTTCCCGCGAGCACGAACAGCCAGGCGAGGCCATAGAAGGTGGCATTCGGTTCCCCGCCGGAGAATCCCATGGCGACAGTCGATGCCGTCAGCGGAACAAACATCGCCTGTGATAGTGATTCGACCATAACGGACGCTCCGGCGATCTGCTCCATGGAAATACCGTCGTCAACGGCCGGCTCGTCAAAGAAGATGTTGAGCGTATCAACGTAGGTGGCACCCATACCCAGACCACACACGGCCCATAAAACGAGAATCACAGTTGTGGCATTAGCCGTGCCAGAAATGCCGATGCACATTCCGACCATAGCGGCGGCGCCGAGCGCGATAAGTGCCACGCCCACCCCGGAGCGGAGCCGATAACTCCGCGGCGATCCCGCCGGGCGTATACCGCACAGCACTCCCATCACGGCCCAGGTAAGTCCTCCCGCTAGAAGAATCCACCCCAGCGTGCCGGCCTGCGCATGGTACAGATCATGCGCCGTCAGCCCGACCAGCTCATTCGCCGCAAAGTAGGCCCCGGTCAGAAAGAACATTCCTGCCAGTGCACGTTTGCGCGGCACCTGGGCCGTAAATGTACCGCGAGGTAGAAGCGCAACCGATGCCCGCAGTAGAAGCGCGACTCCCCCGGCAATGCAGAGGCCACGCAGCGCCCCGGCCACCGGCAACACGGTCAGGGTCACAGCAACAGATAGAACCAGCACTTGTGCGAAGGGGATCGGTGCTTTTCGTGTCGTTTGTTTGCCATCAAGGTTCAATGCCACCACGAACCTGGCCGCAATCAGTAAGGGCAGGTAGATCAGCATCGCCCATCGCCAGGAGAACAGTTGTGTTGCCCAGGCCGCGTATGTTGGTCCGACGATTGATGCCACCACCCAACTAGCGGATGAAAACGCAAGCGTGAGCTGGCGCGCTCTGCCAGATAGCCCCAGAGCGACAGCGCCCAGCGATGCCATGGCAAGGCACGAGGCGGATAATCCTCTTATAAACTGCCCGATCAGATAGATGCCGATATTGGGCGATGTCGCACTGATAATCGCTCCCGCGCACAGAAACGCGGTGAGTACCAAAAGAAGCCTCGGAAGCCGAAACCGTTGCAGCAGCGCAGCCCCGACGGGTAGTCCCACCATGCTTGCCACGGAGGCCACCCCCATGACCAGACCGTAGTAGTCCTGGGATCCGAACTCGGCCGCCATAATCGGAAGGATCAACTGGCTGAGATAGGTCTGCATTCCCGCGATCAGCTCTAGAAGGATGACGGCTATCGCGATAAGAAGGCCTTTACGCTTCTTCGGCACTAGCACTCACCGCCTCCGTATTCCGGCGTGTATAAACTCGGTCTCGACCTCCGGCCATAGATCACCCTTCAGCCAAGCGGTGCTCCAAGTCGGCGGCATCATCCCAGGTATCAACGTCCATAGATACATTGTCGGTATCGGGGACCTCGATGACGGGAAGGTCGGCAAACAAGGCACGTGCGGAGCTGTTCCGGGTGTCGCCCCGCAGAGTATCAGCCAGTTCCTCGGCACCGTAGACACCGTTGAGATACTGCCGGAAGGTCCTACCGTCCGGCCGCTCGCGCATGTCTGAGGCCGCCCGGTTGACGACCTCGCCAGATACCGGAACCGCTCCGGCCGCGCGCGGATGTGCGGAGAGTTGGCGGAGCAGTTCCGGATACAGGCGGGGCGCAAGTGGTGCATCGCAGGTCAGCAGGGCGACGACGGCGCGGCGGTGCACTCCCACATGTTCTTTCAGCTCCGCCAACCCTGCTGCCAATCCCGCAACGGGACCGCCCAGCGGCGGATCTTCCAAGGTACGATGCACATCCGGCGGCAGCGCCACGCCGTCGGGAGCCACAACCACGATCTTCGGCACTGGCACAACAGCCGAATCGTGTTGCGCGCCGCCCTGGGCTACCGCGATGCAGGCACGTCCCACTTCGGCCAGTGCAAGATCGAGGAGGCGTTGCCCACCGACGACGACATCGGGCTTGGACACGCCACCCAGGCGCATTCCGGTTCCGCCCGCCAACACGATCACGCCCACCAGCTCCAATTCCCCGACGCCGCTTTGCGGCTCATATCCCGGGCGGTACCACGTTCCGGAGCGCCCACCCGACTTGTAGATGATCTTGCAATCGATGATTTCGGCCGAGCGATCCACGCCTTTCACCATGTCAATCACGGCTAGTGCCGCTACATTCGCGGCGGTCAGCGCCTCCATCTCCACCCCGGTTCGCCCTGCCGTACGGACCGTCGCCGTAACGTCCACGCGATCACGCTGCAGCTGCAACTCGACCTCGGCGCCGTGAATCTCAATGGAGTGCGCCAGGGGCAGCAATTCCGGTACTCGTTTCGCCGCCTGGATACCGGCGATTCGGGCGACGGCGAGCACGTCGCCTTTCGGCACTGTTCCCTCGCGCAGTGCCCGCATCACATGTTCTGAGCAACGCACGGATGCCACCGCCGTCGCTTCGCGTACCGTGATGTTCTTCGCCGTCACATCCACCATATGTGCTTCGCCCGCCTCAGTGAGGTGGGCGAAGCGCGGTGCGAGTTCATTGTCGGGAGCGCCGCCTGCAGTGGGTGCCTTTCCGAGCGCGCCGCCTTCATCCGGAGGAAGGGGCTTACTATGGGCGAGCGGCGCACCACCGCCCATCATCCCGCCCTCATCCTGAGGCGCACTGTCGGGCTGTGCACCGCCACCCCGCGGTGTCGCTTCATCTGCCATTTATTGCCTTCCATCAAGCCGACGCCTCCGGCTAGGGTAGCGGAGCGTCGTTCGGCCTGCCATTGACTCGCCTTCCGTCACCGCCGCTGTGCTTTCAACCAGAGAACGTCGACGTCGTCACCCGCCGCGACGCATGCTCGATCAGCTGCCACACGGGCCAAACCTGTTGCCAGTGGCAGACTTCCTATCAAATGTGATCCGGATCCGCCGGATGTGGCGGGGGCGATGCGGGGCATATGCGCGATTTGCACGGCAACCGCCGGATCTTCGGTGACGGATTGTTCTTCTGCGGGAGCGGTGCGGGGAAGGCCGGGTATTTCTTTCGAGCCGCCGGTTCCTTCTACCGGGCCGTTTGCCGGGGTTTCCGTGCTGTCTCTCATACCGCCCTTCGCGGCCTGCTTCGCCTCATCTTCCGTTCCATCCTTTGCGGCGCTTCCCGCTTGGTTTTCCGTGTAGTTTCCCGCTTGATAATCCGCACCGTTTCCCTCCGGGAACCCCACCTTTGTGGCTACCCGTACACAGGGCAGGAACTGGACACGGCCCGGCTTTCGCTCCCATCCCGCAGCGGCTCTCGCCGGTTGGAACATCTCCTCGTAGGGGGTGACTGCGCGGCCCAACAGCTTATCGAGCAGCGGTAGTGCGAAGAGCTGCATGGAAACGAATACGCTCACCGGATTTCCGGGCAGGCACAGTATGGGAACGGATCGCCGCTGCATCGCCGTGGCTCCGCCGGCCTGCAACACTCCCCATCCTTGTGGTTTTCCCGGCTGCATGCCGACTTTCTCAAAGAGCACACCTCGGTGCGCAAGTGCGGCTTTCACGACGTCGAAGGCTCCGGCACTGACACCGCCGGTGGTGAGGATCAAGTCCACGTCCATCGCCAGCTCATCCAAGTCCGCGCTGAAGGCAGTCGGCTCATCTCCCGCCCAGTGATGAACCCGGGCGACGGCGTCGTGTTCCTCGACCAGTTGTGCCACCAGCAGCGAGTTGGAGTCCGGGATTTGGCCGGGTAGCAGGTCCGCGCCCGGAGCGCGCAACTCATCGCCGGTGGTCAGCACACCCACGCGTGGCCGGGTGTGGACGGGCGCGCTCGCGTAGCCCAGTGCTGCCAGGGCAGAAAGGTGCGCCGGGGTCAGCACGGTCCCCGCGTGAAACGCGGTGGCACCAGCCACAACATCTTCCCCAGCACGGCGAATATGCATGCCTGCGGTGATGACGGCTGTGGGGACGATCTGCGGCGGCGGATCGGCCCGCATGTTCCGGGATGGATTCTCGGTGAGTTCAACTTGTAAAACCGCATCGGCACCGGGTGGCAGCGGAGCGCCGGTCATTATGCGCAGCGCGGTACCGGGGCGTAGCCGCGGCGGGGTCGTAGCCCCGGCGGGGATGTCGCCGACCACGGGCAGGGAAATGCCGGGATGTACATCGGCGGCGCGGATCGCGAAACCATCCATCGCTGAATTGGTGAAGGGCGGGATGGGCAGGCGAGCAGGCACATCTGCTCCAAGGGTCAAACCTCGCGCCTGTGCCAGCGGCACTTCCGTCACCGCGAGTGGACGGCCCAGACTCAACACGTCCGCAAAGTGTTGCGCAACTTCTTTCACGATTTCCTCGCTTCGCTACCGTCTCGGATTCCTCGCTTCGCTGCCGTCTCCGAGCGTTCCGCAATTGTCCAGACGCGTTCTCCCTGGGCACGAAAGAGCCCCTGCGAGCACACCTCGCCAGCTTCAGTACTGCGGCATGTCCGGATCAATGCGCGCCCACCACGCACGGATCCCACCTTCAACGTTCACGGCATCGGCGCCTGCCGCCTTGAGTGCATCGGTCGCCTTTTGCGAACGCCCGCCAGCAAGGCAGTACAGGTACAGTAGACCGCCACCAAGCTCGCCTCGTGCCGCCTGCGGATCGGCGAGGATCCTGCCCAGTGGCAGATGCACCGAACCGGGAATGGCATTGATGGCACGCTCGTTTTCCTCCCGCACGTCCACCAGCGTGAAGTCTTCCTGGCCGGACTCCCGGGCAGCCAGCAGTTCGGCGAGTTGCTCTACCGTGACGTCCGACGACGTCGCAGAATTGGCCCCCTGCGCCGCAGCACCACCAGGAACCCCGGCCTGACGCGGCGTCGCAGCGCCGCCCGGCATCGGCGAAGCACAGGCGGCGCTCAACACCTCGCCGCGCAGCGGCTCCGGCCTGTCTTCCGCACCATGTACGTCTACCATGTCCGTCCTACCTTTCAGAGAGTCGACGACAAGCACCTTCCCGAGCAGCGGCTCTCCTGTGCCTGTCAGCATTTTGATGGCTTCGCTTGCCATAATGGCACCCACTTGCCCGCACAGCGAACCGAGCACGCCCGCCTCGCCACAACCGGGTACAGCACCAGGAGGCGGCGGGGCCGGGAAGAGGTCACGCAGGCACACTCCCGGTGCGGGGACCCCGTGGGAATATGCCCGCTCTCCCGTCCAAAACACTGAGACCTGCCCGGCGTAGCGCAGAATAGAGCCCCACACCTCCGGGATGGAGAGGTCCGAGCAGGCCGCATCAATCACATAGCGCGTCAGGAAGTTGTCCGTACCGTCGATCACCAGGTCATACTCGGCGATTACCTCCCGAGCATTGGATTCGCTCAAGCGCTGCGGATATTCGATCACCTGCACATCTGGATTCAGAGCGCGCAGGTGGGCCGCCGCGCTTGTCACCTTCGGCAGGCCAACCGCGTTAAGCGTGTGGATCACCTGCCGGTGCAGATTCGACGAGTCGACGGCGTCGTCGTCGATAATGCCAATGGTCCCCACTCCAGCGCCGGCCAAGTACAGCAAAACGGGAGAACCAAGGCCACCGGCCCCCACAACCAGCACGCGCGCACCGAGCAGGCGCCGCTGGGCAAGCGACCCGAATCCCTCCAAGAGGATCTGCCGCGCATAACGGCCGCGTTGCGCCGCGGAGAGCTCTGCCACAGGTTTCGCGAGTGCCTCCACCTCTATCTCTCCTTTTCAGATGCGGCGAATGGACTGCCGGAGTCCTTCAAGTCCCGCACGGGCTTGCCTGAGACCTGAACAGGTTCCCCGGAGAGCTGCACGGGTTTCCCCACGTCCTGCAAGGGTTCCCGAGGCCCGCACGGGCTTCCCCGCTTCTCACACGAAGCGCCGAGCATCGCCCCACACGTGCACCTTCTATCATGCCGCAATAAACACCCCTAGAATCGTGAATATGTCGCATCCACGCATTAGCGTCATCACAGTGTCCGACCGCTGCGCCCGCGGCGAGCGCACAGACGTTTCCGGGCCGTTGGCTGCCGAACTCATGCGCCCGTATGGCGAGGTGAACGCGCCGGTTGTTGTGCCAGACGGCATTGCCTCCGTTCAGGAGGCCCTCCGCGCCGCCGTCGCCGGTGGAGCAGACGTGGTACTGACCACCGGAGGCACAGGGATCACTACCCGCGATCTCACGCCGGAGGCAACCACTGCCCTGCTAGCAGCTCGGCTCGGTGGCATCGAGTCGCTATTGCGCGCGAACCCACGCGTTCCAACGGCCGCACTCTCACGTGGAGTTGCCGGAATTATGGAGCACGCCGGTCGGCGGGCCTTCGTCGTGAACGCTCCCGGCTCGACCGGCGGGGTGCGCGACGCCGTCGCCGTTGTCGGTCCGCTTCTCGCACATATCACGGCCGGACTGACGGACGTTGAGGCCACCGCCCCACATCCGCCGCGAGAGGAGACCGCTACCCTGGCGGCCCATCAGCGCCGTGATCGGGCGGAACACGAACTGCGGCAGGACGCTCATGCCAAGGCGACGTGGAAGGCGCAGCACCGCGGCATGCCAGAGCATGGGGACACCACCGTGGTGCGCGCCGAAGTCGTCGATGTGCCGATTGATATGCGCATGCTCGACGACGACGTCGCCTATCCCACCGCGGGTGCGGTTGCAACGTTTTGCGGGCGGGTACGCAACCATGACGAGGCACGAGCGGTGGTATCTATCCACTATGAGGCGCATCCGGATGCGAATGCCGTGATCCGCTGCGTGGCAGAAGAGGTTGCGGAGAAAAGCGGTGCGTGCAGAATCGCGGTCCGGCACCGTGTCGGACCGCTAGAAGTGGGAGATGCCGCTCTGGGCGCGGCGGTGTCAGCCTCGCATCGCCGCGAGGCCTTTCAGGCTTTGGAACAGCTGATTGAAGCGGTGAAGCTGCAGCTGCCGGTGTGGAAGAAGCAGGAATTCGCGGACGGAACACATGCGTGGACAGGCAGCGCGTAGTCGCCCTATCCGCCCGTGAACGGGAGAGGGCTTGCAGGCCTTGAGAGCCGGTAGATTCCGAGCACTTCCTCTGCCAATCGGAGAAAGTACAGCGTGCTGGCAGGCACCTAGCAGGCGCAGAGTGCGCCCGCCCTATCCGCCCGCGAATGGAGGAAGCACGTCGACCATCACATCGCCCGAGGGCAGCGGGGTGTCATCAGCGGCACGCGTGCCATTTACCAGCAGCGCACAAATCTGCAGAGTCGCGCCGAATTCAGGGGAATGGCGGGCAAGCAACTGGGTGCGAAGATCTGTGACGGTGCCCTCGGCGAGCTCCACGGTTTCCTCACGCGTTCCCGCCGCATCAGCTGCGGCGGCGAAGTAACGCATCCGAATCGTCATGCCATTAGCCTAGCCGCCAATAGCGCTCATGGGCCGGGTCGGCTGCAAGAAGGCGGGGTCATCCATGCCGTGACCGGCTTGTTTACCCCACATGGCGTGCCGCCAGATCTCGGCCAATTCGGCGTCGGAAGCGCCAGCACGCAGCGGCCCGCGTAGGTCTGTCTCCCCCGCCGCGAAAAGGCAGGTGCGTATCTGCCCGTCGGCGGTGAGACGGGTACGGTCGCAGTCGCCGCAAAACGGCCTGGTCACGGAGGCAATAATGCCGACCCGACCTGCCGGATGCGCCTGCCCGTCGAAAAACCCAGCGACCACCTCCCATTCCTGCGCGGGGGCGGCACCGCGTTCGGCAGCCGGGCGTGGCGTGAGGGTGAAGTGCTCACTCAAGACAGCAAGAATGTCATCGGCCGTAAGGAGTTCCTCCCGTTTCCACGAATTCCGGGGGCCAAGCGGCATGAATTCAATAAAGCGGAGCCGGTAGCCTCCGCGCAGGGCCTGAGCCAAGAGCGCGGGAGCCTCGTACGCGTTGACGCCGGGTAGTAGAACGGCATTGAGTTTGACCGGGTGCAGCCCGGCGGCTGTGGCAGCAGCTGCACCGGCGACGGCGTCGTCGTACCGATTACGACGCGTGAGCTTGGCGTATGTCTCGGCGGAGGCAGCGTCCATCGAGATGTTCACGCGCGCAAGACCGGCCTCTTTCAGCGCGGCAGCGCGATGGGTAAGGCCAAGACCGTTGGTGGTCAGTGAGATATCGGGCGCGGTGCCGAGGTCTGTACGTAGGGCGGCGGTTGCAGCAACGATGTTCTCCAGCCCTTTGCGCAGGAGCGGTTCCCCGCCCGTGAAGCGGACCTCACGGATTCCGAGTTGTTCGACGGCGAGGCGGACCAGGCGGATGATTTCCGCGTCGCTGAGCAGGCGGGCAGTGGGCAGCGGCGTGATCCCCTCGGCGGGCATGCAGTACTGGCAGCGTAGGTTGCACTTGTCAGTGAGCGAAACGCGCAGGTCGCGAGCCACCCGGCCAAAACGGTCGACGAGGCCGGTGGTGGCGGGCGCAGTAGCCTCTTCCAACACCACCGGCTTCGCCCTCGCGGGCGTCGGGACAGACGTGGCGTTCATATGGATCTCTCAGAAAACTCGATTAGGTCGGGCAACTGCTGGGGCCCGTTACGTCCCCAGCGGCTGCCCGTCAAAGCCCCGCTTACGCGGGTGAAGGGCCAAGTCAAACAACAAGTCTGGATCATCCCCGCCACAGCAGGGTGCACGCAACTCCGGGACTACTTGCGCAATCCTTTCCAGAGTTCTAAACTCGGCACCACAAGGTTAATTCTAACAATAAGCCGTTGGGTATATCTGCACTGGCTCGATAGTGGCTCCCTCTGGATCATTTCGTGACGGAGCAGCTTGCCCCTCCTTCACTTAATTTACCTTTACCTCGAAAGACTGCAGTGTCGCCTTTCCGTACGGCGGTACCGGCAAGTCGTAAACCTGCACAACACAATCATTATCTACCATTTGGAGCACAACCTACCCCGAACGGTGATGATAGCGATGATGCTAAGCCCGCGAGCCCAGCGAGTCTGGGCTAAGTCCGGTCGAGCCTGGTCCGCATCAGGCCTTGTCCCCGACCAGCGACGCTGGTTGCCCTTGTCACTCCACCTCTTGGATTCCGCTGCCGTAGCTGCTCATCTGGCTGAGAACTGGCTCAGCCCAACCATCTGTGATCTGCTGGAGCGCGAATTCTCAGATTCCACCACCGGCCTTGCACCCGCTGAAGAGTTCAGGCTCCTAGCCTCGTGGGTCGCTGGCGTGCACGATATAGGCAAGTGCACACCCGCTTTTTCCACAAAAGTGAGTTACCTTCATGATCGGATGCAAGAAGCCGGTCTTACATCGGAGCCAATAGACCCGCTCGAGCGGCGCAAAATCCCCCACGGTCTAGCCGGACACGTGATTCTAAGCCGCTGGCTCGTCGAAACATGCGGGTGGAATCGCCGCTTCACGAAGGCACTAGCCTCCGTCGTCGGGGCCATCACGGAATACCGCCTACCAACGAAGACATTGCCCGTGCTAAAGATCCGGGACGCAGTCATCTCTTGGGAAACGAGGCATGGAGGCAAACTCAGTCCGAACTTCTGGAACTCATTGTGAACCGCACCGGCGCCAAACGGTATCTTGAGCACTGGGCCGAGCGCGGCTGGTCACAGGCGTTTCTGGTGGAGCTCTCGGGCCTCGTCATCGTCTCGGACTGGCTGGCCTCGACCGAGGCCTATTTCCAACTGCTTGACGATGACGATCTTGGTCTAAGCCTTTTACAACCGGATGCCCACGCAGGCCGTTGCGAAGATGCGCTGGCACGCATCGAGATCCCTTCGCCTTGGCATCCCCATGATGGTGGAAATGATGCGGACGCCCTCCTTGCGTCACGATTCAGCCTGCCAGTCGAGGCGCGCGCTACTCCCGTTCAAGAGAAGGCGGTTGAAACAGCCCGTACCATGGAGCTGCCCGGTCTTATGATCGTTGAAGACGCGACCGGAGGAGGCAAGACCGAGGCCGCACTGCTTGCGGCAGAGATTCTGGCCGCTCGAACCGGCCGCTCCGGGCTTCTCTTCGCACTGCCCACGCAGGCAACCACAGATGCGATGTTCGCACGCGAACTCACGTGGCTTGATCACATTGAAGAGGCATACTCCGCAAGCGGTGCTCCTTCGGTCTTCGCGACTAGCCTGCTACACGGGCGTGCTCGCCTGAACACGAAGGCCGCGATGCTGCGCCGAAAGGGGTATGAGATCCATGAGCGACTTCTCGGCAGTCTGGGTGAGGATGCCGACGACATCGCAGCGGGCCCCACACCGGAAAACAGCCACACCACGCCGCTACCGGGCGAGATTGGCTGGGACGAGGTCGAAGCGCGAGCCAATGCGAGTACGCGAGTCTCAAGTCGCACAACACCGACAGAGCACCAAACGGATATTGCAATCCTCTCCTGGTTCAACGGGAGAAAGAAGTCCATGCTCTCCGACTTCGTTGTAACGACGGTCGATCACCTTCTATTCGGGGCGATGCGTTCCCCGCACCTTGCCCTTCGTCATCTCGGGCTTTCCCGCAAGATAGTAATCGTGGACGAGGTGCACTCCTACTCCACCTATATGAATGTTTATCTGGATCGAGCTCTGACCTGGGTTGCCGCTATGGGGGTACCTGTCATCTTGCTCTCTGCCACACTGTCGGAAGAGCGGTGCTCGGCGCTGGTGAATGCGTACCGGGATGGACTCAATGTGGCACAAGGCCTAAAATCGCGGACAACCGCTATCACCTCAAACGTGGCCGCCCGACTGAACACTCCCTTTCCATGCGTGGTAACAGTAGGATCCTCGGACAGTCATGTTTCCCCTACCCAGTCATCCGGGCGGCGAAGTACCACCACCGTTCAATCGCTGCGCGACGACGTCGACCTGACGTCCTTCTTCCGCGAGCACTTGGCCGACGGCGGTTGCGCGCTCGTGGTGCGTAACACGGTACGTCGGGCACAGAACACCTACCTGGAACTCCGCAAGGTGTTCGGTGAGGATGTCTCGCTGCACCACGCCGGCTTCACAGTCTCCGACCGGCAAGCCAAAGATGCTGACTTGCTGGCGCGTTTCGGACCTCCGGGCCGCGAAGAGCAAGGCACTCAACGCCAGATAAAGCGTCCAGAGCGTGCCATCGTCGTCGCCACACAAGTAGTTGAGCAATCCTTAGATGTCGATTTCGACCTGCTCATCACCGATCTTGCGCCCTTCGATCTCATCCTGCAACGCATGGGGCGGTTGCACCGCCACCGACGGCCACGGCCTCCCCGCCTGACGGAGCCGCTTTGCTACGTTCAGTGCCTGCCATCGCCGGGAAAGCCAGACCCACACTTAGAGCACGGCGCGAAGGCAATTTACGGCACATACGACCTGCTGAGAACCGCGGCCACCATCAATGAGGTGCTGGAACGCGGCGGAACCGTATCGGTACCAGACGATGTCCATCATCTGATGGAGACCGTGTACGGCAACGAAGGTACCTCACCGCCCGCGTGGGCGGAAGCGCTTGCAGAAGCCTTGAGTGACGCAGAGAAAGAGAAACGCTCCAAAGCGGAAGCTGCAGAAACCTTCCTTCTGCACCCACCCAAGCCAGCTGCCCCAAGTACGTCACTAGTCCAATGGCTTGATGGCACTGCGAGCGATAACGAAGAAAAGGGCCGTGCCCAGGTCCGCGACGGCGAAGACTCTCTCGAAGTGATTCTTCTCGATGCCTCAGATGCGGAGCTCCGCACGCTCAGCACAGCCCCCGAAGCGCCGGGCGTTCGTATCCCCACTGACCGAGTACCCGATAAGCCAACGGTCCGAGCCATGATGCTCTCCGCCGTCCGCTTGCCCGCAAGTCTCACAAGCGGACGCAAAATCGATGATGCAATCAATTCACTCGAAAAATGTGTCGTAGCCCCATGGCAGGATGATTACAACTTGCAGGGGCAGCTCTTCCTACCGCTAGTAGATGGTGTCGCCACGCTACTGGGAAAACGTCTGACCTACGACTCTGCGACCGGATTAATGGAGGTCCCGAAAGAATGACCGACTCCTTCAACCTACTCGATGAGCCTTGGATCCGGATTGCCCGGCTTGATGGCTCCCCTGTCCAGCTTTCCTTGCTTGGCATCTTTCGTGAAGCGCATGCGATTAGCGGCATCCACGGTGAAATTGCCAGCCAGGACATCGCGATCTTGCGATTGCTGTTAGCGATCTGCCACCGCACCATGAACGGCCCCGATAACGAAGAGACCTGGCTGGACTACTGGGACAATCCCGAACTCCTGGCAGATGATGCCATCGCTTATTTGGAAGGTCACCGTCCTCGCTTCGACTTACGGGATTCGACTGCACCCTTCTTCCAAGTAGCCGGAATCCATTCCGCATCCGATAAAGTCTCCGGGCTGGAATCACTTATCATCGACGTGCCAAATGGAGAGCCATTCTTCACAACTCGCGGCGGCGAGGGGCTTGAACGGATTTCTTGGGCGGAGGCCGCGCGATGGCTCATCCATGCCCACGCCTTCGACCCATCTGGCATCCACACAGGTGCGGTCGGCGACCCGAGCGTCAAGGGCGGAAAAGGTTACCCCATCGGTCCGGGATGGACCGGGCAAATCGGGGTCATCGCCGTCGAAGGTGAGACGCTACTGCGCACTCTGCTACTCAATACCGTCGTGCCGGGAGAGAATTCGGGCTTGAGAAGGGTGGAAGAGGATTTGCCGCCCTGGGAGCGCGAGTTAGACGGTCCAGCGGGTTCTTTGGACTTGCAACCGACGGGCCCAGTGTCATGTTTTACATGGCAAACCCGGCGTATCTTGCTCCACGGCGACGATGACGGCGTCACCGGTGTTTTCCTCGGGAACGGTGATAAGGCCACCCCGCAAGATCGATTTCATTACGAGCCGATGAGCGCGTGGCGCTACTCGGATCCGCAGTCGAAGAAACTCAAGCGCACCGTCTACATGCCACGTAAGCTTCCCACTGATCGGGCGCTGTGGCGCGGCCTGCCAAGCTTGGTCTCGCAGCTCAGCCCTTCCATCACCGTGAAAGGGGCCGGGGAAGTACAGCGCTTCATAAACCCGGGTGTACTCCGTTTCCACCGCTGGCTTATGGCAGAGGAATACGTTCTCAATCGTGGGTTGATTTCCGTCCATGCGGTGGGCATGCAGTATGGCTCACAAGAAGCCGTGGTTGAGGAATTGGTCGACGATACTCTAGCTATTCCGGCCGCGCTTCTTGCACCGGGTAATGAGCGTTTAGTAGATGTGGTTCACGACGCCATGGAAGAAGCCGAGCAGGTAGCAGCGGCCGTGCGTAATCTCGGTGGAAACCTAGCACGCGCTCAGGGAGCCGAACCTGACCGGGTAAACGTTGCTGCAAAGCAAGCCGGGATCGCGTTCTATCTAGTCCTAGACCAACAGTTCCCTCGCTGGCTCGCGGCACTTGACGGAGCAGACCCGGATGCAGCACGCGACGAATGGCGGGGCGTGCTGCGCAAAGAAGCACGCACGCAGGCCGATGCCCTTGCTGCAGCTGCGCCGGCCACCGCCGTGACCGGACATGGAGAAGGCTCATCTCGAGTTGATCTGGGCAAGGCTCTTGCCTGGTTCTACGCGGCTCTCAACAAAACACTCCCAAGGCCGGAAACATCCTCACGGTCAGAAGTTGATACCAAGCCCAACGACAAAAGAAAGGAAGGAGAATGAGCACTACAGATACAACGCAGTCAACGGATGGTGGAGAGGCCGAAAATGACCGGCAGAAGTATCGCCCCCGTCTCAGTAAGCTCGCCCACAGTCTTGATCAACGGATTGTGGGCATACAAAAGAAAATACTGCAAGAGCACTCCGATGCCAGAGCAAACTTGGCCAAATTGCGGCACGCTGCTGCAAGCGCACCTGGTGAGGTTCCCTCCGTCTGGGACCTAACCGCCGTCGATCCAGCGAAGTACGCCAATGGCACAGAAAGAAGTGGGCGAGTTGGAGACCAACCAACACCCGAGGAGTTGGCTGCCCATACCGTGATGACCCTGTACGCCGTGCACCAGCAGTCACGGCAGCAGGGAATGCACCGCCCCGGCTGGGGGCTCGGTTACGCAGCTCGTGAGTTGATTGGCACAGGTGATGAAGAACAGGCGTCGAAACGCGCCCGCTTCGACGCCCTGGTGACTTCATCAACGACCGCTGAACTACGCCGTCATCTACGTACCTTCATCTCGCTGCTGCGGACCGAAGAGATCCCTCTCGATTACGCCATGCTGGCCGACGACCTCATTTCATTCCAGTACCCGGGCGGCCCCAAAGAAGTCCGATTGCGTTGGTCGCGACAGTACTACCGCATACCACCACAGGACGACGGCGCACCCTCGTCATCCGACATATCCGATAACACACACAATGGAGAACAAGCATTATGAGCACCTACGTTGACATCCACATCATCCAGAATCTTCCGCCATCGTGCGTCAATCGTGATGACACCGGCTCCCCAAAGTCCGCAGTTTATGGGGGCGTGCGGCGCCTGCGCATTTCCAGTCAATCTTGGAAGCACGCCACACGTCTCTACTTCCAAGATCACCTCGACTCCAGTGAGCTAGGCACGCGCACAAAGCGCGTTGTAGGGTTACTTGCCAGCGAAATCACCACCCAGGCTGCCGATTTGGCTGACGATGCAGAAAACCTTGCGGAGGAGATTTTCAAGGCTGCGGGTATCAAGACCTCTTCTCCTCGTACGACGAAGGGTGCGGCGCCAAAACCTGCCGAATCTGGCTATCTGATCTTCCTGTCGTACCGGCAGATTGTTCAACTCGCGGAACTCGCCGTCAAGTGTTCGCACTCCGGGGCGCCTCTCGATAAGAAGGCAGTCAAGACTATCTTCAAGTCTGACAACTCCATTGACGTGGCACTCTTCGGACGGATGGTAGCCGACGACGCCGATCTCAACGTTGATGCCGCTTGCCAGGTTGCGCACGCGTTATCCACGCACGCAGCTGAAAATGAGTATGACTTCTTCACAGCAGTCGATGATGCCAAGGCGCGCTCCGATGCGGAAGAGGACGTCGGCGCAGGCATGATGGGAACGGTCGAATTCTCCTCCGCCACGGTCTACCGTTACGCCACCGTGAACCTCGACATGCTGCACGAAAACCTTGGGGATAAGGAGGCCACTTTACGCGCTCTCACAGCATTCGTTGATGGATTCGCCACCTCCATGCCTACCGGCAAGCAGAACACGTTCGCAAACCGTACGCTGCCAGATGCCATCGTCGTAATGGTTCGTGATGACCAGCCGATATCATTCGTCGGCGCGTTTGAGGAAGCCGTCAAGCAGGACTCTTCTCGCGGCTACGTTGCGCGGTCAATAGACGCCTTGGCAACATATGCTGACAAGGTCGTTGCCCAGTACGGCTTGGAACCGCAAGAGAGCTTCGTGGTCGCGCTTGACGATTCTGATGCCGTCAACAGACTCGGCCGGCGCGTGACCTATAAAGAACTCAGTACTGCTGTGCGCGCCAGCGTCCAGGGCAGCAATTCGGAGACAGACGCGAGCAGCCCGGAGCAAGGCTAATGACTGTTCTTCTTATTCGGCTCGGCGGACCTTTGCAATCGTGGGGAGTGAAGTCACGTTTCACTGTTCGCGCCACCGAACTATCCCCACAAAAAGCGGAATCATTGGCATGCTCGCCGCCGCTGAAGGGCGACGACGCACGGACCCAGTTGAGGATCTCATTATGCTCCGTTTCGGAGTTCGGATAGATCAGCCGGGAGCCGTGACGCGCGACTTCCACACCGCACGTACATTGGACGGCAAAAAGTCCATGCCTTTATCGAACCGCTACTACCTTTCTGATGCGGTGTTCCTCGCTGGCATTGAGGGACACCGCGACGTTCTGGAGAGGCTCGACTTCGCGCTGCGTCATCCACGGTTCCCCCTCTATCTAGGGCGTCGTTCCTGCCCTCCGACATTGCCGGTCTCTTTGGGACTACGCGAAGGAGAGCTGCTGGAAGTTCTACGGACTGAACCGTGGCATGCCTCTGAAACGTATCTTCGCAGAACCTCAGAGTCCGATGTTGAGATTCTCGTCGACAAAAAAGCAGTTCCCGAAGGGGAATCCACCGACTACGCTTTCGGGAGTCGGGACGTTCCTTTTTCCTTCGATCCACGTCGGCGTGAATATGGGTTCCGAGATGTTGAGCGATCAAAGGTACATCTCCGGGTAGTGCTTCCCGACCAGCACGACCCTATGGATGCAGCCCAGCAAGCTCAGGAGGCATGATGTTCCTAACCCAACTCAAGCTCGACATCAAACGGCGGGACACCCGTCGTTACCTCGGATCTCCACAAGTGATGCATGCAGTGGTTGCGGCGGCGTGTTCAGGCCGCGATGCCAACGCTGAGGCTGACAGCCGCGAATCGCTGGAAGCTATCCCCACATACTCCGATCCGAACGATTCATTAGGTCCTGGGCGAGTCTTGTGGCGGGTCGATGAGGGCGCATTCACAACGAAGCTCTACATCGTCTCACCCACTACTCCCGACATGGAGAAGCTGGAGAATACTGCCGGAGCTGGCGAAGCGCGTACAGTCGACTACGCTCCTTTCCTTCGCAAACTGAGCGAAGGCCAATTGTGGGCCTTCCGTCTCGCAGCAAACCCCATGTACGCCAAGTCACAAGACTCTGGCAATCGGGGAAAGCGATACGGGCACGTTTCCATCATGCACCAAGCCAAGTGGTTGTTGGAACGGTGCGAAAAGCATGGCTTTAACATCGCTTCCAGCGACGGGCACGGCGATACTCCACGCATATCTGCACCCGGTGAAAATGTAGCCCTAGACGGTAGCGCTAGCACGGAACAAGGTGATGACGATCCTGCGGCCTCCGTCAACGCCCTCGTTGTCCGCCGGGAGCGGCCGTCTTTCCGTCGCCGTCGGAAAGACGGTAGCGGCAACGACCGGGTAACGATCAATCGCACCGTGTACGAGGGGATACTGCGAGTAACCGATGCGGAGAGGCTACGGCACATGCTCGTAAGCGGTCTCGGAGCATCGAAAGCCTACGGCTGTGGGCTGATGACGCTGGCCTATCCGCACTGAGGCTGACGACGATGGCCCGCCTGCTTCCCGTTCCGGTAACGGCGCTTCCACGCGCTCAGGACCGAATGACGTTTTTGTACGTGGAGCACTGCGTGGTTCACCGTGAAGACGGCGCGCTAACAGCACGCGATGCTGCAGGGACTATTAGAGTGCCTGCAGCATCGCTGCTCGCCGTCATGCTTGGGCCGGGCACTTCGGTTAGTCACCAAGCAATGACCTTACTCGGGGAGTGCGGCACGACGGCGGTCTGGGTCGGCGAGCGCGGTGTGCGCTATTACGCTCATGGGCGCTCACTGGCTACATCAACGCGATTACTTGTCGCCCAGGCCGCCCAGGTTTCTTCCCCACAAAAACGCCTGCGTGTTGCGAGGCACATGTACTCGATGCGCTTCGCCGATGAAGATGTCTCCGGGCTGACCATGCAACAGCTCCGCGGCAGAGAGGGAGCACGGATTCGCGATGTATATCGTGAACACTCCCAGCGCACCGGTGTGCCTTGGCGTCGACGTGACTACCGTCTGGACGACTTCACTGCGTCAGATCCCATCAACCAGTCACTTTCAGCAGCACATGCCGCGCTCTACGGAGTTGTCCACTCTGTCATAGTCTCATTGGGATGTTCTCCGGGACTCGGCTTCGTGCACACCGGCCATGAGCGATCCTTCGTCTACGATATCGCCGATCTGTACAAGGCCGAGACAACTATTCCAATCGCCTTCGACGTCGTCGCCGAGGGCATGAGCGACCTTACCGGCACGACGCGAAGGCGGGTACGTGACCGAATATTCGAACTGAAGGTTATCGAACGTTCCGTGCACGATATTCAAAGCCTTCTGGACGTTGACGACGAGGAAACACTGGAAGTCAACGTTGTATCCCTGTGGGACTACCAGAAGGCGGTTGTTGCAGGGGGATCGAATTATGCGGCCGTGATTCCAGATGACGAGGGCAGCTACCCCGATCCTGAGCCGTCCGGGGGTGATGCTGGCGCATGATCGTCATCGTTCTCTCCGCAGCCCCCGCCGGGCTCAGGGGAGCACTGACACGTTGGCTCCTCGAAGTTTCCGCAGGTGTTTATGTCGGGCACTTGTCGGCCCGAGTACGAGAACAAGTCTGGGAACTCATTAGTGAGAGTATTGGCAATGGTCGCGCTTTGTTAGTCTACTCAACGCGTTCCGAGCAGCACTTCACTGTACGTTCTCTCGTGAGCGGGGATGATCCGAGAGGGGAAGACCGGCTGAGATTTACCTTGCCGTTGACCCCGCGTGAGCGGGGATGATCCGGGCACGTGACCAGGGTGGCCGGGGTGCCGCTAGTTGACCCCGCGTGAGCGGGGATGATCCTGCGTGCACGTCGCGGCAGGCGTGGGCTGCGACGTTGACCCCGCGTGAGCGGGGATGATCCGAGTCGGTAGGCGCCGTAGGCAACGAGTGCTACGTTGACCCCGCGTGAGCGGGGATGATCCGTGCCGCGAAGGCGTCAGCCATCGCGGTTGGGTGTTGACCCCGCGTGAGCGGGGATGATCCCTGCAACGTCGAAGGGGAAAACGGATTAATGCCGTTGACCCCGCGTGAGCGGGGATGATCCGTGCCGGACAGGCCCTCCACCGATAGTTTGGTGGTTGACCCCGCGTGAGCGGGGATGATCCGGCCCGCCGCACCGCACAACTCCGCGTCCTCGGGTTGACCCCGCGTGAGCGGGGATGATCCTCGTCCGCGAACGACCAGAGGCCAGCGAATAGCGTTGACCCCGCGTGAGCGGGGATGATCCTATTCCGCCATAACATGATGACAAAGGAGAACTGTTGACCCCGCGTGAGCGGGGATGATCCGGAACGGCAGCGGATTGTAGGGGGCTTGCCAGTGTTGACCCCGCGTGAGCGGGGATGATCCCCCATCGTGTCGGCGTGGGTCAGTGGCCAATCGAGTTGACCCCGCGTGAGCGGGGATGATCCTGTGCCCCATTCGACCGTGCGGCCCGTCCCGCCGTTGACCCCGCGTGAGCGGGGATGATCCGCCACGGTGTACTCATGGATACAACGCGGCCATGTTGACCCCGCGTGAGCGGGGATGATCCCAGCCCACGCCACCCGGCGATGCCGCCGGTCCAGTTGACCCCGCGTGAGCGGGGATGATCCCGGCCCTCGAAGCCGTCCCCAACCTCAAAAACCGTTGACCCCGCGTGAGCGGGGATGATCCTCAACTGTTTCACCGTCGCACTCGTAGGAGTAGGTTGACCCCGCGTGAGCGGGGATGATCCTTTCCGCTTCGCGGCGGCTTCCGTGTTCGCGGTTGTTGACCCCGCGTGAGCGGGGATGATCCTGGGCCGACAAACTCGGCTATGAGGGCATCGGAGTTGACCCCGCGTGAGCGGGGATGATCCCTACCCAGCGGGTTTTGCCCGCCCGGCATGATAGTTGACCCCGCGTGAGCGGGGATGATCCGCTGCCGCGCCATTTCCCGTTCGGCAGCCGGGTGTTGACCCCGCGTGAGCGGGGATGATCCTAATCCGGCTACCGCGCGCCACCTCGACACGCAGTTGACCCCGCGTGAGCGGGGATGATCCGGAAGGCCCGGTCGAATTGGACCGAATTCCCGGGTTGACCCCGCGTGAGCGGGGATGATCCCGAGAGAACACGCCTCACCGACTCCATCGTGGAGTTGACCCCGCGTGAGCGGGGATGATCCCAGCACGTCGGAGCCCGTATACACTCCCGACAAGTTGACCCCGCGTGAGCGGGGATGATCCTCGCGGCACCAAACGCGTCACTCGCCCAGGCGGGTTGACCCCGCGTGAGCGGGGATGATCCTGACACGCTGGCCGTGCTCAAGCGGACGGGGGCGTTGACCCCGCGTGAGCGGGGATGATCCGTACTTCGGAGCACCCATCACAGACTGGGAAGCGTTGACCCCGCGTGAGCGGGGATGATCCGTCTAACACGGTTGCTAATCCGCGCGCCTTCGGGTTGACCCCGCGTGAGCGGGGATGATCCGGCTACACACGTTATTTTCACGTATGGCAGTGCGTTGACCCCGCGTGAGCGGGGATGATCCCTCCACCTTCTCAGTCGCCGCCGCGCTCTCGCGGTTGACCCCGCGTGAGCGGGGATGATCCGGGTAGGCCAGATGGTAACGGGTTGATCTCGCGGTTGACCCCGCGTGAGCGGGGATGATCCGGGTAGGCCAGATGGTAACGGGTTGATCTCGCAGTTGACCCCGCGTGAGCGGGGATGATCCTTTTCGGCTCTGACGCTATCCGCTCCGCTAACAGTTGACCCCGCGTGAGCGGGGATGATCCGACAATCCGTCCTCGGCTGACGCGATCTATGCCGTTGACCCCGCGTGAGCGGGGATGATCCTTGGAGCGGTTTAGCATACTCCAGCCCCATCTAGTTGACCCCGCGTGAGCGGGGATGATCCGCCCGGCCATCGCGGTAGAGATCATCGGGATACGTTGACCCCGCGTGAGCGGGGATGATCCGGATTTCGTGGAGCAGGCCGAGGCCATGGGGATGTTGACCCCGCGTGAGCGGGGATGATCCGCCCGCCCGGTACGTCGGACGACCGACACGTTGGTTGACCCCGCGTGAGCGGGGATGATCCGCCCGCCCGGTACGTCGGACGACCGACACGTTGGTTGACCCCGCGTGAGCGGGGATGATCCCCCTCGCGTACCCTCACCAAGTCATCTAGCGGGTTGACCCCGCGTGAGCGGGGATGATCCTTAGCCCCGAGGTGGCGAGATCATGCGCGATCAGTTGACCCCGCGTGAGCGGGGATGATCCGCGCCAGCGGCGAGAAGGTCCGCAACATGCGACGTTGACCCCGCGTGAGCGGGGATGATCCGTCAAGCGAAGCCGCGCATAGTCAGCGTCTCCTGTTGACCCCGCGTGAGCGGGGATGATCCGTCCGCCCCCACATCAACCGCATCATCGGCCTCGTTGACCCCGCGTGAGCGGGGATGATCCGGAAGGGAGCGGCCTGTCATGATCCCAGCACAAGTTGACCCCGCGTGAGCGGGGATGATCCTAAGTTCCGGATGGGGGGATGGATGGTGGTGGACGTTGACCCCGCGTGAGCGGGGATGATCCTGTAGGCGACAATGTGACAGTCCCACGCGGCTGGTTGACCCCGCGTGAGCGGGGATGATCCTAGCCGATAGGAGGGCAACGTTGGCGCTCACGGGTTGACCCCGCGTGAGCGGGGATGATCCGGGCGGCTCCGGTGGTGACGTGGGGCGAGTATGAGTTGACCCCGCGTGAGCGGGGATGATCCTTTTCGGCTCTGACGCTATCCGCTCCGCTAACAGTTGACCCCGCGTGAGCGGGGATGATCCTCAGATTTCGCGCATGTTTGAGGCCTTGTCGCGGTTGACCCCGCGTGAGCGGGGATGATCCGGTCCGGGTCCACATGTCACCTTCTTTCGTCGAGTTGACCCCGCGTGAGCGGGGATGATCCCCGCCGTCGCCGCCAAGCGGTCCGATTCCGTGTGTTGACCCCGCGTGAGCGGGGATGATCCGTAGTCGGTTCGGTAGTATTGGGAGCCGGTGTGGTTGACCCCGCGTGAGCGGGGATGATCCGTTCACGGGCGAACGCTGTGAAACTGGTTCGTCGTTGACCCCGCGTGAGCGCGGATGATCCGTGCGAGTATGCGATGTATTCGCTGGCATCGACGTTGACCCCGCGTGAGCGGGGATGATCCGACCTTCCGGCTGTTCTTGCCGGAGCAGTCCGAGTTGACCCCGCGTGAGCGGGGATGATCCTTAGTCATCGTGCGCAAGGCCGCATCGGTCAACGTTGACCCCGCGTGAGCGGGGATGATCCCTACCCCGCCACTTTCCGTTCGGCAGCCGGGTTGTTGACCCCGCGTGAGCGGGGATGATCCGGTTCTGGCCGGGTTCGACCGTGACCTCGTTCTGTTGACCCCGCGTGAGCGGGGATGATCCTATGCCGCTCCAACGCTGCCACATACGCCTGCTGTTGACCCCGCGTGAGCGGGGATGATCCGGGGAATTTCGGCGGGTACGATCCGGGGAATATGTTGACCCCGCGTGAGCGGGGATGATCCGCACAGATCGCGGCCCTGGCGGACCTGTACGCCGTTGACCCCGCGTGAGCGGGGATGATCCTTTTCGGCTCTGACGCTATCCGCTCCGCTAACAGTTGACCCCGCGTGAGCGGGGATGATCCTTCCTCCCAGGATCCGGCTAGGTTGTCCATCCGGTTGACCCCGCGTGAGCGGGGATGATCCCGAGTCCGGGTATGCGTCGCAAGTCGCGGAGACGTTGACCCCGCGTGAGCGGGGATGATCCGGACCCGAAGGCGCGGGAGAAGTGGCGGGCATCGTTGACCCCGCGTGAGCGGGGATGATCCGCCGACATGGCCACGATTGAGGGGAGCTGGCGGGTTGACCCCGCGTGAGCGGGGATGATCCTCCTCGGGCGTGATCACGCGATCCTCCCTTCGTGTTGACCCCGCGTGAGCGGGGATGATCCGATCAACGGCGAACAGGGCGCCTTCCTCGTGCAGTTGACCCCGCGTGAGCGGGGATGATCCTATCGTCGCGGCGTAGCGCGGCGATCTCTCCGGCGTTGACCCCGCGTGAGCGGGGATGATCCGACGTCGCCGACATCGCCGCCACCGGCGACTTGGTTGACCCCGCGTGAGCGGGGATGATCCGACGGTGACATGGCGAAGGGCGCCGGTATTGCCGTTGACCCCGCGTGAGCGGGGATGATCCGTACGTGTCCAATATTCCACTGTTTAGCGCGACGTTGACCCCGCGTGAGCGGGGATGATCCAGTTGCCTGGTTTTTCCGAGCCCGGGGTCGTCTGGTTGACCCCGCGTGAGCGGGGATGATCCAAAACAATGACACGCACACGCAACCGCCAATCCGTTGACCCCGCGTGAGCGGGGATGATCCCGCGCGATACCCACGCGGCGCGCCTGGCGGAAGGTTGACCCCGCGTGAGCGGGGATGATCCGCGGAGCACGCCATCTGTCTGCTCACCCGTCGCGTTGACCCCGCGTGAGCGGGGATGATCCGATCGGCCCGCGCTTGAGCTACAGCATCCGCGAGTTGACCCCGCGTGAGCGGGGATGATCCTCCTGGATACGGCGAGGCCGACTCAAACCCATCGTTGACCCCGCGTGAGCGGGGATGATCCGTCCAGATCGTTCATACGACCCCGGTCGGTCAAGTTGACCCCGCGTGAGCGGGGATGATCCTTGTACAGGTGACGGCGACAACGGATGATCAGAGTTGACCCCGCATGAGCGGGGATGATCCCGCCCCAGAAGGAGTTGCACGGCGATAATGTCAGTTGACCCCGCGTGAGCGAGGATGATCCCGGGGCCTCGGTGAGTGCGCGCAGGATCGTGTTGACCCCACATGACCGAGCACGAACTGGGGCCGCGCAAGCGGCTACGATCTCGCCGGCTACGACCTCGCCGACGGCACGCACGCGCCACCGCCGGATTCCACGCCGGTAGTACCATGGACCACATGGAGCCTTCTTCGTCCGCCGTAACCACGCAGCAACGGTGGCAGATGCGAGTCCTTCCCACCCTCAGGGGCACGATCCTTGATCTCGGTGCGGGCACCGGAGTTTCCGCATCAATGCTGCATCCAAGCGTCCACTGGCTGGCACTTGAGCCCTCTCCCGGACGCCGATTGGCGGCCGCAGTTAATTCCAGACCTGATTCTCAGCTGCTGTCAGCACGCGCAGAGCAGATACCACTGGAAGACGCCAGCGTTGATGCAGCTATCTGTTCCACCGTTCTGTGTTCGGTTGCGGACCCGGCGGCCACTCTGGGCGAAACCATCAGAGTGCTACGACCCGGGGGCGTGCTGGTGTTCTACGAACACGTGGTTGCCGCTCCCGGCTCGAAAGCTCGTCGCGTTCAGACAATGGCACGCCCATTCACCCGACGCTTCGGTCATGGGTGCGACCCGTGCCGCGACACTGCGGACACGATTAACCGCGCCGGCTTCTCCAGTGTACAGCTGCAGACAACACAAATCAGCGGCCTGTTCGGTCCGCTCGCACCGGTCATCCACGGGCACGCAGAACGCTGAGCAGGTACTTTGCCCACTTGGCATCCGCCCAGTAATATTCATGCGTTCGAGGCACCACACGAGCCGCTACTCCCAAAACACGGATCACACCACCCGCTACTCGCAAAACCCGAAGGAACCCAGCATGGAAAACCTGCACGAGTTCACCGAACGCATCAACTCATTCCAAACTGATTCGGTCCCCGACGAGCCAACATTCGGCCTCCCTCCATCCCTGGCGGAGAAGATTGCTCCACAAACCGGCATGCTACAGCCGTTCCACGGCGATACGGTTGCCTACTTCCTCGACGACGACGCACAAAAACTCATTGGCTCGCTCGCGAAAGACCTTCATACCCACTTCGGAGAGTCTCTCTCGGTTCCGCTACCGGTGGAGATGGCGCATGTGACTCTCCACGATCTTCACGCTTCCCCGAACCGGGAACTGGTATGGCCGTCGATGCAGAGCGGCCTTGCAATCGCAACAGAACTCGTCGCCCGAGCACGCGCAATCGGCCCCATCCGCACAAGGTGTACCGCCGTATTCAATTTGGTGAACACGAGCGTCGTCGTCGGAATCACGGCCGACGACGAGGCCGAGCATCGCAAACTGCTGCAGGCCCGAGCGCTATTCGAGGAGATCGTTCCTTCCGAGCGGTTCACGCCCCATATCACCCTCGCTTACTACCGGCCTCACACGCTCACTCCATTGCAGCCGCGCGAGTTCCGCAAAGCGCTCGGCAGGATGACCGAGCTCGTCTCGGGCAAACCTATTGTGCTGACCCCCGAGCGCCTGCACCTCTTGCACTTCGACTCAATGGGCAATTACTGGGCCGTCCAGCCTTCGATTCCATAACCACGCCCACGCACGATACGACTCCTTCCTGTATGCAGCCGTCTAACCCTCGGCTCCATAACCGCGCCGATGTTTGCGCGCACACCCGAAGGCCGTGCGACGGGCCACCCCTTCACCGACCAACCCGGAAAACACTGTGCTTGGGAGGAGCGAAACTTGCGAACTTAGTCGCTGACAGTGCAGCAATCTTCGTCCTGATGGATACGGTAGTCGCACACCGCAGAAATCGCGGTTTCGTGGTCGCCTGAAGGCATCTTCGCTGCGGAACGCTCCGAAGTTCTGAGCGCTTCCCCGTTCAGACAGCGCCTCCGTAACACGGTGGCGCCTCCGCCTATCACAGCAAGGATATGATTATGCGACGTTTCTTCGTTTGGGATGTAGGCGCCCGAGCCGGAAAGGTGGAACGAGACGTCATTCCCCAGACTCCCGAACTCGTCGCGGACGAAGTTGAGAATGACCTGCTCTTTCCCCCTCTTTTCACCGAGGGACCACGTTTCGCCATGGGAGTTCAACCCCTGCCGGAGGGAATCGAACGTCTTGCAGATCTGCCCGACGACGACCCCGAGCAACACCGGTACATGCAGGCTGTCGGCTCCGAGCTGGCCATGACCATTGAGACTCGCGTTCCCGACCCCGCTTGCGGCTACATCCACTACGTGTTGGCACGCGAACCAGTCGTCGATCCGGACCGCTGGGTCCTCTTCTCCTGGGACAACGGTTCCGAGGACCTCATCACCGTGCAGCTCCACCCGGAAGAAATCTTCACTGGGCAGTAGGCCGTACCCGTCTTCCGCAACTACATCCTCACCGGCGAGATTCCTCCCCGAACCTCCTGCGCCGCATCGACGTCTGAGCGACGACGCCGTCGGCCGGTCCCGAGCGCTAGAACGCCGTGCCAATCGTTGGCCGGAAGCTCTTAGGCTTACCACGACGCAGTTCAATGCCCAGCCGCCACGCCTCAAGCGCAGTGCACACCTGCTCGCTCCAGTGTTCTTTCCCCCTCAATCTGTCCAGCTTTCGGACGGGGATCCCGGAGTGCAGGCTGTATATTCTTGTCCACACCCATGGCTGTTCCTCCTTTCGGTCGCTTATGGCGCATACATGCCACCATTGAAAAGAATCTCCCTGCTACGTCCACAACATGATTCCGTACGCCACTCCGGCTGCAATGGACGCCATGCAGGTCATGGCTACGCTGCCTTTCAAAAATCCCTTAAAGTGGAACCGGTAGTTCTTGTTACCCGTATAGCCTTCCGTTCCGGGAAGCAGGAAGTACTTGCATGCGAGAGCGCAGATCAAGAACCAGTCAACGACGACTAGATCAACAACGTTCCACACCATGCAGATAACCCACACGCGGATAAACATGGGAAGAAATCCCTGCCCCACGTCCCTAATTCCGGAGACACCGAAGAAAACCAACAGGGCGAATGTCAGCGAAAGACTCAAAGTCGCAAACAACATACCGGTTCGCTTCTGTCGGCTCGACGGCGGCTTGATATTCGCTACTTTTCGCACATCTTCGGGATAGTCATGTTCCATGGTGAAGGGAAAACGTCGGACGGATATCGATACTAGTACCATCCACAACGCCGACCAGAGCGCAGACTCTGCGAACAAAAACTCTAGAGCCATTCAGCTTCTCCTCATCCGACTGAGTTCTTGCACAAGCGATGCCTCCCATGCGTCAAGTAGTCATAACAACTCCAGCCGCGGACATCACTGCGCGACCGAGAATAAGGCCCGGACTCACCCGTGTGCAGCCGAACATAGAGTAAACGGATAGCTGCTGCACTCCTTCTGCCTGACAGCCTCTGCACCGTCCCGACCCACCGGGTGTCCTACACTGCCCACTATTGCTGCTCATACTCGTTCATCACGTCGGCTGCGGTCTTCAAGTCCGCGCCGGTACGCTCCCGGTAAGCCTTGATCGCCCACACCTTCATTCCCGCCCTGATCAGCGCCACCTCATCCGTACTCGGTGGAGGCATGGTCTCCCGCACTGAAAGCACTGGGTTTTGGGCGACGCCGTCGTCTGGCGCAATCGGCGTCTCTCCCGTTTCCACTCCGTCAATTGCATCCTTCGCGGCACGTAGGCCGACGCCCGTACGCCCACGATAGCTCCTGATCGCATCGACCTTATTTCCACGCGCAACGAGTGCGGCTTCAAAGGGCAGAACCGGGGCGGGGTGCGTCGCCTGATCACGTGGGTCGGTGACGTGCGAGCCACCGGCCTGCACCATGGCATCCGCCGCAGTAGTACTGTTCCGAACAGACCGTGCGCGCGAGTCCTCGCCCCAAGCCCGCCTGCCGTCGTCGCTCCACGCGCTGCCTGGCCGCGTCCGCTCGGCCGACTTCCCCCGCCCAAATAACCTTGCGAACGCACCATGTCTCCTATTCACACAGTTAACCGTATCAATATGAACACCGCTCACCGTATCAATGCACTCAGCATGCCGTTCCCGTGGCGGGCCTGCCAATCGCCTGCTAGGGTGTGCACATGCGATCTCACCCTCTCGAGGAGAGCACATCACCTCCCCCGTCGTCTTTACCACCTGCATCGCAGTCGTCATGTTCAGGATGCGCAGACACCCAAGTCCACATCTACAACCCGGAGCCATAACGATGAAAACCAGAACGATGAGACCCAAGGTGTTGCGCAACCTCGACCGTCATGCATTGCATCTGACTGTCGGGAGTGTATGCATAATCATCGCCATTACGTTGGCGATCGCGGCGCGCACAGAACCAATCGTTGGCCCTTCCAGCGCGGCTGCGGCGTCTGACCTTATAACGCGGTTCCTTTTACTATCCATTGCATGGCTCATTGCAGGATCAGCTCTTTGCCGCAAGTTCTCCTGGCATAGAATCGGCGTCGCCATCACCATTGTCGGCCCCGTGTTGGCAGCGCTGGCCTGTCTATGGTGGTGGGGCACCACGCTCAATCACATGACCATTGCTCCAACTTCCCTGCTGTGGAGTGCCGTTGCGCTGCTCGCCGCTGCAATCGGCGTCGGAGCGGCATTGACAACTCCCCCGATACTGACTACACCAGCAGTAAAGGCAGGGCGTCGCTAATCGGAACCGTCAGTTGTATCGGAGTAACCGCATTGCTCATCTCTCTCCCACCCACTCACCTCCCTGGAGATCTAAGCACAACGGGTGTGGTGGCAGAGCAGCCACTGCCGCAAAGAGAGCTCAGTGAGGATACGGAACTTCTTTGGTGTCGCGCATTTGAGCGCCGCTCCTGGATGCTCAATTCAGACTCCGGTCCGACTATCGTCACACGGACGACAGCCCAACTGCTCGATCCCGCCACAGGTCAAACGGTCTGGACATACACACGTCGCTCTGACTCATCCCAACAGCTCATTACCAGTGCCGAAGTTCGAGACTCAGGTTCGACAGTCGCTTTAGAGTACGAGGTTTCCAGCAGCGCCTACCGTTATCCAGAGACCGTTCTCCTGGACGCAGAGACAGGTGAAACGCTTGGCTGGGAACACGCGGAACTGCTTAGCAATGGTTCCGGTGGACGTGAGCCAGATGCTGGGCTCACTTGGGTGAATCCCATGTATCCGCACGGAAACAAAATGGATGATGCATCAGCCTTTGATGTGATCTTTGATGCCGATGGCAATAGCTTCACCATTGTGTTAGACGCGAGGATTCTGCCCCAAGACACCTATTTGATCGAGAAGAGACTGTACGACGCCGGTAGCATGTACCTTCTGGAGGTCCTGCCTGCTTCGTCTGCGGACACCAAACTCGTATGCGGGCTCTATTAACCCCACCATACGACGACGCACTGTGCTAGAGTTCACGCATGGAATCTCACCCTCTCGAGGATGGCGCACCTGCCCAACCCGACGACGACGCGGCTGCCGCGCAGGTGGCCGGCTCAGGTCACGAACCCGACTCACAGCACGAACCCGACTCACCCCACGAGCCTGACTCGCAGCACGAGACAGGCGATCAACCCGAGCACGGTCACGCTTCGAAACATGGCCCGCACACAGAGAGCAAGGCGCCTTCCAAACGCAGCACTCTTCTCCATGGGCGCCGTCTCCTTGCGGCAGCTATTGCCTGCGCCCTGATCATCGCCGTCGGTGCCGTGGCCCTCATCCACCTACGCACCAGCGAACCGGAGCTTCTTGGAGAGGTATCCACCGATCGACTCCCCGGCGTGAGCGCACGGCTTGTTGATGACCAGTGGGATGTAGTTGCCCCGGATGATTGGGAAGTACTAGCACCTGACGAGCTCTCCGACTCGTATACGTATAACGTCGTTACATCCGTGGGTCCCGCATTCGTCTTAGCGGAGTACTTTTGGGACTCTGAGGAAAAGCAATGGGATTCGACCGAGCGCATCGTGCAGTTTGATACCGACGGCGATGTCGTGTGGAACCGGACGCTGGGCAATACTGTTGCGGACTATTACTCGACGAGTCACAACGCCGTATACCGCGCCAATCGCACCCGAGTCACCGGTCCTCTTCAGTCCGACGGCGAACATCTCGTGTTGCGATCCCGCTATATCCGCCATGACGACGGCACGGCAAGCACACCCGTCGTCGTTCTGGAGGCGAGGAGCGGACGAACCGTGTTAGAAACCGAGGTTGACGGCGCCGCAGTAGCAATGGTCCTGCTCGACGACGCCGTCGCCGTTCAGACTATCGACGGAACCACGGCACGCGCAGGCGGAACGATCACCGTCCTTCCTTTCAGAGGCGGCAATATCTCCAGTTGGCACAGCGACGAATGGCTGGCCGGCAGCACCGGCGAAACCCTGATTCTCACGGACGTCTTCGGCCTCGTGGAGAGTGACTCTATTACCACCGAGACATCGTTATGGCCCAACGGAACGGCCTCCGCCCACACCGTCTACCCCGATGGTTCAGACGCCCTCGGACCTTGGCAAGATGTGGCCAAGGTCGGCTCGGATGGCCTGCTGACAATTGGATACGTCAAAGACCAGCAAACCATTGTTGACGCCCGCACCGGGCAGGTAGCAGCGCAGCAGGAGGAAGCACAGTGAAGGACCTCGACCGCCCTACGCTACACCGGGCAGTGACAGTGACGTGCGCACTGATCGCTATCGCGCTCGCATTCGCCGCCCGACAGGAAAACTTGGTCGGCCCGTCTGTTGTGGCCATGCGGCACGGGCCGATGTCTTGGATCGTCCTTCTTGTCATCCTGTGGTTCCCGATAGCTTGGTTCTGCATTATCAGTGATTTTCCACGTGTAGGTATCGTTGCAGTTCCCGGCTTAGGTGTGGCTACTTTCGCGTGCGGGTGGTTGTGGACCGCAACTCTCATCCGCGAGACCATTGGCCCCAAAGCTATTCTGTGGACCACCGTGGCACTGTTGGCACTCACAGTGGCAACGGCTGCTGCTCTGACTGCACCGGCACCGACGAAGGACAACGGCAAACGTCGACTCTCCGCCGTGGTCGGCGTCGCCGTCTCGGTAGTGGTAACTGCCGCACTGCTCACTCTGCCGCCTACCTACCTTCCCGGAAAGCTGACGACAAGCGGCGTAACGGCAGGCAATCCCCCGGCACCAAAAGAACTCAGCGAAAACACGGAGGCAATCTGGGTACACGAGATACCGGAGCCTTACGTAACCGTGCTTGCTACACATGCCGGCCCCGTGGTGGTAACTGCACAGACTGCCCAGCTTCTCGATCCCACCAGTGGTGAAGCGGTGTGGACGTACACGCGCGGATTGAGCATTCAAGTAGCGGCGACCGTCACTACTTCAAAAGCTGCGGAACAGAACTCCGCCGTCGCCCTGCGATTCGAGGTCAGCCCTTCCTCCGATCGGTATCCCTCTTACTATCAGACGGTGCTGCTAGACGCGGCGACGGGTGAAACGCTTGAGTGGCAGGACGAGTTTCCAGCCCCGTCCCCTCTCTACGGCCGCTACGTGGTTGAGACAACTACCCAACAGATGCCGTATTCCTCAGCCATTGAGGTACGGTTCGATTCTGATGGCGATGGCTACGCCCGCTCCGATGGAGATGACAATAGTTTCATCGTACCGCTGGAGGAAACGTATCTCTCCGGGGACCCAATGATCAGTGGCACGGTGTACGACGTCGAGGGCATGCACCTCCTTCTCGTCAAACTAGAGGGCGGCGCATCACAGTTCGCCGCCCCGTCCAACGAGCACACCCTTATCTTCGGCTTGCACTGATACTGAGTCATGCCGCCATGTGTGGAGAAGTGGGAGCGGGTAGGATTCAAACACATCAATCAGCCCACCACACGGCAGAAGGCACAAGCGTGAAATGCCCTGAACGCCGCACGGTACGGACTACTCTTGCCTCGGTGTGCGCGTTGCTTGCCGTCGTGTTTGCAATCGCCGCACGTATGGAACGGTTCGCCGGGCCATCCGCCAGCACCGCAACACACGCCACGATCACCAAGATCCTTCTGTTCACCATCGCCTGGCTGGCAATCGGATATCGGCTGTACCGCCGCCTGCCATGGCCCCGGCTGGCCCTTGCCGTGACTGTTGCAGGCCCGGCGGTTGCCTCGCTGGCCTGCCTGTGGTGGTGGGCCAGCATTCTTATCCGCACAACAGTCGGGCCTACCGCCATACTTTGGACCTCCATGGCACTGCTGGCAGCCGCGGTGGCGGCGGGCACCGCATTGAGTGCATTGACCACTACGGAAACCGAAAGTAGCCGCTGGTTCGCTGTTGGACTCGGCATCGTGGTACCGATCGCCCTCGCTGCCGCCTTCCTGGCCCTGCCGCCGACGCACCTGCCCGGACACCTCACAACATCCGGGGGCGTCGGTGCTGGGCCTGACAAAAGGGATCTGAGCGAACAGACCGAAGTTGTCTGGGTTCGTACCATGCCCGAGCGTGTCTCTCGGGTTCTTGCCACGGACTCCGGTCCGGTTGTGGTGACATCAAATACGGCGCAGCTACTTGATCCTGCAAGCGGAGAAACCGTCTGGTCTTACTCTCGGGGCTCAGCGGACTCCCCGATACAGATGTGGGGAGCAAGCGTTACGAATCAAGGCAGTACGGTTGCGCTGAATTTCGTCGTTCGCACCAGTTATCACGAGCGCTTCGACGTGTACACGCAGACCGTTCTCCTAGATGCCGCGACGGGCAACACGCTTGGCTGGCAGGATGAGAGACTGCCCAGCGATCCCGTGTACAACTACCTCGCCGACACATACGTACGGCAGGCTGAGGAGTCCCCCACCATCGAGGTGCCCTTCAACGCTGCGGGCGACAGGTTTACCGTGCTGATCGACGACACGTGCCTGCCTGCGCATCCCGCCATCCACGGCGGTGTGTACGACGCGGGCAGCATGTACGTCCTAGATGTCACGCTCAGCACGACGGATTCCGCGGAGACGGCCAACCACTGTGACGGGCATACACTGCTCTACGGTTTGCACTGACGCGATCCGACGCTTCGTAACACTCGGCCTACCAGTCACAGCCCTCCGCCTACTGCTCACAGCACTCCGCATACCGGCTCGCACGCATTGCTGCCGAGTGTTGTCGGGGCAGAGGGAAGTTCTCTCTCACCGTCATTTTCATTAGCCATACCGGCACTACTCAGGTTGTACCCCAAGAATTCTCGCGTGCATTAACAACTCTTGGTATGGTGTGAGCCATGGAACCTCACACCGACGAGCCCGACTCACCCTCGGAGCCCACCCAAACCAAAAATACCTCCCGACACGAACGCATCCCTTCCAGACTGGTCCTTGTGGTAATCGCCTTCGTCTTCTCCGCCATCCTGGCACGTGGTGTCAGTGTCATGGCCGGAGCACTTAGTGATGACCGTGTATCGGAATTGCTCGGTGAGGTCTCGACTGAGCCCCTTCCCGAAGTCAGCGCATACGTTGATGAGGATCGGGAGGAATGGCGAGTCTCAACACCCCGTGGAGTCGCGGCCAAAGGCCCAAGCGGCCACACCATTCTGACTACGGCTGGTCCCGCATCCATACTGGAGCAAAGGCTCTACGACACGGACTACAGCACGCCTGATCGTATTGTGCAGTTCAACTCCGACGGGGAACCTCTGTGGAGCCGGACCATCAACGTCCCCGTGTACGGTTTCCATGACCCCGCATATAAGTCTGCTGTCTCGTATTCCACTATAAATGGCTCGTTGCAGGCGGAGGGCCGCTACCTTGCTATACACACCGATTGCACCAATTGGCTGGATGGCACGAAAAGCACCCCCATTGTCGTCCTAGATGTGAAAACCGGAAAGTCAGTGCTAGAAACAAAGGTCAGCGGGGCCGTGTTCTCGATGGTCCTACTCGACGACGCGGTGGTCGTCCAAACAACCGACGGTACCTCGGCGAAGGCCAGTGGAACGGTCACTGTTCTACCTTTTGACGGCGGAGAAACCATCAGCTGGGAAAGCGATGAATGGCTTGTCAGCAAGGCCGGTAACGACCTCGTCCTCTCCAGCATCTACCCAACAGAGTACATGTATGACTCCCGTACCGGCCTTATCGACTTCTGGCTGTACAGTGAGACCGTCTTGGTACGCACCGTACACTCGGACGGATCAGATGCTCGCGGCCCCTGGCGCGACGTCGTCTCGATCGACGCCGACGGAGAACTCACCACTTTCAGTATCGACGGAGAAAGGGCAATCATTGACGCCCGCACCGGGCAGCGGGAGGTAGAACAATGAGAGTAATCGACCCGCGCGCCTTTCGTTTCACTCTCGCGCTCGCGGGTGCCGTGACGGCACTCGCGTTGGCAGTTGGCGCCGGCATTGAGCGATTCGTCGGGCCTTCTGCCCTAGCCGTCCACGAGGCACCGATCGACACAATTGCACTCCTCGCATTAGCGTGGTTGACTGTCGGATCGTTGCTGCGCCGGTACATGCCCCGGAGCAAGTTCGCCATCGCCATAACCGTGGCCGGTCCGCTGCTGGCGGCCGTGGCATGCCTGTTGTGGTGGCGGCATGTCTTAATCACTGACACCATCGGACCCACCTCCATACTGTGGATGGCAGCAGCGCTAGTGGCCGCCGCCGTCGCCGCCGGTGCCGCCCCTGCCCCTGCCCGCGCCAAAGAATTCAGAGGCGACTGGAGGCACAGCTGGCCTTCCGTCGCGATGGCTCTTGCGATCCCCGTCGCACTGGCAGCTACGCTTTTTCTCACGTCTCCGCAGATCTATCTACCGGGGCATTTGACAACCACAGGTGTCACACCCGGTCAGGCACCGCAGCAGCGAGAACTCAGCGAGGACACCGAGGTCCTCTGGGTGCGCGAAATACTCGACGATGGACTTGCGACGATCTTCCCCACCGAATTAGGTCCGGTCATTGTGACCAGGACTCAAGCGCAATTGCTTGACCCCGCCACTGGAGAAACGGCCTGGTCCTACAGCCGCGGCGCTAAAAACTCACCTATTCCTATACAAGGAGCAGCGATCACAACCGGCGAAAACCCAGCACTGGAACTGGAGTTCGACGTTCATCCGACTGACAGCAGCGCCTATTACTCGCAGGTCGTTCGCCTTGACCCAACAAGCGGTCAGACACTGGGCTGGCAGGACGAGTACTCGGCCAATCTGGGTAGCCCAGCTCAGATGCCGTCTAGTTCTTTCTGTTGGCAGATCGACGTACAGTGGGAGCCGTCTCCGGAACTCCAGACAGAGGTGGGGCGGATACATGATGTTTCTTTTACCTTAACCGTGCCGATCGACAAAGCCTATCTCTCCGGAACTCCCCACCCTCATTGCCATGCTTATGACACCGGCGACATGTACCTTATGGTCGTTGAACTCAACGGAGCACCTCGAGGTCCCCTGAAATGGGGGCATAAGTTGATCTACGCCCTGCACTGACGCGATCCGACGCTTCGTAGCATGCCGCACACCGGTCACAGCATGCCACCTACCGGTCACAGTACTCCGCATACCGGCTCGCACGCATTGCTGCCGAGTGTTGTCGGGTAGCGGGACGGCGCTTGCCGTCGTGCCATTAGCGATCCCGGCACGACTCAGGTCGTATCCCGAGAACTCTCGCGTGCATTAACAGCTTTTGGTATGATCTGCGCCATGGAACCGCACACCGACGAGCCTAACTCACCCTCGGCAGCAGCCCGCGACACGTCCCCGGAACCCATGCAGGATTCCCCCTCATCGGAAGCGGTCGACGACACCTCTTCCACGGCCACCCAGACGGCCAGCCAGCACACGTCCTTATCACCCAATCAGGATTCTTCTCCGCCGCCCAGCTTGAAAGAACGCCCTCGGGGCAAACACATCCCGCCCAAGCACATTCTTCCGAGACTTGCCTTCGCCTTTTCCATCATTCTGGTGCTTGGCGTTCACGCCCTCGCCGACGCCGTCAGCAAGGACCGTATATCGGAATTACTCGGCGATGTCTCCACTAAACCTCTTCCCGAAGTCAGCGCATACATTGACCAAGACGGCGGGTGGGAGGTATCAACACCCCGCGGAATCTACAATGCCTTCGCGGGAGCCTGGGGCACCTATGATTCGGCTATTCTCACTGCGGCGGGTCTTCTGGTCATTCTTGAAGAAGGATCCGCCGACGACATGCCTGATCGTATTGTGCAGTTTGACTCCAACGGGGAGTTCCTCTGGAGCCGCACGATTAACGTCCCCGTATTCACCCCCGACTACCGTAAGTCTGTCTCGTATTCGCAGATCAATGGATCGGTCCAGGCCACGGGCGATTACCTGGTCCTGCACACCGCTTGCACACGCAAGCTGGACGGCACGATGAGTACTCCGGTTGTTGTTCTGGAGGCTGCAACCGGTGAAACGGTGCTAGAAACAAAGGTCAGCGGGGCCGTGGTTTCCATGGTCCTACTCAGCGATGCGGTGGTCGTTCAAACCACTGACGGCACAACTCCTCTGCCCGGGGGAACCATCACCATCCTCCCCTTCGATGGCAGCGAGGCCACAAGCTGGGAAACCGACGAATGGCTCGCCAGTACAGCCGGTGACGACCTCATCCTGTCCGATTTCTATTCTGACGACTACAACTTCGTTAACGATAAGCTCGACCTCCACCGCGCGCACGGTAGCGCGTCGGTACGGACGGTTCACCGGGATGGATCAGATGCTCGCGGCCCCTGGCATAATGTCACCTGGATCGGCGCCGATGGAACGCTCACCATTGGGAATGCGCCTGGCGAGCGCACGATCATTGATGCTCGTACCGGACAGCAGGAGGCAGAACAATGAGAATCTTCGACCGTCGCACATTCTGCAGCACGCTTGCACTCACGAGCACGCTGCTCGCTATCGTCTTGGCAGTTGCCGCACGCACCGAGAAATACGTCGGGCCCTCCGCCGTCGCCGTCCGTCATTCCCCAATCGCCACCATCGTGCTTCTCGCATTGGCATGGCTAATTGTTGGATGGAGACTCTGCAAGTACACGCGGAAACGCAACCTCAGCATCGCCATCACCGTCGCGGGTCCGCTTATGGCAGCGGCCATATGCCTATGGTGGTGGAGGCGTACCCTCATCACTGACACCATCGGCCCCACCTCTATGCTCTGGATGGCCGCAGCGCTGGTAGCCGCCGCCGTCGCCGCCGGTGCGGCACTGAGCATAAAACGCACCGCAGGCAAAAGAGGTATTCGCTCGCTTTCCGCCGGGCTCGCCCTTCTGATCCCCGCTGCCCTAGCAGCTCCGCTTTTCCTCACCTCTCCACCAACATATCTACCGGGGCATTTGACAACCACCGGCGCCACACCCGGTCAGGCGCCGCAGCAGCGAGAGCTCGGCGAAGACACCGAGGTCCTCTGGGTCCGCGAAGGACTCGATCAACCTTACTATGGTTTTTTTAATACCGATGCCGGGCCTGTGTTGATCACAAGAGCCGAGGCGCAGTTACTTGACCCCGCCACCGGAGAAACGATCTGGTCCTACTCTCGCGGCCCAAAGCAATCACCAGTCCCCATTGCAAGCGCGGCGACCACCAGCGGCGATAACCCGACACTTGAACTGACGTATTACGTCCAGGCTACCGACGACGGCCGCGCCTATTACTCGCAGGTCGTCGTGCTTGACCCAGCGACCGGCAAAACGCTGCGGTGGCAAGACGCTTACTCGGCCAATACGGATGATGTCGTCGCCCGCGAGCCGGACTTCTATGTAAAGGCGCGATGGGGCCCCTCATCAAGGCTCGATATACGAGGGAACCGCTGGGAAATGCAGGAGGACGGGACGTACGAGTCTTCCGAGTACACCTTCACTTTGCCGATCAGTACAGCATATCTTTCCAGTGATCCCCACGTTTACGGCCGCCTTTACGACACGGGAGAAATGTACCTTCTAGTCATTGAACTCAACGGCCCATCCCAGGCCTCTACGGGAGAGCCATATACACTGATCTACGCCCTGCACTGACGTGGATTGTGCGGACCATTCAGCACCACAGGAGGGAGTGGCCTTCTCGTTCGCTTAAACGACGGCCGAGCGAACATTCCAGCACCAAAGGCGAGAGTATCTTCAGTCTCCGCTGCCATAGCGGATCGAGCTTGCCTAGAACGCCAGTTCTACCGGTAATCCCGCCAACGTCTCACGAATAGTCTGCGGCTGTATATCTCCTTGCCGCAGAATCGTTAGCCTTCCGTTATCCACTTTCACGATGGTCGAGGACGCCGTCGTGCCCTGCTTTCCGCCTTCCAGAATCAGATCAACTGCATCACCGATCTGATCGTGCGCCATCGCCACATCTACCAGAACGCCGCTGGCCTGACCAGATAGGTTCGCCGATGTCATCGCCACCGGTCTACCGATGAAATCAAGCAGACGCTGCACGGTTGGATTGGACAGCACGCCGAGGGCGACCGTGCTCCCTCCACACACAATGAAGTCAGGGACTCGTTGTGGATCGCGCGGCAGCACAATATTCAGAGGACCGGGCCACAAGGAGCCTGCCAACGCCTGCACAATCGGCCGATCAACGTCGGGAACTTCCGTGTACGTCGGCCAGTCGCCCGGAGCTCGCATGAATAGCGTCAGCGGCGACGTCGCCGGACGACGTTTGATCGCGAAGGCCCTGCGAACGGCGGCCTCATTCCAGGCGTCCCGAGTCAATGCCATATTCGTATCCGACGGCGCCACAATCACACCGCCCGCGAGCACAATCTCCGCAGCGCGCTGGATATTCCGATCGGTGGCAGCAAGCACCTTGGCGCGGTCATCTCGCCTCGTAGAAGTCATGCGCATCTCCTTTCTGATCGCCAGGCGCGCTTAGGCCCCGATCCACTCTTTGTATCGGCATGAGAAAAACGCATGGACCCTTCGCGCACTTCTGCCGTGTTACCCAGTTGCGCGCAATGTAACACGCTGCGTGTTTCTTATACCCCGCGTATCGAAACGCACGCCTATGCATCTCATATCCTGCGCTCGTCGCGGCAACAATCTCACGTGCTTGCGCACCGTACTTCCGTCGCCCCTAGAATATCCGCACGCTCACCTCCCTTACCTGGCCATCCAACCATCCTCGCTACCCGCCCCTTCACACTCCCACCTTCACCGCCTTCTCTCTCGACTCACCCCAATACGCATGCCCACACTCTGAGACGGTGCACACAAACTGTTTCGCACCGATCCTAAAGCACTGTACGCTGTCATGTGTTCCCGCAGATATGCGAGGAATCCGCGACCGCACCGGTGCAGTATCGGCCGACGATACCCCGCGTGTAGAAGCACATTACTTCTTCGGCACACAAATGGAAGGGTCCCTCAATGCAGAGCGCTACGAAACCTCGTCGTCGAATCGTGCCCGCAACCTTGCTCACGCTTGTCCTCACATGTCTCGGCGCCTTCGGTATATCCACCGGCGCACAGGCGGCTACTATCACGATCACGGAGGTGCGGATAACGCCCGAAGACCCCGCCGGGCCCTCCGTCGGCTCATACGTGACAACCGAGGTCGATTGGCAGATCGCAAATCCCCAGCCGCGCGATAGCTTCCAACTGAGTCTGCCCAACGGCTTTCTCTGGCAGGCCGCACCTTTCTTTGATTTAGCGACGGACGACGGCGAAGTTGTCGCGAGCTGCTACACGGCGGACGCCATGTTGTATTGCCACCTTCTAGAGGGCGTCCAAGCCTACGAGTCCATGACTGGCACCATTCAAGCGCGAGCACTGATACTCCGAAGCGCCGTCGGAGAATCACAGTTCACCGGCGCCGCAACCGGGGTGCCGTACACCGTTGAGTTCAGCACGCCAGTAGCGTATGAGCCAGCCCCGCGCCGTACAGAAAAAGTTGGATGGCTCGAGCGCATCACCGGCGATGACTACAACCTCTTCCGCGCGAATTGGAACATTGACATGACCGGCAGCACCGAATACGTCGTCGGCGATTCGGGCGTGCTATTCCTCGGCGCGATCCGATGCACATCAGCTGACGCCTGGGGAGTGGCGGACTATTACCCCGCCCCAACTAACCAGTCCGACAACACCGTTTCTTTCGCTTCTGAGAGCCCTGACGATGTGTGCCGTGTCTACGTCCAAACAACGGGTGGCCCAACCCAGACCAACACCGCCACCATTAACGGTGTGCCCTACGAGACAACGCTTGTATTCGACCCAACCGGTTCCGGCACCGTACGAACCGTCGTTGCTTCAACCCCTGAACCAACGCCCGCGCCAAGCTCGCAGCAACCATCCGAAGACCCCGTGACATCTGCGGCGGCGCCCAGCCCTTCGGAGACTGCCGCCGCGGCCACACAGACCGCTACCGCGAAGGCTGCTCGCACGACCACGCTGGCACATACCGGTTTTAACCCGATTCCACTTCTGCTTGCGATGGCGGCGGTTCTGTGTGGAACGCTGCTCGTCGCGGTTGCACGCCGTAAGTCGCACACGGAATAGACCCATACGCGAGCGTGAGCTCGTGTGGAAGAGTCTTGCCCGAACATGAGGGAAGAGGGGTGGCATCGCACAGGGCGGACTATGCGATGCCACCCGTCTGGACCGTAACGTGTGGGAAGAGGATGCAACAGAGATCCCGTTGGTCTTGTCCCATCGTTCTCTCGGGCATACAATTGGCGACATCATGGTAATCCGGTAACCAATGGAGGGCGGCATGAACAGAGGTGACGTCAAGGAACAGCGGATTTCACCGTGGAAAGAGGTCAGGTCATCACCTTTGTGTGCGTTCTTTTGCTGGCGCGAATCCTGGCTGGCCTGACGTACATTGAAGGCGCCCTCTTCTCCGCCAAGTCCTGGCTCACACCGCACAACTGGCTCGGGCCGCTCGTTACCGCACTGGTCACAGAGTATGCGCACTTCTACTGGCTCCGGCATCGCGATTGAAGTAGCGAGGGTCGACGCCGTGCCCTTGTTGCTGCTGATACTGCCGTAGTGCGTCAGGATCAACGCTGACCGGCCGTAAAAGGTACAGAAACCTTCGAGAGGCACTGTGGACCCCTGCCGCGCCCTCGTTGCAGGGCCCTTTTGGGGTACCCCTCCTAGGGTCCCTTCCAGTCCCTCCTGGGTTTCCCGCATCATCGCCATGAAACACCGGCGTTACGCCGTAAAACCTTGGTGCCCCGCCGGTTTCGCGGCGGGGCACCATTCGCTTTGCGGAAGGTAAGGGATTCGAACCCTTGGTGCGGGGTCACCGCACAACGGTTTTCAAGACCGTCACATTCGGCCGCTCTGTCAACCTTCCTTCATGCCTATGACGGCATAGCCATCTTAGTCTACCCGCCGTCGCAGCGTGAAGCCACGCCGCCTTTCTCACGTACGAACAGGCGGCTCGTACGAGTCGGCGCGCGATGAGCTGGCAGGTATGCCTTCCGCACCCGCGAACAGACCATCCTCTCCCGCACGGTTGCCACCACCAAAGGCGTGCACTTGCGCACTCTTCCCACGCACGTGCACATATCGCAACACAAGGACCTCCAGCAGAGGAACCACCATAATCGCTGCCATACCCGGCAACACGATGCCGGAGTCATTCAAGCACAGCGCCAAAGCCATGCACACGGCGACCGACACCAGGGAATCCCGCAGGGCCGGCACACGCTCCGACAGAGCTAGGTCGAAGCCCCTTACTCCCGTGCTCGTTGACTTGTCCGCAGGTGCCCCGCCCGCAGCGTCCACAGATACCCCGCGCACCGCATCCACCTTGTCCACTGACGTGACCCGCTCTACGGCCCCGACGGTCTGCGCCGTCGAGCCCATCGGCTCCGCCTCGGAAGTCTGGTCGGCACGCGCAACGCGCTGCACCGGACCGAGCCAACCCCACATGTTCACGCACCAGTTGCGCGCACCATTCCACCACGCCGGACGCCACTTCTGATCGATTGCTTTGCCATCCACGCCTAAGGCTGGACGCCGTCGCAACGTTTGGAACAGCGCCAGGAACAGCAGAAGCAATGCGGTCAACACCACCCAGCGGTGAGTCGAGGCGAACAATAGGCGGATGTTTGTCGCCAGCTTCCGCGAAATCACGTCGGTTAGTTCACCGTCGATAATGAACTGGACGAAGCGACCCAGATGCGTGCGTGACTCGGCCGGCCGCAACCAGTCCACGATCGCCAAAGCAGCCGCAATACCGCCGGTAACCACGACAATGCCAAGAACGCGCCCCACCGAAATCCGCGTCTGCGCTATAAGGAGCACAAGAACAATGAGTGCGGGCAGGAAGGATAGCACTCCCCCGAAATCGGCACCGAGGCTCGGCAGAGCATCAATCGCCGCAACGACAAGACCAATTGCACCCACGGTCAGCACCGCTGCCCACTTGCCGCGGAAAACTCCGACACCGCGATCTCGAATCCATGTGCCCAAGAAGGCGAGGCCAATCAACGTGCCCGCTGCAATCAGCGCATATGCCTCATTTCCGACGCCATAAAAACGCGCCGCCGTCAACAGATTAAAACCAATCGGCGAATCGGCCATCACACGCGAACCGAGAGCGGCATCCACTGTCAGCGACGCCGCAGTCACCCCCGCTATCACTACAAGTGGGGCCGGTAGCCACAAGCGTTGAAAGTTCAGTGCAATCACACCGATCCCGCCGGCCAATAGCCAGCTGCCACCCACAAGCGCCAGTTCTGCAGAGTCGGTATTCCACCAATGCAGCATGTCAACGATGAAACTCGCCAACGGAACCGCCGCAACGGTCAGCCCAGCAAGCATCCACGCTTCCCTTAGCCACCGGAAACGTAGCGTACGCCGATACACCGGCGCCGCGAGCAACACAAGCGATGCCAGGAAATACACGATGGCCGCCGTCGTCAACCAATGAACGAACCGGCCGCGCCAGGTACGAATCTTGCCCGAATGCAAGGCTTGATCATCTAGTTCACTCAATCGATCCGTGTAACACGCCTGATCGGGTGAACATGGCACCGCTACCGGATTCACGGTACTCATTGGCGTGCCACTGGCAATATTGTGGTCCGTTATTCCCAGCCAACTCAGAATGGTCGGGTCGAGATCTGCCAACTGGACGACACCGTCCTGCCGCACCGACTCGCTCCATCCAAGCCCGGGCACCAGCGCCATGTCATCGGTGCCGCTCGCCTCGGCTGACGGCACATCCGCCGCCACTAGGAGCTGCATGTAACTGGTGGTATCAATATCAACCACCGATGCCACCAGCACCCGTGTTCCTGCAGGAAGATCGCGCAGGATTGCCTCGACACGCCGCGTGTTAATCGCCGAGTAGATCCTTCGTTGCGGCGTTAACGTCGAACCATCCACTACATCCGGCGGATTCTCGGAACCTCCCTCGGTGGTATCAGGATCCTGCCCCGCAGCTCGGCGTTGCTCGATTTCCAGGAAATCCGCGATACGTGCAGCTTGGCGCTCGTCGTCGGAGGCGTAACTCTCCGCGTCGGCGTCAACGATAGTGAGGTCGTACTGGGACGCACTGCTGGAAACCAGCGCCGCCAACTCCATGTTCGACGTCGGCGCCACCTGATAGTTTCTCGGCGCCGTGCCGTCCGGGTTCGCCAATACGAATGCCGCGCCCGTTCCAATGGGTTGAGTGCTCACACCCTCCTCGGCCAAAATCGCCCCAAATGTCCCCAATGAGCCTTCCGAAGATGTAGCAGCCAGAGCGTCTTCGTACGCTTCCCAACTTTGGATGGGGAAGCCCCGGAACACGGTCGGACGCGGGCAGGTCGCTCGCGTTGCAAGCGCGCGCGGCGAAATCTGCCGCCCGGCGGACATGGCCAGCCACGAATCAACCGGGCACGCCGCCCCGCGAGTGGCAAGCGGAACAAGATTGGACATAATACCCGACGCCGCGTAGGCGGAGAGTTCCGGCGTAAGATCGCCATCGAGCTGATCCCATCGCAAACCACCGGTGAGGATCACGACGACGTGCTGCCTTTCCAGCGTCACGGCCTCCACGCCTTGCGCCTTCGCACTCTCCACGCCTTGCGCCTTCAAATCCTCGACACCTGCGGGTACTTCCGGAACCGACGTCCCGTCCCCGCCCGCAGCGGCCTTAGAGGAGGGTAGCGCTGCGATCTCAGCTCTGGTTACCGCTGCCGTAGAAAGAGGCGAACCTGCCCGCGTAGCTTCAGCACCCGGTGCCGACAAACCGTCAAATCCAGTCGCTCCCGTCAGGCACACGCAGAGGAGGAGCAGAAGGTTGAGGTATCGAGCACGCATACGGTACGCCGGGTGATGCCTCATACGTTCCTCCTCGGGATTGCGTCCAGTATATTCGGGCCACCGGGACGACTCGCGCGCAGCGAAACCGCCATTGTCGGCTGGTAGCAGCCATCTCCAGCCCGGCACTGATCCCTTAGCGTACGCCGACACGCTCTGCCTACAACTGCCGACTGGAACCGATCACCTCCACTCATGCCCCGCAACCACCGGATCAGTCCAGCAACAGCTCGAGCACATCGGCAAGTCCATCATTGTCCACATCGCGGGTCTGAGCGTTTGCCGCCTGAACAACACTATCCGCAGCACCACCCATGGCCACACCGACCCCGGCCCATGTCAACATGTCGATATCGTTACCGCCGTCACCCACCGCGAGAGTTGCCTGCAGGTCTACACCGAGTCGACTTCGAATCTCCTCGAGTGCCGACGCCTTCGATACCCCTCCTGGCGAGATGTCCAACCACGCGGTCCAGCCGATGGCGTACTCCACACCGCTGAGATCGGCTTCCTCAATGACTGCCGTCATTTCGGCCGGAGACATATCGGGCGCGCGAACCGTGAGACGAGTCGCCGTGGGAACCTGTTCTAATTCCGCGCGGGACATCACATAACTCGGACCTGTCAATTCTCCGGGCGGGAACTCTCCCGTGACCAGCCGCGCCCCGTCGAGTTGTTCCAACGCGATAAGCGCATCGGGAAGCAGTTCGCCAATTAACCGCACCTGGCGGCGTGGGTCGAAGGTGTGAGCCGCCAGCAGCGTATATTGCTCGGCAGGCACACCCGGCAGCGCGACCGCACCGAGCGATGGCACCTCCACTTCTCGCACGAGAGACACCGGCTCCCCCGAATCCGGCAGCAGCGAGCGCTCGCCCACCCCCACGGTAATTGCACCGTTTGAGCAGACGGCAACACCGCGGCTGATCTGCAATTGTTCCAGCACGAGGTTTGTCGCATGAATCCCACGGCCCGTAGCCAAGGTGATATGCGTGCCCGCCTCCAAATGGGCACAGATGGCCCCGGCAACTCGCTCCGACAAACTGGTGTCGTAGCGCAGTATCGTCCCGTCAATATCAAGGGCAACGAAGAGATCCGGTCCGGCACTCGGTAGCTCTGCCATCGCTGTGACCAGCTCCTTTTCCGGCTCCATCGCATAGCCGGCGTGGCCATACGTCCTCCGGTTATCGGCAGGCGTGCAGTCGTAGGCGTCGTCGGTGAGCGGAAGTGCCACATTCATTTCCTGTCAACTGGTGCAATATGGTCGCGACCACCCAGATACGGGCGCAGTGCCTCCGGAACGTACAAGGTCCCATCGGCCTGCTGGTGATTCTCAAACAGCGCCACCAACCAGCGCGTCGTGGCGAGGGTACCGTTCAGCGTCGCCGCGATACGATTCTCTCCGGTAGTCCGCTCCCGCACGTGAAGCCGCCGCGCCTGGTAAGTGGTGCAGTTCGACGTCGACGTGACCTCCATGTAGCGGTTTTGGGTCGGCAGCCAGGCCTCGCAGTCGAACTTCTGCGCAGCGGAGGAGCCAAGATCGCCCGCGGCGGTATTGATGACGCGGTACGGCAACTCCACCTTGTGCAGCATTTCCTCTTCCCAAGCGAGGAAGCGCTGATGTTCGTCCGCCGCATCCTCGATCCGGCAATAGGAGAACATCTCCACCTTGTTGAATTGGTGCACGCGGATGATTCCGCGTGTGTCCTTGCCGTAGGAGCCTGCCTCACGCCGGTAACACGATGACCAACCGGCATAGCGTATCGGCCCGTCCGACAGATCGACGATTTCATCCTTGTGGTATCCGGCCAGCGCGACCTCCGAGGTGCCCACCAAGTACTGGTTGTCCGCCGGTAGATAGTAAATCTCGTCCGAATGCGCGCCGAGGAACCCTGTGCCAGCCATAATGTCCGGATTGACCAGCGTGGGAGTGACCATGAGGGTGAAACCGTTGGCCTCCGCCTGATCGGCAGCCATTGTCAGCAGTGCTAACTCCAGGCGTGCACCCGCACCCTTGAGATAGTAGAAGCGCGCACCGGAAACCTTCGTGCCCCGCGCCATGTCGATGGCGTCAATACCTTCGGCCACGTCGAGATGATCAGCCGGGTCGAAACCCTCTGCAGCGAAGTCCCGCGGGGTGCCCACATGGCGCAGCACCTCATAATCGTCTTCTCCGCCGGCGGGAACACCATCCAGCACGATGTTCTGAATGGCTCGATTAGCTTCTTCATATGCCACGTTGGCTCGCGCGGCCTCCGCTTCGAGCGCCTTAACCCGTTCGGCGAGTTCCTTGGCCTGAGCCAGAATTACCGGCCGTTCCTCCGGGCTTGCCTTTCCGACCGAACGCGACAGTTCCTTCTGACGCGCTCGCTCGGACTCGAAAGTCTGCAATGCGGATCGCCGGGCGTCGTCGGCCGCCAGCAGAGCATCAACGGTCGACTCGTCATTGCCACGCCGCCGCTGCGACTCGCGCACGGCTTCAGGATTCTCGCGGACGAAACGGATATCAATCATGTACTCAAGGATACGTTGCCTCGGCGCCCCCAGCATCCCCACTTCAACTTCTGGTGACTACCCCACCTACTCATACCACGCGCCCTTCGGCTCCTGGCGGACTGCGCTGGTCGGCTGCGGGTAGCGGTCACAGTTCCAACCGAACGGATGGGTTCGATAAGGTACTTCCATGGTCACGCTTTGGATCTCGATCATCGCGCTGGCACTGGCGGTTATTCTCGCAACGCTGGTTACGATCATGCGGAAAGCAATGCGAGTAGACCGTGCACGGCTGCGCGCTTTGGAGCACACTGTCGCCGAGTTACAATCGGGCAACGGCCATGCTCCACACCGCAAAACGGGACCCGTCGTCGTCATATACAACCCGCTGCGCGCGAACGACCTGCATGACCTTCGTGAGATCATCATTCAGACTGCCGGGGACGCCGGCCTGGGTGAACCCGTCTGGATACCTACCACCGCTCAGGACGCGGGCGGCGGGCAGGCACGAAGGGCCCTCGATCTGAATCCGAGCGTCGTCATTGCAGCCGGTGGCGACGGCACTGTGCGTCAAGTAGCCGGCGCATTGGCGGGCACCGGCGTCCCCTTGGGCATCATGCCCATCGGCACCGGTAACCTATTGGCGCGCAATCTCGGAATACCGCTCGATTCCGAACGCAATATGGCATCTGTTGCGATCACCGGGCGCACTCGCCGTATCGATATCGGGTGGATGAATGCACCTGTCATGAGCCAGGAGGAACGTGCACAACTCACCGCTTCTGTACCCGATGCTGTACCTTTCGAGGGCACAGTTCCCTTCGTCGTCATTTCGGGTATCGGATTCGACGCCAAGGTCATGAGCGACACCAATGCACGGCTCAAACGCAGCCTGGGGTGGATCGCCTACATATTCTCGGGGTTGCGACATCTGAGCGGCGAGCGCCTGCACGCCACAATCATTACCGGCAGAGACGGCACGCCTGGCGCTGACACTTCAAGCTACGCCGACGATACCGGTGTACAGACCGAGGCACGGTCGATCATGTTCGCCAACTGCGGCCGCCTTCCCGGCGGTTTCGTCGTCGCACCCGAGGCACGCGTGGACGACGGTTGGCTCGATATCGCGGTGATGAATACGCGCGGCGGCCTAATCGGCTGGGGAGACCTGGTCCGGCGGGCGGGAACGCAAAGCGTTGGCGAGACGCGAGGCGCCCTACCGGAAGCAGGCAACATCAAGTTGCGCCGAACCCGGCATGTCACGGTAACGACGAGTCGCCCGGAACAGGTGGAGGCGGATGGCGATCTACTCGGATTCGCCCGCCACGTCAGCGCTTGGGTGGAAGAGGGGGCTCTCGCCGTCCGCGTGATGTAACAGCCGCTGGTTGCAATGCCACCAGTCGCATCACGGCCGGTCGCATTGCCGGAGCTTGCAGTAGCGTGCTTCGCGCTACGCGGGATCTCCTTCATGCAGAGTTCGTCGCCCGAGCAGACCAGCCACCCAACGTCGTCCCGAAATGAAATCAGTATCGGAGGTGCCGGGACGAGGCCGTATCTGTTTACCCACTGCCGAAGGATAAGAACCTAGGAAGGTTACCCTCGGGCATACGCGATGCAAACCGATCAGCACCGCCTGGATACGTTCGTCCTCCAAATGCCCCTCGGCATCAATGGAGAAGGCGTAGCTGCCAAGCGCGTCCCCAATGGGGCGTGATTCGATGCGCGAAAGATTAACTCCTCGCGTTGAGAACTGTTCCAACATGGAAAGCAGCGCGCCCGCCTCATCGCTAGGCAGCTGCACCATCAACGTCGTCTTGTCCGCACCGGTACGTTCGGGCTGTGCTCCGGGCAGACTCACCATGATGAAGCGGGTAATCGCATTCTGATTATCAGCCACATCGTTGGACAGCGAGGACAACCCGAACATGTCACATGTTGGAACCGGGCAGAGCGCGGCATCGAATCCGGGCGTCTCCTCCCCAGAGGCGAGCATCTCAGCTCCGGCGGCGGTTGATGTGGTAGGCACATGAATCGCACCGGGAATATGCTCCGCAATCCATCCGCGGCATTGCGCCCAAGCGTGCGGATGCGTGGCAATACGGTGAACGTCCTCCAGTCGCGTACCGGGACGGGCCGCCAAGGCGAATCGGATGGGCACCAGCATCTCCGCTTTAATCTCCAGCGGCGTGCCCTGTGTCAGGGTGTCAAGGGTTGCATTCACCCCGCCCTCAACGGAATTCTCAATGGGAACGACGGCGTAATCGGCCTCGCCGTCGCGAACCATGTTGAGCGCCGCCGGCACATCAACGGCGGGGATCAGCGTTGCATCCTTCTCCGCAACTTGATTGACAGCCTCATTGCAGAAGGTGCCGCGCGGGCCCAGGAAAGAAAAACGCAGAGACCCGGACTGCTCGCCCATATCAACCTCCCTCAGGCCGCCCGTATAGCGGCAATGTCATCACTGTACCCGCCATCGGCGTGCTCGTGCAGCACGGTGCCACGACAAGCCACACACGCTTAAACGTGCCGACGACGCGCATTTCACCGTCCAGCCCATAAACCCGCTTGTCCGCGTCATATGGGCCTCGCCGTGCGAGCAATCCAGATGGTCCGCGCACAACCCACTTGCCCACAACATATGGGCCCCATTCGGCTACATTGGCACGGGCGCGGAGCCCCCGATCCACGACGCACCGCCTTATTCCACAACGGGCGCGATGACACCCCACTGCAGCAAGGAAAAGGATTCGCGGTACTCTGTATCCATGGTCGTAGCACGATTCAGGCATGGCGCACTGGCTCTTCTGTGTGCCCTCCTGCTGTGGACCATCCACGCGAGCGCTGCCGCTGCCAGCGCTTCCACCGTCACACATCCCGCTGCCAGCGCTTCCACCGTCACACATCCCGCTGCCAACACTGCCGCTGCAACCACCAAGAACGACGGCCCATCTGGCACCGGACCCGTCGTCGTCGTCGGCTTCTCCGGCGTATTGTGGAACAACTTGAGCGCCGAGACCACCCCGCACTTGTGGAAGTTCATTGATCGCGCCGGCAACGCGAATATCGTGGTGCGGACGGTCGGGGAAACAACTTGCCCAGCGGCCGGGTGGCTGACGCTCAGCGCCGGTCAACGCACCACCGATGCGACGGGTGCCTGCGAGATTATTCCATCACCGGAACACACCGAGTCCGGACTTCATATTCCCGGCTGGGGCGCTTTACGCAACGCCAATGAGCAATCGTCTTACCAGGCGGAAATTGGCCTTTTGGGTGACGAAATCGCCGGAGTAGATGCGCTGGCCATCGGTCCCGGGGCCGCACTGGCCCTCGCTCAGTCAGACGGCGTGTTAAGCACCGATTACGTGGATGTCGACCCACTTCCCGGCTCCACCGAGGACGCACCACACCAGGATACAGCCCGTGATGCTGCGGCAGACGCCTACAAGGAAGCAGCGGCGGGCAAGGACCTCATCGTTGTCGATCTGGGAGCGGTCCGCTACCCCGACGCGTTGCTGGAACCCACCGGTTCGACACAGCCCGCAGAAACCTCTTCCGCGTTTGAAAAAATGCGTTCCGCCTTCGCTCCCGCCGCCGAAGTTCCCGACGACGTCGACGCGGAGATTGCCGCACTGGACGCACGTTTCGGCGCACTGCTGGAGCAAATCGAGGCTGTAAGCCCTAATGCAACCGTCATTGTCACCTCGGTTGGGGATAGCCAAGAGATCACACCACAACTGGGCTTTTTTGCGGCTGTCGGCCCGCGGATTGACACCTCGGGTACTACTCAGGCGCGGTTGATCAGTTCTGACGCGACCCGGCAACTTGGCCTCATCCAACTGACGGACCTCCTTCCCACCCTTTTGACCTGGATCGACCCGCAGTCCCCCGCCCTGGAACACACCGTGGGATCCGCGCTGATTGCGAGTTCTGACAGTATCGGCTCGGGTGCCGACGCCGCTGCGACGCTGGTAGACGACCAAGTCCGTTCGCAGACGGTCCGGCCCCTCGTCGGCCCCTTCTATCTGGTCATGTTGCTGTGTGTCGGCATCATGGTAATTCTGATCCCGCTACGTCTGCGCTACGACGACGGCGTCGAGTCACGTCGCTTCCTCATCCAGTTCGGCACATGGACCGCATCGCTGCCCGCCGCCTCACTGCTGGTGAATCTGCTGCCGTGGTGGCGTTTTGCCAACCCGGCGTTGGGGCTCTTCGGTGGCATTGTTCTGATCGCGACCATCATGGCCGGAATAGGCCTATTCAAACTGTGGAGAGATCCTGCGGCACCGCTGGTGGTGGTCTCTGGCGTCACAGCGGCGACTCTCGCTATCGACGTTGTGGCCACCGGAGGTGCGGGCTATCCCTTGCAGCTGGCATCCCTTCTGGGAACACAACCGCAGGTAGGTGGTCGCTTCTACGGCCTGAGCAATGCGACATTCGCAATGTTCGCGGTTAGTCTTCTGCTGGTGACAGCCTACGGTGCTGAACGGCATATTCGCCGCGGTAATCCCCGGCGGGCAGGACTGGTCGTGCTCAGTGTCGCCGCAGTGTCCGTGCTTCTGGATGGGTCGCCGTCGCTGGGCGCCGACTTCGGCGGACCGCCCGCCCTCATCGTCGGTTTCACCCTCTTGGCGATCCTCGTCTGGCGTATTCCTTTGACATGGCTTCGTGTGTTGGCAATCCTCGGCGCGGGCTTCGCCGTGTCACTCGGTTTTTCCTTCATCGACTATCTGCGTCCGCCCGAACAACGCTCGCATATGGGCCGGTTCATTCAGTCGCTTCTCGACGGCGGCGGATTTGAAGTCATTTCCCGCAAGCTATCGCAATCGTTCTTCAACCTGCCTTGGACCGTGGTGGCCTTTCTCATTGCCATTGTCGCGGTGGTGGTCACTATTGCTTGGCGAGTGCATGTACAACATCGAGGTCGCTCCGCGTCGCGTGCCGAGGCCGCTGATTCAAGTTCCGGGTCCTTCGTAGCGGCGGACGCGAGCGTGCACGCTGACGCAGTCGGAGATCCCACCCCCTCGTCGCGTCACTTCCAAGGCGCGCAGGGCAGTGCCACGCCTCAGCAGGCCAGTGCCACGCCTCAAACGGGCGATGCCGATGCCACCACCAGCAGATCCTTCCGCACTGGGCCCTTCATGGCGGCTTGGCGTGACCTGCCATTGCTGCGCGAATCAATAGTCGCCGTGGGGGCAACCCTCGCTGTCGGATTCTTCATCAACGACTCGGGGATCGTGGTTCCCACACTCGGGGCGATTGTGGCGATCCCCCTCTGGGCCGCCCTGGTCGCGAGGTACGCGGATGCGCGGAGCGCTACGCCGTCGGCACCTCGAAAGAATTAAACGGCTGAAACTCTTCGACTGGTATCCCGTGGCGCAGACTCCCGGCTACGCGCACTCGGCGTAGCCTCCGCTTCGCAACCGCGATACGCACATCTTTGTACTGGTACGCCCGGTGCAGTTGACCGGACAAATCATTTGCCGTAGCGCGATGCCGCAAATTGCACTCCACTTCCTGCAGGGTATAGCCGGCAACAAGCAGATCGATGGTCATACCCACCTCCACGCCCCAGCCGGCCGCCAAAGGAAGTGCCGCCTCGAAGGCTGCACGGGTCAGGCAGCGTTGACCGGAAAGTGGAGCGCGCGGAGTCCAGCCGGTTGCACGCTCGATTGATGTTCTGGCGAGCCCGACCACGAATCCATGCCCGCCGGCTCCCTCCTGCGGTGGAAGGGCTGCAATCGTGCAATCAACAACTCCGCGGGCAACCGGCTCGACCAACGGCGCAGTCTCTGTAGCCGAATCGCCCAAGTCGGCGTCGATGAAAAGTAGAAGGCGGCTGGGATGACCCTCCCTGTCACGCATGGCGACGGCGGCGGCTCCGCTTTCCATGGCTGCCGCCTTGCCACGATTCGCGGAGTGACGCACGGTGGTTGCCCCGGCCGCACGGGCAATCTCCTGCGTGTTGTCGGAAGAACCGTCGTCGACCACCACAACAAGATCGACGTGCGGGATGGTGCGTGCCGCACGGATGGTCGCTTCAATACGATCCGCCTCATCTTTGGCGGGGATGACGACGGCAACATTCTGATCAGATTCGGTCACGCTATCTACCCTATAGGCAGCAGGCGGTCGGAATCCCGCGAAACACAGTCCGGTTCATGACCATCCGCTTCGCAGCTACCAGGCGCGTGGCCCATTCCGGTGAGTGCAGGAACAACGGAGTATTGCCAGGTGCTTATCGCAATGTCACCTGCCGAGAGACGATCCCTGCTCGTGCACGCTTCTCGTCCGCCGTCAACGGTTCCGTGGAGGAGATGGCAGCGTCGAGCACAGAGGCAAACTCCGCTAGAGGTTGCACCAATTCGTCGGCCTCCGAGCCGGGCTGCAACTCCCAGACCGGGATCAACAAGCCCTGTGCCCGGAAGGCGCCAACAAAGCGTGACTCGTCGAAAGTGCATTGACCTGCCACACGCAGGCGCGCCAGTCCATCGAGTACACGGTCTCGCGGCTCCGGTCGCACCCAGCGCAGGAACTCACGAGACATGCGGCACCAGTAGGCGCCGGGGACGCCGTCTACCGCAGCGGTCGGCACCAATTGTTCACGAGAGGAGCGAAGCGCATCTCGATTATCTGGCTTCGCTGCCTCCTCTGGCGTCATCCAGAATGTTGGCTCCTCATACAGCGTGAAGGTCTCGAAGCTCTCCAGGTCCAGAACATCCTGCATCCGCGGTCCCGGCTCGGGCTGCTCGGGCATGTGGAAAGTCTCGCCAGCTTGCAGTTCCAGCCCGGCGATAATACGGGCGGCAATATCGAGGGACGCATCACCCGAATGCATGACGGTCTGCATGGCGACCAGGAGCACGCCATCCTCCCTGCGAATTGCCGCCGCCATCCCGGGGAGGATACTCGCCAGCGTCAGCTGGGCACTACCGTATTCCTCAGTGGTTCGCACGTCCACGGTGGCCAGCGGCAGAATCTCCCGCATGGCAACCAATTCCATTTCCAGCGGCAGACCCTCGAAAGGTCGCTCCACAAACGGGATAACAACGCGTTTGGGTTTAGTGGTTGCTGATGCTCGGTTCTGTCGGGTATTGCGGCGCTTCTTCTTCGACATTGCTTTCCTTCGTCGTTTGTTCGAGATTCGGTCCGTGGTTCGCGTCCCAAGCGGCGTGCCCCGGTCGGCGCACCCCAAACGGCAGTTCGCGACTCGGTACTCAAGCCACGTGCCGGTCATTAACTCACCCCTGAGTCGTTCACTAACGATTCGGGGCCAGGCAACGAGTTGATTGTAGGTTCACGACGCGGTGGCGAGTGCACAACCCAGTTGCTTTCAATTCACCATTCGCCCGTCAGTTTACGACGCCGTACAAACGGTCGCCCGCATCACCCAAACCGGGAACGATATAGCTGTTTTCATTCAGGCCCTCGTCAACTGCGGCGACGACGATTGAGACGTCGGCGCGGTCACCAACGGCCGCTTCGACGGCCGCGATACCTTCAGGAGCGGCTAGGATACACACGCAGGTCACTTCACGTGCCCCGCGTTCCAGCAGGTAGTTGATCGAGGCGACGAGCGTACCCCCGGTGGCAAGCATCGGATCGAGGATGTAGCACTGGCGGCCGGAGAGGTCATCGGGTAGACGGTTCGCGTATGTAATGGCCTCCAGCGTCATTTCATCGCGCTTCATTCCCAGGAATCCGATCTCGGCCGTCGGCAGAAGCTTTGCCATGCCTTCCAGCATTCCCAGACCTGCGCGCAGAATCGGAACGACCATCGGGCGTGGTTTTGCCAGTTTCACGCCGGTCGTGGGAGCCACCGGAGTCGTAATGTCAACGGCGTCCACACTCACGTCCCGAGTTGCTTCGTAGGCAAGCAGTGTGACCAGTTCATCAACGAGCTGACGGAACACCGGCGACGGGGTGTTCTGGTCACGCAGAAGAGTCAGTTTGTGTGCCACCAATGGGTGCTCAATGATCTGGGTACGCATAGCTCAAACTTACCAGCGAGGAGGGGACTGCGCTGCCACGTCGAATGATCCACTAGTACGACGTCGAAGAAATCCGGCACGGCCATCGCCGCCGGACCGCCACTTATCAAGTCGACCGAGCCGTACGACGACGTCGAACACACGCACTGCCGTACGAACGGACCGCGTTGCCTCGTCGAGGTTCTCGGCCCGTTGGAAACCGGTAGGCTGGCCGTGATGTATGAGCTGGAAGAAGCATGGATCGGCGAGGCACTGTCAATCGCCCAACGCACACAACAGAGCGGCGATATTCCGGTTGGCGCTCTCGTGGTCCGCAATGGCGAGGTTATTGGGCGCGGGTGGAACACTCGGGAGGCCCACGCCGATCCCGTGGGCCACGCGGAAATCAACGCCCTTCGGCAGGCGGCCAACACCATCGGCCAGTGGCGCTTGGATGACTGTGAACTATACGTAACGTTGGAGCCGTGCACGATGTGCGCGGGTGCGATTGTTTTGGCGCGAGTCCGACGAGTCGTTTTCGGCGCCTGGGATCAGAAGGCGGGCGCTGCGGGATCTGTGCGCGATGTGCTGCGCGACCCTCGCCTCAACCACCAGGTTGAGGTGGTCGGAGGGATCCGCGAAGAAGCGTGTGCTGCGCTGCTGCGTGCTTTTTTCGGAAGATCGGACACCTAACAGGCACGCCTTCCGGCCCACAGCGCCACATCCTACGCCGTCTGGCAATCAGCATCTGGCCAGACGGCCCCGACCCTTCTGGCCGTTCAGCGCGCGGCCCACTAACTCCGCCACACCACGGCACGCACGCCACACCCATCCGCCGGTCACGAAACCACAGCCATGCTCAAACAGCGGGCCGGACTACCTTCAACTGAGGGAATCCACAACCATATCGGCTCCAGCCGTACGAAATTCGCAGCCATACTGATGCAACCGTATGAAGTCGCAGCGAGACGAAAATGTGTGCTATTGCAACGGCTTGCGACTCGCACGCTCCCTGCCTGTTCTGTACAATACATGACGGTAGCGTGTCCGAGCGGCCGAAGGTGCAGCACTCGAAATGCTGTGTGGTTAATAGCCACCGCGGGTTCAAATCCCGCCGCTACCGCCACATGCCGGGATTCCGTTGGAATTCCGGCATTCGTTTATCTCGGACCATCAAGGATTGCGAGTCTCTCCCGCGTCGTGGTGTGCGACGCCGCCAGACCAGTGCGGTTTGAGACGGCGAACTGTCATGCAAACGGGAATGACGGTCAGGTAAGTGCCCCTTCACCAACGTACCGCCGTCACGCCAGCCCGTCTAACTGGTCCCCACGTCTGACAACAAATGCCGTTCGCGCCTAGCTGGCCGTCAATGCCTGCTTGATGCCGTTCGCGCCTGATGCCTCCCGCACCTGATTGACGCCAGCCCGTCAAACTGGGCCGTCCACGTCCAACTGACGCCGCCCTGTCTAGCTGATAGGCAAAGTGATCACGGTGCTTGTCCCCACCCCGAGTCTGGAACTCAATGCGGCGCTGCCGCCGTGCCGCGACACGATCGTCTGTACCAACGCCAAGCCCAATCCGTAGCCGGGGCGACTGCGCGCATTCGCCGCTCTAGAAAGCTCCGCCCACACCGTAGGCACTTCCTCCGCCGGGATACCGATTCCGGTATCTGCCACCTCCAGTGTCACAGTTCCCTGCCGCTGGCTGCCGCGTATCTCAATCACGGCGCCTTCGTCGGTGTATTTTGCGGCGTTGGATACAAGGTTGTAGATCGCCGAGTACAACAGGTCGCCGTCGCCGCGCACCGTCGGCAACGGCCAGGGTGCCTCCGGGAAAGTCACATCGAAAGCACGCGTCTCCCCGCGAGCCGCCAATTCCTGCTCGACTGCTGCAACGGCGTCGCGAGTCGTTTCCTCAATATCAACATCCTCAATGCTCAGCGGAGCGGTTTCCAGGTCCGAGAGCTTGCGCAGATCCGTCAGCAACCGACTCATTCGCTGCGACTGGGTGTCGATAATGGCCCGGCTCTGTGCGGAGTCCTCCCCGCTTGCCGCGGCACGCATGGCGGTGAGCGGGTTCTTCAGTTCGTGGTCGAGGCGCTGCAGGAACTGCCGGTGGGCGACGCGGCGGGCTTCTTCTCCTGCCACACATCCCTGTTGAAAATGTTCCCGGAATCGCCACCGGATCGCGACGACTGCGACTATCAACAGGCTGGTCATTATCCCGAGTTCCGCGAGCAGACCGGGAAAAGTGATCGAGATATTGAGGCGTCGTCGCTCACCCGACAGGTACCACATAACAGCGCCTACCGCCGTCACCAACGCGGGAAGGAGGCACAGCAAGATCATTCGTACACGTGGAACGCGGCGCGACGGCGCCATGGGATGCGTCGATTGTTGGCTCATACCAGGTTCCTTCCGCTTCGCTGTGCGTTCCTCTGTAGGCTCCGCCGTGTCGTGTCGGAGCCGGGCGCCACCAAAGCGAGGGTGCGATCACGCCCGCCCCTGTGCCGCAGTGAAGCACTGAATCCGGAATGCAAGGCGCCTCTCACGAGTGCACCTTCCCAATGAAGCGATAGCCGACGGAGGGAACAGTCTCGATGTACTGCGGATGTGTTGGGTCATCCCCAAGAACTCGACGTATTTCCCTGATGCGATGGTCGACTGCCCGCGTCGAACTCACGAAGTCGATACCCCACAGTGCTGCCAAGAGACGCTCACGGGTATGCAATTCATTCGGGTGAGTCATGAGGTAGTCCAGCACTAGAGATGCCTTCGGGGTGAGTACCAACTCGCGTTCGCCAAGGTAAGCCCGGCGGGCCGTGCGGTCCACCACAAGTTCGCCGCATACCAACCGCTCCGCTGCCGAAAGCGGCTTGGGCGCGTTGTTTCCAACGCCCGCACTTCTCGCACTGCGGCGCAATACCGCCCGGATGCGAGAAACGAGTTCCTGCGGGTCGAACGGTTTGGAGAGGTAATCATCGGCCCCCTCATCCAGGGCGGCAGATCGCTCGTAGGAGACATCGATTTGGGTAAGAAGAATAACCGGTGTCCACCCACCCTGGCTGCGGATACGGCGAACCATTTCTCGACCGTCCATAACCGGCATAAGGACATCGCTGACCACAATATCCGGTCCCAGCTCCTCGTGGCATGCCAGGCCTTCTTCACCGTTGGCAGCTATGTGAACAGTGAAGCCAGAGCGCTCGAGGTACGGAGCGAGCGCGTCGGTGATAGCAGCCTCGTCGTCGACAAGAAGAACGACCGGCTTGTCCGCCCGTCGCGGTGCACCTGTATTCACGGACATTGCGCCCCTCGCTTGGAAATGTCGATATCGTGCTCATCATATAGGTGTGGCTGGGAGGAGTGCATTCCTCTCAGCCACACCTAGTAGTTGCTGCTGCGGTCGCGCACAGCTGACGCGTTGGGCCCGCACTACCTTTGCGCCCACACATTACTTCTGTGCGCCTGCACCAGTTGGGCGGGCCGGCGTTAGTTGTGTGGTCGACCGCAGAGCCGACTCGCTGCCCCGCGAGCGCTTTCATGAACCTCACGAGGCAGAAGCGTCGTCACTCAGCCCGCCGGATAGTGTTATTCGTGCCAAGCTCAGAACCGACAGTCGGCTCGGAAACATCTGACCACACAATGGTGTTGTCTGAGCCTGTGAACTGCACGGTGCCGATTTCCTCGCCAAACACTTTCACATTGCTACCTGTGATACTGAGGACCGATATGTCTTCGGCCAACACTGTCACATTCGCACCGAGAATATTGAGTGATTCACAATCACCCTTGATGGTGATGACGGTGTCAGACTCGGTGATATTGACCGATGGACCACCATTAATTGTCTTCTCGGAAGAAGCGGCCGCCTCCAACCACTCCGGGTCGGTGATGTCACGTGTATCCGCCGCATCGGGAACATCGGTGGTGTCATTGTCCGCGTCGTCGGCGTCGTCATAGCCGTTATCCACGTTGGTAACATCGCCATCGATTTCCGTCGTCTGCACGTTGTCACCCTTGATGGTTGTGCCCGTGTCAGAGGAAACCGTTGTCTGGGTATCCTTGGCATCGTCACTCACGTTGGTGGAGCACCCCGTGGCAATCAGGGCGAATCCGCCGAGGAGCACGAAGCCCTGCAGTAAACGCTTGCGTGGAAGCTGTCGAGTCATGATCTTTATCCTTCTTGTATTCGGGCGGTGATGCCCTACGGGTTCTGCTGAGCAAGCGGCCGAGTATTCAGCCACCCAGCCCAGGGCCCCTGAGTTGGGTGAGAGAAGATCAAACCTGCTTGTTCGTTCGAACGAGCAGGTCGCGAGTTCCCTCGTTGCACAATCGAGCTTACACACCGGATTTAGCAGTCTTGTCGCATGGCTGTCGCAACTTGGCGACATTCGCCGCATAGGCTCTGACCAGCAATGTATAGCCTCTGACCAGCACAAATGCTCCCACGTCGCGCAGAATACACCCCCTAGGTGGACTGGCGGGGGCGCATCACGCTATTCTTGGACTACTTGGAGACGTCGCATAGTCCGGTCGAGTGCGCCTTCCTGCTAAGAAGGTAGGGGCTGAAAGGTCCCTCGCGGGTTCAAATCCCGCCGTCTCCGCCAGAGGCACGGTACCCCGTCGAGCAATCGGCGGGGTATCAACGTTTTACAGCCCGTGACCAACGACCCCAACAATCCGGGCCTTAAGCCCCTATAACCCAGAAAGGCCATCCGCATGAGAATCGGCGTTATTCAGGCCGCGTCGCAGCGTTCCAAGAATGAGACTCTGTATCGCTGCACCGTCAACGCGATCAAGCGTAACAATCGCAACGATGCCGTCATCAACTTCGGGCTGCACCACGAGGACGCCCACCCCTATTCGTATATCGATGCCGCCACGGCTGTCAGTTTGCTGCTCTCCAGTCGTGCGGTGGACTTTGTCGTGACGGGTTGCTCCTCCGGTCAAGGAATGATGCTCGCGTGCAACAGTCTTCCCTCCGTCATCTGCGGATTCGTGCAGACGCCACAGGACGCCTTCCTTTTCGGACGAATCAATGACGGCAACGCCATCTCGCTACCGCTTGGCCTGAACTTCGGCTGGCTTGGCGAGATCAACCTGCAATGCACGCTCGACAAGCTCTTCGACGGCGACTTCGGTGGCGGATATCCACCCACGGATGCGGAAAGGAAGGCTGCCGATACTCGCATGTGCAAACGACTCAACACCATCACCAAGCGGAGCATGGTTGAGACCTTCACCCAGTACGACGCTGAACTGATGCGTCGCGCGCTCAGTTGGCCCGCCGTGCGCGAAGATATTCTCGCCAACGGCCGCGACGACGCCGTCGTCGAACTGGTGCGTGAATTCGAGCCGGTCTAAGGCTCCTCATCGCAGCCGATCTGCCATTGCAGCCGCCTTTATACAGTTGAAGAGTGTCTTAGTCGGCGGTACCGCATTTTGAACCCACAAATGAAACAATTTGTGTCGGAGCAAGCGTTTACCATTGACACAAGAGCCGTAACGGAAGGCAGGTGTAGACGATGTTGATCAAAGACCGTGCTCGCGACGAAGCCGAACAGGCCCGCGCTAAGTATTGGGACGGCGTTTTTCCGGTGGATCCTGTCAAAATTGCCGTGGCTCTCGGAATGAATGTTTATACTGCGGTTCTGCCCGAAGGCGAATCAGGCCGGATCGTGAAAGAGCAGGGTAAACCTGCTGAGATCTACCTAGCCGTTGACGAACCCGATCGGCGGCAAAACTATACATGTGCTCATGAACTTGGACACTGGTTCGAACGCCGTATCCAGGAGGACGATGAGTACTCCTTCGTGGACCACCGAGACGATTCTCAACCGAAAGACGCGCATGAGTGGTTTGCCGAATGGTTCGCAGCCTACCTCCTAATGCCAACCAAGGAGTTCATTGATGCCGTTGATGATGGACTTACAGTCGACCGCCTAACACGTAGATTTGGCGTCACGCCTACAGCAGCCAGGAACAGAGCGCGAAATCTAGGGGTTTCGATTGACCGGGGATGATCAGGGGCACGCGGACCCCACTTCTTGGGACGAGTTGTGCGGCATCAACGATGTCCCCTTGGACCGCAACCTCAGTAAACCCGACAATCCCAGAATTAAGAACCCGCCTGTCGATCCAAGTTCATGGGAGACAGAACAGGCCAGCGACGATGTCTGCCTGAGGCCCGGCAAAGAGGCGACTGAAACTCAGGGTCCTGTTTCCCCAGACGATTCTGCCGGCTCGCGGCTTGCTAATGCAGACGCAGACATCCGCGAACAAGAGGCTGCAATCCGAAAACAAGAGGCAGAACAAACAACTCAGAACACCGCGTGGCGAAAATGGCTCTTCTGGGTCACCCTACTTATCGTCTTTGCGCTCTCCTTCACCAACATTGTTCTAATCATCATCTACACGTGCCGTGCTTCTGCCATATCGGCAACGGCTCTGAGTACCTGGATTGTTGGTAGTGCTGCGCAGGTGATTGGCCTACTGGCCATCATCACGCGGCATCTGTTTCCACAGGCCAATGGGCAAGGGAAAAGCCACACCTAGTCCGTTTGCCCTGCATCGCCCCGAATTAGGGGACTAGCGCCAGCCTTCCAGGTAACGAACTCGCTTCCCTGCACGCCGCGCATATTCGATCTCCGAGGCCGTGCTGGCACCGATGTAGCCGCCCACGTTGATCACGTAGATTTCGTCGGCCATGTCGATTTTCCGCTTATGCATGTCGTCGAGCATCTCCTTCGTCTTCGTGCGGGTGTCCTCGGGCATCCCCTCACAGACCTCGTCGTCGCCGGAATGGCCGAACAAACCTACGCTGATGACGATATTGCCCGCCAGAGTCAGTCGCTTCTGCGCCTCCAGAAACGCCTCTCTAAAGCGCGTGCTGCCGCAGAGTGTGACAACAGTGTACTTTCCGATCATTTCTCCCTCATTTCCATGCGGTTCCGATTCCCCGAGCAGGATTGCACCGTGGTAGACGTGACGGCATCCGGCCCGGCTCCACTACACCTCACCTCATCTCTCCGGATCCTCCAGCAATTCGACACCAACGACGCCGTCGAGCATCGAGAGGGCCGTGACAAGCTCCGGCACATTTTTTCCACCTGTCACATGCAGATCGACGACGACGTCCTTCCGCCCACCGCGATCAACCTGTCGGCTCGCCGTCACCATTGTCTCGAATCCCCTGCCGGTCGCCTCCAAGAGCAGAGAGCGCAACACCCCGCAGCCATCGAGATAGGTGATCCGCAGGGTTCCATCTGAGCCCCGATGCAACAGATGGCGTACCAACGGAGCAACAGCCAAGATCACAATGAAATAAAGAACTACGACCAGCCCGGCAATGGTGATCATGCCGACACCGCACGCCATACCAATCGCGGCAGCCACCCAGATCGCACTGGCGGTGGTGAGGCCTCGCACGCTGTCGTGCTCGAAGAAGATGACGCCCGCGCCGATGAAACCAATGCCGGAAACAATCTGCGAGGCGATCCGCGAGGCGTCCCAACGCAGGTTGCCCGTGAGCATCTCCGGAACCCCGTACAGCGACACTAAGGTGAACAGGTAGCTTCCCAAGCCGACGAGGATATGCGTGCGAATCCCGGCGTCTTTGCGGCGAACCTCCCGCTCCACGCCGATCAGTCCACAGAAGAGCATGACGAAAAGCGCTGAGACCAATTCCTCTGCGGCCGGTAGATCAAATAGATTCATCTGGCACCTCCTTGACTGGACGTCCTACCACTCGCAGGGCTTCGGGACGATCACTCCTCCACCGCCGCGATGCGTTTCTTGACCAAGCACAACTTCCAGTAGCCGTCGCACCTCGCATGCGACTGCCAACCGCATAGCAGCATTATCCCCACTGCGGGGGACTTGAAGAGAGTTCGCCTACGCTTCCGGCAAAGGCAATCCTCCGCCCCGCCCGGGCAAGACGCCACCCGAGGCAACCCCTAAGACGCCACCGGAGCAACAAGAAGTGGAGGGTTCATCAAGAAACTTCGGGAATATCACGACACTTCTTGTAAAACCCTCCACTTCTCGCACCCGACTCCCGCCGTACCATCCCACACGCTCAGTAACTTGATGCATTCCACATCGCCATTCCCATTCCTTCCCCAGTAACACCCCTGCACACCCCAGGCGGATTGGGGAAAATAGTGCCATGAGATTTGTCCGCCTGTCTGAATCTGCCTACACGGCATTCGCGCAATCCCAGGACCGTTTCTTCTACACCCAGTTGCCGTCCTATGCCGCCGTTCGTCGAGCTGAAGGGTACGACGTCGAGTTTGTCGGGCTAGTCGATGATGGGGCCACCGGACGCGAACAAGTTGTTGCCGCCGCAGCTGTGCTTCTTCAGCCCTGGAAGCGACTTTTCCGCCGTGCGACCATCGCCTATGGCCCCCATCTCGACTGGTCGGATGCAGAACTCGTGGCCACCTTCTTCGCCCAGCTCAAGCTTTTCCTCGCCAAGGATCGTCGCATCGTCTCACTACGGTTCAACCCGCTATTGTCCCGCCGATTCTATGAGGACATTACCCCAACTGAGGACAACCCGCAGGCATTCGTCTTTGACCAGATCATGGGAGCGCTCGGGGCCTCGCGCGTGGAGCGTGAGTTCTACGATTCGTCCGATATCCAGATGCGCTACGTGTACGTCAAGGATCTTGGCTCTATGAGTTTTCCCGACGCAATGGCTTCCTGCGGCCAAGTGGTGCGCACGGGATTTAACCGCAAGGGAACCAATGGAGTCGAGGTCCGCTTTCTCACACCTGAAGAGTTCCCTGACTTCGAGCAGATCATGAACTACACGGCAGAGCACACCGCTATGCACAATATTTCAATCAACGCCTTCTCTTTTTACCGCGACCTGTTGGAGCAGCTCGGCCCGGAGAACTGCATGTTACCCGCGGCCTACCTGAATTGCGATAAGGCGCTGGAACTCATTACTGCCGAACGCCAGGACATTCTGCCAAAGGTTGCGGAACTGCAGGAGCGTGAGGCTCAGGCAGAAGCCGAAGGGCGTAATTTGGGGAAGAAACAACGTAATACCCTCAAAGAGTACCGTACCCGGCTCGAGTTACTTGATCGCCGAGAGGAAGAGACCCGAGCCATCCAGGAACACGATGGCAACGAAGTGCTATTGGCGGCTGGTTTCTTCATCCACTCTCCGCATGAGCTGGTCTACCTGCTGTCGGGCTCCTATTCCCAGTACCAGTCGTATTACGGCATCTACCTGATTCATCGGGCCATGTTTGAGTGGGCCATTGCGCACGACGTGCGGTGGTACAACTTCTTCGGGATCACCGGCGACTTCACCGAACAGGCATCCGACGCCGGCGTGCTGCACTTCAAACGGCAATTCAAAGGGAATGTCGAAGAGTACGTGGGTACTTACGACCTTCCGGTGCGACCGATGCTTTCCAAGGCGCTCGGCGCCCTCGGGTAACGCGCGCAGGCGAAGCTTGGCTCTCATGCACGTCGACTACCCCCGTGAGACACAGGTAACGCGCGCAGGCGAAGCTTGGTGGATCGTCACGAGGCCAAGGCGCTCGGCGCCCTCGGGTAGCATGCACAGCCGGTAGCATGGTAGGGGCACCAGCCCCCTCCGGGCTAGCCGCATGGCGATGGCGGGCGCGTCTGCCCCAACCGTCGGCCCATCTACAAAGAACGGATGGGCGAATGGTCATACCACCCGCCCATCCGTCTATGTTGACAGCTGGCACTGCCAAAAGCGGCTACTGCGCGCTTGCATCCGGGTCGATCCACGGCATCGGGCGGCGTTCTCCCGCCAAAACCGACACCTGCAAGGTGTTGCCCTCCGGCGGCTTGGGACAGGTGCCAAAAGGAGTGAAGGCGGAGGGGAAGTTCAGCGCGCGATTGAAGTCAATCGTCACACTCCCACGCGCACCCCCAGGACCGCCAAAGGTGACGGAACGCCAGTCCGCCGTCGTCGTGCCATTACTCAGGTCATAGAACACGGCGGTGAGTTCATCGTCCTGCCGCCCCTGTACCGCTAGACGACACTGCTCGCCGGCATATGTAAATTCAACTTCCCCCACCAGGCTCACCCGGCCCCGAACGGATTTCCGGGCCGTCTCAATCGCCACCTCACGTGGTTCGTCATATGCGATGAATTCACCAACGACGACGGCCTGCGGATCGTAATCGAACACGGGAACGCCCTGAAAAGCCAACAACGTCGGTGCGGATGAATCACGCACCCGCACCGCGTAGCGCCCTCCGCGCCGCACGACTTCCGCAACCCGTGTTCCCGACGATAACGAAAAATCAGACTCGCCGTCTTCCAAGGCGAAAACGGCCTCGCCAGCGAACGACTCTCCGTTGCGTCGCACATCTGCCGAATGCGTAGTTGATGATGTTCCCTTGCGGAACGATCCGGCTGCCTCGTCCCGATCTGTGTACCAGTACCCCGGAAAGTGTGCAACCCGGGATCGTTCCTCCGAAAGCCAGGTAAAGGAGATCAGACTGAGCCAGCCATGCTCCTCGGCCAGCGCAGTATCACGCTGGTCGCGCCACTCGCGCCAAGCGGTGGCCATGTCACGCTCTTTTTCCATGGCGAACATTCTAAAGCCTTCCCCGGGCTTATCAAAGAGTCGGTGAATAGCGCCAAGGTTCCCACAGTGTTCCCATACGAAGGTTCTGCGCCTTCCACTCCACCGCCTTCTTCCGAGCGCGCGCGTCCTCTTGCATTCACACCCCGCCCTTTTCTGAACATTTGTACCCTCGTGTTCATGTACCCATGCGCATAGTCTCACTTCGCCACCGCACTGCATATCCACCCACGCTCCGTGTTCTTACACCGACTCCACCACACGTTTCCCGGCGAAATGTGATAGCCACCATGATCTTCCGTTTTGTTCTAGACGCCTCACAGCGGTACAGTATTCGTTGTCCTAAGCGAACTTGCGCTCGTAGCTCAATGGATAGAGCATCTGACTACGGATCAGAAGGTTGGGGGTTCGAGTCCCTTCGAGCGCGCAGAGCTCCGCATCGGTTGATTCGCTCCCGGCGCGGAGTTTGTTCCTCGGCCGTAGCTGTTGGCACGGCCATAAGTCTACCGACGACGACGTCGACGCTCTCTCGTGTCTCGCAACGAACGGTGGACACTGGCACACACCTATTCCTGCTCGGCATGATGCTGCGTTTCTCACGGGTGGGCACTCCCGCGTTCGCCAGCGACCTATGTCAGCGAATACACTACTCACGTGCAACACTCGGTGTGGGCGTCGGGGGAACCATGGGGTCGGTTTTCACCGACGGAATTGCCGTCTCGGGAGGATCAGTTCGCTTCTGTATGCCCGCGGGGTTTTGTCGATTGTGCTGTGGCCTCTGCGTGGTCGGCGTTGCCGAGCCGCCGGTGGAAACCACGTTGTTTCCTGTTCCCGTACCTTCCCCTGTCTCTTCTACAGCCGGGGTCGTCGGCGATATCACTGGTTCACCTCCACAGCCGCATAACAAAAGCAGGACCGTGGCACAGGCACCCACTGCACGCAAAGCCATCCGGCTAGGGCGCCCCGTAGCAGCAGCCCACCGGTTCTGCCGCTGCTCGGTCGGCATTGCGCACTCGAACCACGTAGCACCTCGAGCCATCATCCTCCACCACAACATGCCACCAGACCTCCTAGTTCCGGCGCCGCGATCCTGTAAACCGCCATCACCATGAGGCGATAGTACAACCGCAACTGCCCAAGTCCGTGCTCACCTACTGATAACCTCCACCCACTGATGGACTGTCGCCGCCTTGCACGTGCGCCACATCCCCGACTTACACCTGCGATCCGGCGACATGTCCGAAGGCTCTGTCACCCTTGATCGGGCAGCCATGTAAGGATCTCCACTCCGATGTGCGGAACCGGACACGCCGGGCAGGGCGCCGTTTGCACCAGCACAGTTCCTCGCTTCGGTGGACCAAAAAGCTTTGATGGCCGAAAAAGAACTCGCTGCCAGCGTGTACAACACATACATATTCCCACCTCGGGCGTCCGAAAGGAATGCGCTCACCCCTAGCGCATCAACACATACATCCCATCCCCGCGCCCGCAGTCAGAAGCGGCCAAGGCATGAGATGTATTCATACGGCTGAGGGAACGGCATCGCCTCGGCCTTCTACTCCGGTCACGTGCGGAAGGCATATCGTCAGCTGACTAGAATGTGCCATGCGGTTCTATCAGAAGGGACGAACCGTATCACGCACAACCGGGAAAGGGCCGCGATGAGCCAATCCAGTGAACATGAACCGACGGGCGAGCACGTAGAGAACAGTGAGCACCCTCAGTTCAGTGGGCATCATGCGCCGGAGGCGCATACACACCTCTCACGCCGCCTGACGAGCGCACAGGTTTCCATGATCGGGCTGTCCGGAGCTCTTGGCACCGGGCTCTTCCTCGGTTCCGGATCCACCATCAGCCTGGGAGGCCCTGCGACGGTGCTCTCTTACGCGCTGGCGGGCAGTGCGGCGCTTGCGGTTGTCTGGGCCCTGGCGGAGATCGTCTCCACACATCCCGTGCCCGGTGGACACGGCGCCGCAGCGGCTTCATATCTGGGTCGCTTCGGCGGATTCGTCGCTCGTTGGAATTTCGCCATCACCATGCTCATAGCGGTTGGTGCCGAAGTTGCTGCTACCGCCACATATCTGAAGTTCTGGTTTCCCGGCCTGCCACTGGCGGTTGGCACCGTCCTGTGCTCTTTGTTCATCGTCGGACTGAACCTGGCCACGGTCCACCTCTACGGGGCAAGCGAGTACTGGTTCTCCATGATTAAGGTGACCGCAATCGTCGTGTTCATTTTGCTGGGAGCCGTACTGCTGTTTACAGGCCTTCCGGGGCGCCCGGCGGTCGGCTTTCACAACCTCACGGCGCACGGCGGTTTCTTCGCCACCGGCTTCACCGGCATGCTGACCGCCGCCTGTATGGCCGTTTTCTCCTTCGGAGGCATTGAGAATGTCTCCGTCGGCGCCGCTGAGTCGGAACACCCGGAGCGCGACGTGCCACGAGCCGCGCGCACCATGATTTGGCGCCTGCTGCTCTTCTACATATTCGCCCTTTTCATTGTGGTGACATTGCAGCCGTGGACGGTCACAGCTGCATCCTCGGGTGAGGTGACCGAGTCACCTTTCGTGCAGGTACTGGACGTGGTTGGAATCCCAGCCGCCGCCGACATCATGAACGCGATCCTCATCGTCGCCGCGCTATCGGCCGCCAACGGGTGCCTGTATTCATCAAGCCGCATGATTCATTCGCTCGCACTTGATCGTATGGCGCCGCGGTTCGCCTCCCACACCTCACTTCGTGGGGCACCGCGTGGAGCAGTCGCCATTGCAACGCTGGGTATGGTGATCGCCTCCATCCTCTCCTTGATCAGCCCCAATGCGGCATTCATGTACCTCTACGGCTGCGCCACGGTCGGGGTACTGCTCACATGGATCATCGTCATGGCAACGCATCTGGCGTTCCGCGCCAAAAGGAAAGCGGCCGGACTCACTCCTGCTGCCCACCGGTTACGGGGTGCACCACTGGTGAATTGGCTGGTCATCGTGGCCTCGATAGCCGTCTTCATCGTATTGCCCACCACGATGCCGGTCGTTCGCTACGTGGGAGTGCCCTACCTGATCGCCCTCGTGCTCGTCTACGCCATCCTGGCGCGAACCCGCACATTACCGACGCCACCCGACTTTATCGCCAGGGATTCGGCACGCGCTCGGTGTGAACTCTGAATCGATGAACGAATGCCTGCTGCAGCATCCATCACACTCGTCGCACACTTGGCCACTGTGGCGCCCTTCAAGTCGCGGACCTGCTCCACCTGCCGCTTTCTTCATGCAGACCGTCTAGCGGGAGGTGCCGGGCGCCGCAGTTCCCAGAGGGTCGATGCGACGTCGCGGCCTTGACACCACCCGCACAAGCTCATCGTGCCGTTGATCCTCGAACCTCCGCCACTGCCTCGGACGGTTCACCCTTGCGATGCGCGAAAAGGAAACCACGCAGACCGCGCGGCGACACCAGCCACACCAGGAAGAAAACAACTCCACCGACGGCAACCACCGTGGCACCCGATGCCGTGTCAAACCAATAGGACAGATAGATTCCGGTAAGCGACGTGAACACGGACAGCACCGGGGCGACCACTAGCATCCGCGTAAACCTCTCGGTCAACAGCAGCGCTGTAGCGCCAGGAGTGATGAGCAGCGTGACGATGAGAATCGCGCCTACCGCCTGCATCGCCGTCACCACGGTTAGGACAAGGCAGACCAGCAAGGTGGCGGCAACTCCCCGTGTCGAGATCCCGATCGCCTCCAGATGAACCGGGTCGAAAGCGTAAGCCGTTAGGTCGCGTCTCCTGAGGAGCAGAATCACCAGTGCTAGCGGTGCCAGCACAAGCACCTGGTACATGTCGGTGTTCGTGATCCCAAGCAGGTCACCAAACAGCACATGGTTGAGGTCAATATTCGATGGATTCTTTGATACCAGCACCAACCCGAATGCGAAGAACATCGTGAACACAACGCCCATACTGACATCAGGTTTTACACGCGAGGTGTGCCGCACTGTGAATATCAGCCCGACGACGACCAACGCTGCCACCATGGCCCCCACCGAGAAAGGAATGTCAACTAGATAGGCAATGACCACGCCGGGAAGCACCGCATGGGAAAGAGCATCCCCCATCAGCGACCATCCGATCATGACCAGCCAACAACTGATGACAGCACAGACCACACCCGTCACGAGGGTAACCGCCACACCGCGAACCATAAAGTTGTAGGCCCACATTTGACCGAATAAGGTCCATAAATCAGGCATTACCACCCTCCATTGCCGCCATTCCAAAGGCCTGCCCGAGAGTCTCTGGACGCAGAGCATCGGCAGGGGGCCCGTGGAAAAGCACGCGGCGTAGCAGAAGTAGGGTCTCATCGCATAGATCCGGCAGACCAGCCAGATCATGAGTGGCAACGAGGATCGCCACGCCTTCGTCGGCAAGGCTACGCAATAGCCGGATCATGGCCTGTTCGCTGGGTTTATCCACTCCGGCAAAGGGTTCATCCAGAAGTAGCAGCCGGGCACCTTGTGCCAAGGCGCGTGCGATAAACACGCGCTTGCGCTGTCCGCCGGACAGTGCACCTATCCGGCGGACACGCAGGTCCGTCAATTCAACGCGTGCCAGCGCTTCGTCAACAGTGGCTTTATCCTCCTGCCGCGGGCGTCGCGTCATCCCCATCAGCCCGTAACGACCCATAAGAACGACGTCGTCGACGGTCACAGGGAAGTCCTTATCTACCCCGTCGGCTTGCGGAACAAATCCGATCATGCCACGGCGGCGCGCCCGGCGTACCGGTTCTCCGTACACCGTCATTTCACCCTGCGAGCGGGTTGTCCCGGCAATGGCCGTCAACAAGGATGACTTGCCGGATCCGTTCATCCCTACCAAACCGCATACCCGACCCGGTTCCAGGGTGAAGTCCACTCCAGTCAGCGCTTGGACGGCACCATAGTGGACCGTGAGATTCTGAACGACAAGCGCCGCTGCGTCGATAGATGTCACTTCTTGGTTCCATCTCCCGTCAAGGCGCCGGTAATCGTACGGGCGTCGTATCGCAATAGATCGAGGTAGGTGGGTGCGTCACCACCCTCCTCGGTTAGCGAGTCCACATAAAGCGTGCCGCCGTATTTCGCATCAGTCGCTTCCACGATGGGGTCCATTTTCCCTTCCACGGTTGATTCACAGAACACAGCCGGCACCTTGTTGCGCGTCACGAAATCCTGCACCGCTGCGATACGTTGCGGGGTCAATGCCCCTTCCGCGTTAACGGCCCACAAGTACTGTTCGGTCAATCCCGCGTCACGTGCGAGATAGCTGAAGGCTCCCTCGCAGGTCACGAGAGCACGGCTCGCCTCTGGCACCCGCGCCAATTCGTCTTTCAGTTCCGTCGAGATAGAATCGAGTTGTTGCTTGTACCGCTCACCGTTAGCCTCGAAATCGGCAGCGTGCTCCGGGTCAAGTTCCGTGAATGCCTCTACCATATTGTCGACGTAAGTCTTTGCTGCTTCGGGGCTCATCCACGCATGCGGATTCGGTTCACCCTCGTACTCGCCCTCCGCAATCGGGATTGGTGCAACCCCTCCGAAAGGACAACCGTTTTAGCACCGGAGTTAGCTGTGAATCGCTCAAACCAGCGTTCCAACCCCAGTCCATTGGCGAGGATTAGGTCGGCGTCGGCCCCCGTCTTATGTCGTCAGGACTCGGCTGGAAGTCGTGAATCTCTTCACCGGGTTGGGTTATCGATTCGACGATGAGGTGATCGCCAGCCACCTCTTTTCCCATGTCTTGGAGCACGGTGAAAGTCGTCAAAACTACAGGTTTCGCCTTCTCTGCATCCTGTGCTGTGCCTTGGCCGGAACATGCGGCGAGCATTCCCATAACACCCGCCAGCAGGATGATACTCATTCTCGTTTGTCGTCTCATGCGAATACTATAGTTCGGTTCTCCGAACTTTGCATCTGTTGGAGACAGTCCAAAGGTTTTTGATCACTGCTCCCGCCACAGCACTGGCCGCTGGCACCAACCAAAGACACTAGTCATCCCGGAGCTGTTAGCCCTGTCTGGTCAGCGCACTGACTCCCGTCCGGCAAGTGCACTCCGGTCAGGACGCCGCCTCCTGGTAAAGCGCCTACTCCTGGCAAGGGCGACCTGATTCCGGTCAGAACGGTTCTGTTCCCCGCAACCGCAGCGCCCCCAGCCCCAGCGACGCGCTCGGGTCGAAACGGCACATATTCTTCCGGACAACACCTGTGGGAGCCATGCCTCGCGGAATACATCAAGTTGCGCATAGCCTCGGTCGCCTCGGCGAGGTGGAAGCCACGTCTCGCGGAATACATGCACAGCATTGCGAATAACGGCGCCAATAGTCATTGGGGCACCTCTGGCCAACCGGCATGCGCACTCATCTCATCAGGCAACCATCACAGGAAGTTATCCCACCCGCCCGCAGCACGAGCCTGTTTGCCCGCTTCGACGATGAGACCGTGGAAGGTAGCAAACTCCTCGACCGAGAACCCCTCCCCCGCAACAAATTGTCCAAGTTCCGCGCGCGCACGTTCGTATCCGTCCGGCACCTCGTACCCCAGTGCCGCAAGCATCCTGCGCGCGTAGCTATCCCAGATGAAAGCGGGGCGACGGAAGGCATACAGCGCAATCACATCCGCAGTTTCCGGCCCGACGCCGACCAGTGCCAGCAGTTCATCACGTAACTGTTCATCGCTGAGCACCGCAACGGCTTCGGCGAGAGCACGCTCCGGGTCAAGCCTCTTCGAATCGAATCCCCGCAAGTGGATTCCCTCAGAGTCGAATCCCTTCGCAGCTCCTTCACTCGACTCAGTCACCTCCGGGTCGGTCCTTCGCGATTGCGCGCCCGTCATATTCGGCATCGGTGCCTCTTGCCGACGGAGCGTCCATTCCGCCACCTCCCGGCAGGTGCGCGACTTCGCCCGCATGAAGCCGGAGGGGCGAATTGCCGCGATGATCTCCTCCTGCTCCGCGTCGCATATGGCACGCGCGTCCAACAGTCCCCGTGCGTCCAAGAGTTCCAAGGAAGACTCGACATTCCGCCACGCCGTGTGCTGTACAAGAACAGCGCCGATCATCATTTCGAAACGCGTCGCTGCCGGCCACCAACGGCCCGCATCGACTCGGCTGAGCAGTTGGGTGTAAATCTCACGGAATGTGGGCCGCATTCTCATATCTTCCCACACGTCTGCACGCCACGCGGGCTGGATGTCTGCGCTTGCGGTGTCGGCGTCGAGTCCGCACACACGTCCGCACGCCACCCGGGCTGGAATTTACGCTCCGACCCCGCGACGGGTGGGTGCACACACGTCTGCGAGTCACGCAGATCGCGCTCGGAAGGAGTTACCGCCTTGACTCGAACGCCTGCCGATGGCCCCTATCATTCTGGAAAGGCGTCCTCATACGTCATCCACGCCCACACGCCGTCGAGAAACTCCTCGTTAGTCAAAAGGCAGGCATCGAGTTCACGTTCCAGACGTACCGCATCCAGGTCCACTCCAATGGCGACGATATCCTGCCCCAGCACTGCCTCGCCAATATCAGGCAATGGTCCAATATCCACCCGCCAACGCTCCACGGGACCATATCCCAGCGAGTCAGTATCACCCCCCACTTGGGCCCCGATAGCGAATTCATACGCATTCGCGATGCCATATTCCGCCGCTGTTTGGCGATCCGCCCACCAATCAACTTCGTACGGGTCGACGGAGATTGTGACACCCGTTTGCTCCCAGAGGGATAGAATGCCCGGGCGTGACGCGATGCGTGTGAAACCTGCTACTCGCAAAAGCGGTGCCCAGTCGGCACCTTCTTCAAGACACTGCAAAAGGCGTCCCGGGTGAAATGGCCGCTCGCGCCGGTAATGAAAGGCGCGCGTGCGGCTCCCGGCCCACATCGGCGCGCACGCAGGCAGCACACCACCCACCCGGTTTGCGCTGCGTGCCTGGCCCGCCCGAGGAGAGCGGATGGAACCACTCGGCCCCTTCGCAACCGTCACCTCGCCCTGGCCCGATCCAGTCAACCCGGCACTACGTCCGCCACCCGGGCTCCCCGGCACGCGAACTCCACCACGTTTTCGGTAACCCACACCATCAGACGAGCCGTGATTAAGCACACGAAGCCACCCGGGCGTGGTGCGGAATAGATCTTGCACGGGTCTCGGTGCGGGAAGGGCATCGCGCCCATTCCACTCCACAATCTGGGCACTGGGCCCGAGGGCCATGGCAAAAGATGCCACATCGGTGCGGCTGAACCGCACACACCGCGCTCGGCCATCATCGGAGAGGATAAGAGTCGTAGCGTATTCCAGTTGCGACGTCAAAAGAACAGCACGCGGCACTTGGAAGGAGCCGACGCCGTCGTCGTGTAAGCGGACAAGGTAGTCCTCCCCCGTGAGATCGCGGACTGCATCATCCGGATCGACGACGGCCACCACTGCGGCGATATACGCCTGCGGGAGTTGAGTGAAGGCTCCGATCACCTCGGTGGTCAACACTTCTTCACCCATTTCCAGGACTGCGCGATGTGCTCCCGCCTCCAACAGGCCATCAACTGCCTCACGCAACACATCATCACTCGGGCGTCCTTCGCCGAGGTGGATTGACACCACTATGGCATCGTGGTCCGCAGCAATCCTCCGTGCCGCATTCTTCCGCGATGACGGCTCCATGCCTAGTACGGGAATTATCTCCAATTCGCCAGCCTTCATACCGACAGGCTACACTACATGAGAATGATTATCACTAAGGAGTTGCGTGTGAAGGTCAGAGCTTCGCTGAAAAGCCTCAAGAACCAGCCCGGTTCACAGGTGGTTCGCCGTCGTGGTCGGGTCTACGTTATCAACCGGAAAAATCCCCGTTTCAAAGGAAGGCAGGGCTAATGCGTCGTTGTCAGGTCACCGGGCGCGAACCCGGGTTTGGGATGTCCGTCTCACATTCCCACCATCGCACCCATCGCCGATGGGACCCCAATATTCAGAAGAAGACGTACTGGGTTCCCTCGCTTGGGCGCAAGATCACAATTTACGTATCCGTCAAGGGGATCAAGACCATCGACCGCCTCGGTATTGAGGCGGTGGTTGCCGATATGCGCGCACGCGGCGAGAAGTTCTAGCTCCCGTTCCCAGTCCCAGGCACGGGTTTCCGCCACGAACATAAGAGACCCGTGGGCACAAGTCTCCATCACGAATACAAGAAAAGAGGATCATGGCAACATCACGCGACCTGCGTCCGGTTATTCGCCTCCAGTCCACCGCCGGCACGGGCTTCACCTATACGACGCGCAAGAACCGCCGCAACACCCCTGATCGGCTCGTGTTACGCAAATACGATCCCATCATTCGTCGGCATGTCGACTTCAAGGAGGTCCGCTAATGAAACCCGGCATTCATCCCCACTACGACTACGTCGTTTTCCGCGACCGCGCCGCGAATTCTGCATTCCTGACACGATCAACGGCCACGTCCGACAAGACCATCGTCTGGGAAGACGGCCGCGAATATCCGGTTATTGATGTGGAGATCTCCTCCGCCTCCCACCCCTTCTACACTGGGAAAGCGCGGATCGTCGACTCCGCAGGACAGGTGGAAAAGTTCCACCGCCGCTACGGCAGAAGAAAGGAAGCGCAGGAAGCGGAAGAGTAAGAGCCCGCGAGCCACTCGTACTTTCTTCGGACGCTTCCACGCGAGTCAAGATTCCCGCGTACATCACCCTCGGCGGCCTCAACCCCGCGCGTTGCTTCCACACGGGCAGAGCCTTCCGAGATAGTGCACGTCCATCTCCTGATATTTCGAGTGTGCGGGGATATTGGCACAGGGTCCTTATGCTCCGGGACCACTGTCAGCAAATCCCGTCCACGTGCCGCGAAGCGACGGGTCGACCCCTGAGGAGTCCCGCGTCAACCCGGAAGGTCTTCGCGGTACGTGGAACTCGCCCCGGCATGCGCCGGTCCCCTTCGCTTAGCAGATCAACGATGCCGAGCACGCCGCACATGCCGGGCAGGCTCGGCATGCAGGGGATCCTCAGGCCATGAATGCCGCGGATAGCGCCCACGCATCTCCGCTCGGACCTGCGCGTAGGGGCCGCGCCAAAAACTGCCCAGATCGTCGGTGACGGCCACCGTCCGTCCCGCCGGCGAAAGCAACTCCACTGTTACTGCGACTCGATCATCTGCAACTCGCGGCGTTTCCACCCAACCAAAGGCCTCCTGCACCCGGAGGCGAATTCGCGGACGGTCGTCCGAATAGTCAATTCGGAGCTCGGCACCGCCTGCCACCTTCACCTTTTCAGGCGCCAGGTCCTCCAAACGCGCCGCCTCCGGCCATGGGAGGATTCGCCGCAGCTGGTCTACACCAACCATCGGCACTGCGCCATGGCGTGCAGCAGCTTCTATTTCTGGTGCCAGCCAGCTCTCGCTGGCATCGAGCAATACGTGGTCGTCAACGTCGGGCCACGGAACGCCCATTACTTCGTGGAGAAAGGCCAGGCGTCGCTGCAACTCACGTGCCGCTCGCGACCATTGCGGGGCGATGTCCCCGCAAGCAATCGCGGCAGTTAGAAAGGAACGGGCATGCCTCGGGTCCGCCACATCACTTTCGATGGCGGTTAATTCGATGGCTCCCAGGTGCCGGGTATGCCGGGCCCGGAGCCGGTTTCGCCGCACGACGACGTCGTCGCTCTCCACCAGCAATGCCCGGGCGGCGTCAATCGCCTCCGCTTCGCCAATCGGCACGGCGGAGCGGATACGCGCATCGGCACGCCCCTGCGGGCGTTCGAGGTGGGCGATGGCCAACCAGGGTTCTCCGGTCAGCGGCGATCCCTCCGGGAGAATAGCTCCCACTCCGTTGGCCAGTAGGTAACGTCGCCCGGCCGTGCGTGTGGCGCCCTGCCCGGAAGGACTGGGACCACGCGCTCCGGGCGTGGACTCGCGCAAGCGGGCCACTCTTTCGGGGTAGGCGAGGCTAATCACCAGGGCCCAATATCCCTCGGCACGCTCACTACTCAGATTCAGGTCCCCGCCGAAGGCCTCGACGTCGTGCCGCTGCCCTCCAGCCACCAGCTGGGCCCGTGCGCTGTGAGCGTCGTCGGGGGCACCGTCCATCTTTCGAGCATTCCCGATAGCAGATTGTGCATCGCCAGCGCCGTCAGGCCCACCATCCGCTATTCGACCACTTGCGGCGGAAGGCCGCTCGTCGGCGACGTCATCGTCGCAGGCTACACGCCCTTCCGCATGCTGCGCACCCATCTCAAGGTGGGATGCCGCAAGTCGCTCCAGCCGCCGCGCCTGTGCCCGCCAGGAATTCCCGCGCGTCGCGCGCCGCCATTCGCGTGTCACATCGGCTCCGGGAAGTCGAAGCTCCTCACTCAACAGGGCGCAGATCTCCGCCGCTGTAGTAACGCCGATATGCTCGGTGGCTTCGAGCAATGCCCTTCCTATCCGGGGCTCAACCGGTAATTCAGCCAGGCGCCGCCCGAGCGAAGTCGCTCGCCCGTCCACCAATGCGCCCAAGGTCTCCAAATGCCTGGTCGCCGCTTCCAGCGCTGCCGCAGGCGGCTCATCCAGCAGCGCAAGGCCCCTCCCACCAGGCGCGCCCCAGCAGGCGGTCTGCAGTGCAAAGTCACTCAGATCGGCCGTTCGTATTTCCGGTGCCGACTGCTCAAGCAGGCGCGCCCACGTCGCCTGGTCCATACATCGATAGACGACCCGGGCGCTTCGCGTCCCGCACGCCCAGCACGCTGCATGGCACTGGCGCGTGACTCGCGCACGGTCACTAGGCCACCCACACCGCGGGCATAATCCAGCCGCGGTTCACGCGACAGGCCGGCATCAACCACCACCCGCACGCCGGAACAGTCAGTGACGACTCCGCTACTGCCGTCGTGACGACGACGCGGCGCGCATGATCGGCCGGGTACTCGCCAGCGCTACCGTTGCCGCGAATCACCCGATCCTGCTCCGTTGCCGGAAGGGAGCCGTGCAAACGCAACACCTGCGCTCCACAGCCATTCAGTTGTTCCGCGACCTCGTTAACTTCCCGCACTCCCGGCAGAAAAGCAAGCACGTCGCCCTCAGACACCTCACGTAATGCCCGGCGAACAGTTTGCGCCGCATGCGTGAGAAACTCGTTGCGTACACCCATGGCCTCGCCTGCAAGGGGTCCAAGCGGGGAGGCCGTAGGCGTGGGAGCCGCCCAGCGCGTGTCAACCGGGTACCCTTCACTTGGAATGCCCACGACCTCGGCATCCAACACATCGGCACATCGGGCCGTGTCCGCGGTGGCGGACATAGCGATCAGCAGAAGGTCCTCACGCAAAGCTCCTTGCACATCCCGGCAGAACGCGAGCGCCAGATCCGAGTCGAGTTGCCGCTCATGCACCTCATCGAGAATCACCGCGCCGACACCCTGCAATTCGGGGTCTCGCTGCAGGCGGCGTAGAAGCACACCCGGCGTAACCATCTCGATGACGGTATGTCGGTTGCGTTTGGATTCGCCCCGGATCGTGTAGCCAACACGTTCGCCGACTTCCTCCCCCAACAATGCGGCGATACGCTGCGCGGCCGCTCGTGCCGCCACCCGCCGCGGCTGGGTGACAATAACGCGAGTTGCGGGCGCATGTTGCAGGTGGTGAGCAAGAAGCGGCGGGATCAGTGTGGTCTTTCCGGTACCGGGCGGGGCTTGGATAACAAGCGTACGGCTGGGATGCACGCCAATCGCCATCGCGGTAGCGGAGCAGGATTCAGACAGTTCCGTCGCCTTCCCACCCGCATCTGTTAGATCGGCGCGAAGCGTCCTCGGGTCCTCTTGCCGCAGCGGCACATCCGAATCTCGCCCCGGCACATCCAAGTGCTGCCGAATGGTACCCAGGTACGACGCCACGGGCAGCGGGGAGTCGAATAGGTCGGAAAAAGAAGTGCTCACGTGCGTCGTCGCTGCAAAGAATGGGTGCTACCCGGCCAGGTGTTCTTCCACCACTGGCCGCAGACCATCAAGCCCCTGAAAATGGTGGGTCTTGAAGCCGAGGCTTTGCGCCACTTGAATATTCACGAGCGTGTCATCTGTAAAGAGCACGTCGGCCGGCACAAGTTCCGTCCCCGCTTCCGCCGCCAGGCCTTCTAATGCGAAGTTGAAGATTCGTTCCTCGGGCTTGGCCATAAGATGCTCGAAGGAGAAGATCGCCGGGTGGAAACACTCAGCAATCCACGGGTGCTCTCGACGCATGCGTGCGCCGAGGTCATCGGGAATATTTGATAGAAGGGCCATCGTTGTGCCTCGCTGACGCAACTCGCGCGCAAACGCGATCATGTCGTCGTCGGGTACACTCCACGAGTCCATATCGGCCATTTGCGCTTCCTGCCAGGGGATACTCACACCCAACTCGTCGCCCACGACCTTCCAGTACTGTTCGGCTCGGTATATGCCGGCGTCGTACTGATGGCGGTTCTCACCGCGGTAGACGGGCTCTAGTTCTTCGGGTGTGACTCCGGCGACGGAGGCGATCCGACCGAAAGATTCCGGGGTCTGGTTGCGCAGAAAGAGTCCAAATAAGTCGAATAGTAAGACGCGCATCTGTTTCCTTTCATCGTCTTCGCCGCGTAAACTCACCCTGCTCTGTCATTGAGCAGCATGGATGCGGCCATCTGCCTGGCATAGAGTCTACGGGACAAGTCCCGTGTGGGAACAGTCATCGCGCCGTTTCAAAACATACCCGTTGGCCGAGCAGATGCTGCTCGATGGCGTTGCGGGCACCGGTGACATCCAGATAGTGGTGCGTGGCGAATCCGAGCCGATGGGCCGTTTCCAGGTTTTCAACGGTGTCGTCCAAGAAAAGCACATCGGCAGGATCCATCTCCGTGCCAAATCCACTCAGCGCGATGTGAAAGGCTTCGGGTTCCGGTTTGGCCGCATGAATATCACACGATAAGCACAGCGGGTCGAAAAGCTCAAACCACGGCGAAAGCTCCCGCTGGCGAACCGCTTCCGCAGCGGTGATATTCGAGAGGAGGCCGGTTCGCACGCCCCGCGCATGCAGTTCCTGCACAAAGGCAATAAGTGCGTTGTCGTATGTGTGGCATAGTGCGACATCCGCCGCCACCACCGCCTCCAAATCGGCAAGCTCTCGGCCCGCAGCCTCTTCGACCATCGCTCCGAATTCGGCGTCGGAAACGAGCCCGGCATTGTATACATGGCGCAGCGGCCCCATCCAATGCCGCCAGAACAACTCCGGTTCCCAGCCGGAAGGACCAGACACTGTCTCCAACGGCTCGGACGGCACAACGAACAGTCCGTAGAGGTCGAAAAGAATCACTCGCATCGCTCTTCAGCGTACTGGATTGGCACTGCGTTACAGGATGCGTTGCCGGAGTGATGTTCCTTGAACCGCCGTCAGTCGCCCATCTATCTGTATTCTCCAGTGTCTGTCACGCGCAACTGACGTCTCGCGCTGCTACCACCGACGACCTATCCACGCCTCCACCCGCCAACCTCGCCATATTCTCCGGGTTTTCCCCAGTTCTCCGCGAATAACCTGGAGGTTGATGAAAAACCCGGAGAATTCTGCAGGCAGGATCTGAATAACAGCGAGTATGGCAGCCGTAAGGGCCGTAGGAGCGAGCGCCGTAGTCGCCACGCGTCGCGAGAAACAGACCGGACCAGCGAAGGTAGGCATCGGCGCCACGTTCACCACTTGCGATCAGTAAAGACCTAGTCGGTGGAGAGCCTAGCCACGAGGCAGGTGCCGAACTCCATGCCGGAGAGAAACGTTCCGCTTATTCCTTCGCTCCAGCATCCTCTTCAGACTGTATCCCTCTATCAGACCACCAGAATAAGACTAGAAGAACCCCCGCTATGGCCGCCTTCCACCAATCCTGCGTCGCCAAAGAAATGGCGGCAGCCGCAGCCAGCACACCGTACCCGGCATAACGGACATACTTGGACTGAAGAAACTCTTTCATCACGCAACTTTCTTGTGGTCGTATGCGAAGGCTCGGGGCACTTGACCCCACCCTCTACTACAATTGCTCCGCTACGTTACCACATAACCTGACAGTATGCATCAATTGCCACCCTAGCGTCACCGCCCCGCCGTCTCGGTGAGATAGGCGAGGACCGCACGCACGCGGCGATTCTCCTCCCGGGAGCCATGCCCAGTTTGGCAAATACGGCAGCAACGTGTTTGGATACCGCCGCAGACGAGAGGTACAGCTTGTCGCAGATCTGCTGGTTGGAAAGCCCTTGCGCCATAAGCTCCAACACTTCGATTTCCCGCGCAGTCAGCGCGTCCAGCCGCGACGTTTTCCCATGCACCAGCGAAGTTGCAACCTCTGGATCGACGACGACGCCACCCGCCGCCACCACGGCCAAGGAACGGATGAAGTCGGCCACGCGGGCAACTCGATCCTTGAGGAGGTATCCCAAGCCGCCAGTGCCCACGCTGGGAGCACTCGGGTCGAAGAGCCGTGTCGCATACGCCGGAGCAACGTATTGCGAGAGCACCATGATGCCCATGTCGGGGCGCGACTCGCGCAGCTGCACAGCGGCCCGCAGACCGTCGTCGGACATTCCCGGCGGCATACGCACATCGGTTACAACCACGTCGGCCTCGTCGCTCTGTGCCATGGCGAGCAACTCGGGAGCCGTTGCGGCCTGTGCAACAATCTCATGCCCCTGCCGCTCCATCAATCCAACCAGGCCTTCCCGGAAGAGGGCCGAATCGTCGGCGACAATAAGTTTCACTGCTTGTCCTCCTGAATCGCCTGGGACGGTGCCGGTGGTGATGCAAATGGCATCCGCCCCGATGAAGTGTCTGGTACTTTCCGGTCCGAGTCCCGCTTGTCCGCGTCATGGTGCTCGCTCAAGCTATCCTTACTCTGTGGAGCCGAAACGGTCTCCGGTTTCTGCTCCGCGTCCTCATTCTGGAGAGTCCCAACCACCGATGGACTAACACCAAACTCACCATTGCGCAGCAGCAGGGGAATACGCGCGATTAAAACCGTCGGCCCGCCCTCCGGACTACTGACCTGCAGCGAGCCTCCGAATGCCGCCAGCCGCTCCCGCATCCCTGCCAGTCCATGATCGGGGCGAATAACGACGCCGCCCGGGCCGTCGTCGAGCACGCTGAGGTGCAGGTCGTCGTCGGCAACCAACACGATCGACACATGCGCCTCGGGAGCGTACTTGGAGGCATTCGTCAGTGCCTCCGCGACGAAGAAATACCCGGCGGCGACGACTCCTTCGGGAATGGTAGGCAGCGGATGCGGCACCCGAACGACGACGTCCATAGCACTGTCGCCGGCCAGGTTGCGCACTGCCGCTTCCAAACCAAGGTCGGAGAGCACCTTGGGATGGATTCCCGCCACCGTGTTGCGCAGAGCGCGCAGCCCAGACTCGGCATCGTCCTGTGCACGGCTCAACAAACGCCGCACCTCGCGCATCTTCTCCGGGACCACACGACCATCCACCACCGCACTATCAAGCACAAGATCCGCCTCGCCCAGATTCATCGAAGCAGTCACAAGATACTGCTGGGCACCGTCGTGTAGATCGCGTTCAATACGACGACGTTCAATCTCAAAGGCCGCGACAATCTCGCGGCGGGACTCCGTCAGTTCCGCTACCGCGCTGGGGCTTAACGGGCCGCTCGTGTCCTCGATTTCCGCAGTCCTTTTGCGGACAGTCCTCCGGAAACGAGCCAAACTCCACCACATCGCCGCGATCCACGAGAAAAATGCGAGATACACCAAGAAACTCGGCGTGCGCAACGGTGCCGCATACATAAGGTTGAGAAGTCCTAAACCGCCCATCCCGACAACGCAGGTCAGCACCAGGACCACTCCGGCCATTCGCCACAGCAGGCGGCCACTCCCGCTTATGCCCGGATCCCCACCGCGTTCTCGCATATGCCTATCCTAACCGCGCGCACCACATGCGAATCTCACTCCACCACAAGAGTAGAGCTGGCTCTACCATGGAACGATAGGCAACCCTCTGGGATAACCGCCCACTAGCGGATGGAATAGAGACATGAAGAAAACACATCGCACTGACCGCGCTCTTACGGGGCGCGCGCTGACAAAGAACTTCGGCTCCGTTCATGCTCTCGCCGGTGTGGACATCACCATCCCGGCTGGGCAAACGGTCGCCATCATGGGCCCCTCCGGTTCCGGTAAGTCGACCCTACTACACTGCCTCTCCGGCATCCTGCCGCCCACGTCGGGCGAAGTAATGCTCGGGCATTCCTCGGTTTCCGGTTTGTCCGACGCTGCTCGGTCCCACCTTCGCCTGACCGACTTCGGCTTCGTCTTCCAGGACGGGCAGCTCATCCCTGAACTGCCCGCACACGAGAATGTGGCTCTGCCACTGCTGCTTAAGGGTAGCTCACGCCGCCAGGCTTTGAAAACAGCCGACGACTGGCTCACCCGGCTCGGACTGGCCGCCGAGGCACGTCGTCGCCCGGGCGAAATGTCCGGTGGGCAAGCGCAGAGAGTTGCTATCGCCCGAGCGCTGGCCGGTTCACCCGCAGTCGTCTTCGCCGACGAACCGACCGGTGCCCTCGATCAGGCGACGGGGCATGAGGTGATGCAGATCCTCACGGCAACGGCCCGTATGGCCGGCACAACGCTCGTCGTCGTCACTCACGATACGCAGGTGGCGGCCTGGTGCGAGCGCTTGGTCGAGATTCGTGACGGTCGCATCCACGCGGATTCCGCCGCCGATGAGCAGCCGCAACAGCCGCCGGTCTATTATCCCAACTCGTCTACTCCTGCCTACGCCGCCTCGATGGACGGAGTTTACCAGGATCAGGCCAACTACCGGAATGAAGGTGTGCGATGAACCAGGTCTTGCATCTCACGCCACATTTGACTGCGGCCCGCCTGCGTACCCGTACCGGCGACGCCTTGCTAGACGTGCTGGCCGTTCTCTCCTTCATGCTTTCTACGCTGATGGCCCTCACCCTGGCGGGCGGCATCTGGATGTTCAAGAGTTGGAATGATCATCCCGAACAGTTCCGCAATATGGGCGAGATGGTGGAGCGATACGCTCCCAGTTACTACGTGTTGGCCCTCTTTGCAGGCGCGCTGCTTGTTATTCCGATTGCGACACTTGGCGCATCAGCAGCGCGACTCGGTGCACGCGGCCGTTCTGAACGACTCGCCTCCCTGCGCCTCATTGGCGTTACCAGCGGGCAAACCGTGGCAATTACCGTAGTGGAAACCCTTGTACAGTGGGTTGTTGGCGCAACCATTGGCACCTTCGCGTACTTCCTAACGTTGCCGCTCTGGCATAACATCTCTTTCCTCAAGACACCGATCAATGCCCACCAAATGTTGCTCCCAGTGTGGCTGCTCGCCATCATCCTGGCCGGACTGCTCCTCATCACGCTGGCGTCCACGGTCGTCGGCCTCAGCCGCGTACGGATCTCCCCGCTTGGGTGGCGCGGCGGGAGGCGAGTCCGGCTCTACGCCACTGGCGCCCGATTCTGTTCGTGGTTGTTATCGCCGCCTTCATCGCCTGGGCACAGTTGCATCCACAGATGTCCGATGGTGATTACTTGGTGACCGTCGCGGTAATAACCTCGGTAATGATTGGAAGCGTGTACGTTGTGGGTCCGTGGGTATTACAGTTACTTGCTCGCCCGGCTACGAAGACCCGTTCGGCATCCACCCTGTTGGCCATGCGTCGTATCCTGGATGATCCGCGCGCCGCCTGGCGGGCTGTTGGCGCCTTGGCGCTCCTCAGTTTCATTGCCGGATTCGTCAGTGTTATCGGCGAGAGCTCCGGACCCGACGACTGGTTCTTTACCGACGTGGTAACGGGCGTGTACATCACGATTGGGTTCGGTTTCGCGGTCACGGCTCTGTCAACGCTGATGAACCAGTCTTCGTCAGTGTTCGACCGGGCACCGGAGACGCATGCCTTGGCGCAAACGGGTTTCCCGACTCGCATGTTCGGCATGACGCGCTTCAACCAGGTGGTTCGGCCTTTGTTCCTCGCGACGGTCGTGACGGGCGTTTTGGGAGTCGCTCTTGGCAGTCTCGCGGCGACGGAGGGCGTGGAACCGGCCGGGATCATTCGCCTTGCCATAGTTACATTGGCGGGAATCGGGTTGACACTGCTGGCCTTGGCCGCCTGCGAACCCTTGGAGCGGCATGTGCTGGCCGCCCAGCGCCGTCGCAATGATTAGAACCGAATTGGCTGAGCGCAGCAAAGAGAAATCACAGACAATTCGCATCGTTGCCTCCAATAATCGGAACGCCCGAGCCCTCCCCCTCGGGCGTTCCGCCTATGTGTTTCAGGTCTCGCGTCTCACGCGATTCTCCGCCCTTGCATGCCTAACTCAAACCTCACCCTGCCGCATCCCCGGAGCAGCGCAGCCTCGGCCCCATGCGCGCTTAGCACAGACCGTCCCCTCAGCCTGCGCCAGCTTTCCGTCCCGCCCGGTCCCACACTCGCTGAGTACAAACTCGCGCGGCGCGCACCGCGCGAACTACTCGAACTACTCGAACTACTCATACGCTAACCGTTGATCTGATGCGGTTCGGGATGCTGTCGCGGCCTTCGTATGCAAGGTCACTCCACATGCCCATTTGCCCCGAACGATTATGCGCGCTGCTCAACGGAGAAATCCAGGTACAACAACCTCATAATCGCCAGTCCTCGCCATCGGGAGTAATTCGGCCTGAGGTGCTATGAGTGCGTACCGAGGCGCTATGCGTAGAAACTAGAGGAGTGAGTCGCCCCCGTAGGCCAGGTCGGCTAAGGACGCGCTGACCTGTTGGTCGGTGTCCTCGAAGTCCTGCGCAGTTCCCCGTAACCCAGACGCCAATTCCTCTAGGCGGCGAACACTTGCTTTCTTGCCTGCCGTGAATGCGTCCGATGCTGCCACCGCCTCATCCGACAACGACTCGCTCGGTAGAGCAGAAGCCGAAGCATCAATCTCCGAAGCACCCGCCACTTCACCGATATTCTGCGCATGCTCGTCAACGTCATCCGCTCGGTTTCGCAGTTTTTCCGGGTCCGCAGTCAAATCACTCATCGCTCTTCACCTCCTTCCTCTTCCTTTGCTGGCGGAGTGTAAGGCGCCCATTCTTCCGGCTCACCACTGTGGATGGCCCGGCCCGTGGTGCGCAGCTCTTCCGGGATCACCTCGGTACCCGCGGGCCAGTCCTGCGACCACTTACCGCGCACACAGCCAGTCGTCACCATCACCGCAGTCGCCTTGTTATACCCAAAACGAATCAGAACACCCGTATCCTCGTTAAAGAAGAAAACATTGGGAGTGTCTTTCGCCACTGTCCCATCCGATGGCGCACCAAACCCCAACGGGGTGAGGATCTCCGTGAACCGGTCCACGGCCTGCGGCCACGTCTCCTCCGTCAGCGGCCCCGCCGTCGCCAACGACCACGTCTCCCGCACCGTCCCCGCCGGACACCCCGAATCCGACCTCCCCACCTGTTCGCCTCCTCCCAGGGGTGGTGGCGTCCACTCCCCCACGTCGAACTCGTCCGTCAGCGTCTGCTGCAACTCTAAGAGCAACAGGATCGCTTCCCGCCGCGCCTCGCTATAGGGCACCTCGCGCGCGGGCAAATACTCATCCGTCCGCCCGTAATACCGCTCCGAAAAATCAGAACACGCCGCAAGCAAAGCGCTAACTAACAGGCAGACAATGATCACACCACGCCGACGCCGCGCCCTGCCACAAGCCCGGATAGAACCACGCTGCATACTGATCACTCAGCCCTCACCGGTACGAGAAGCGCCCACGCCGTGCCACAACCACCGGTTGAAGCCCAGAGGCGCCGCGCAGCATGGCATAGCTTTCTGCACAGCAAACCGGATTCCGGAATATGAGGACACTCCGACCATCAGTCCTCACCCCCGTCACTCGGAGGACTGTAGGGCGCCCATTCTTCCGGTTCACCACTGTGGATGGCCCGGCCCGTGGTGCGCAGCTCTTCCGGGATCACCTCGGTGCCCTGCGGCCAATCCTGCGACCACTCACCACGCACACACCCCGTACTGACCACCACCAGAGCCCGCTTATACGACCCCAGCTCCACTTGTTCGCCCGTCTCCTCATTGAAAAACACCACCGTACGATCCTCCGCCCGCACCGTCGTATCCACCGGACCACCAAACCCCAACGGCGTGAGGATCCCCGCAAACCGGTCCACCGCCTGCGGCCACGTCTCCTCCGTCAGCGGCCCCGCCGTCCCCAACAGCCACTCCTCCCGCACAGTCCCCGCCGGACACCCCGAATCCGACGTCAAAACCTGCGAGCCTCCTCCCAACGGTGCCGGCCGCCACTGACCGACACCAAACTCATCCGACAGTGCCTGCTGCAGACGCATCAACAGCAGGATCGCCTCCCGCCGCGCCTCGCTATAGGGCACCTCCCGAGCAGGCAAATACTCATCCGTCCGCCCGTAATACCGCTCCGAAAAATCAGAACAACCAGCCACACAAGCTCCTAACAGTAGAAAACAACCAACAAGGTACCGCAGACGCCGCACCATCATCCCTCCGCCCCGGCAACCACACCATTCCCGATCAACACACTCGCCTGATCATGGACCGAGGTCCGCCCCGCACCGTAATACTGCGAATGACCCTTCGAGTCCGTATACTCCACACCCTCCGGACTCGTCCACTCATCCGTACCAATCCTGTTGAACTCCCGCGAATCGCTCGGATCACCACCAAACCGACCCAGATCAGCCACAAGATCGCCATCACCACCGAAGTCAAAGCCGTGCGCCTCGCCCGGAACTCCCTGCAGGGCATCCAAGACCCTCAACGCAGAATCCACAGCTCCACGGCCCGACGAAGCCCCAACCATCAGTCCCCACCCCCGTCGCTCGGCGGACTGTAGGGTGCCCACTCTTCCGGTTCCCCACTGCGGATCGCCCGACCCGTGGTCCGCAACTCATCCGGGATCACCTCGGTACCCTCCGGCCAATCCTGCGACCACTCACCATGCACACACCCCGTACTCACCATCGCCAAAGTCCGCTTATACGACCCCAGCTCCACTTGTTCGCCCGTCTCCTCATTAAAAAACACCACCGTACGATCCTCCGCCCGCACCGTCGTGTCCACCGGACCACCAAACCCCAACGGCGTGAGGATCTCCGCAAACCGGTCCACCGCCTGCGGCCACGTCTCCCCGTGAGCGGGCCCGCCGTCGCCAAGGCCCAACGTTCCCGGACCGTCCCCGCCGGACACCCCGAATCCGACGTATCAACCTGCGAGACGCCCCCCAACGGTGGCGGTGCCCATTCCCCCACGCCGAACTCATCGCTCAACGTCTGCTGCAAACGCATCAACAGCAGAATCGCTTCCCGCCGCGCCTCCGCATACGGCACCTCGCGCGCGGGCAAATACTCATCCGTCCGCCCGTAATACCGCTCCGAAAAATCAGCACACGCCGCGAGCAGGGAACCAGCCACCAGACAGACGATGACCACACCACGACACCGATGCCGCCCCGCACCACTGGACCGGAGAAGAGCACACTGCACAGTCATTGCTCAGCACCTGCTACTACGCCAGGGGTATGCATGGCAGACCACACGCCCAGCACCACGGCCATGGGCGCAACGTGAGACAACGGTGCGGAATGCATGGGATCTCATTCCGTGTCTTCGGTCGGCACAACATACGGTGCCCATTCTTCCGGTTCACCACTGTGGATGGCCCGGCCCGTGGTGCGCAGCTCCTCTGGGATCACCTCGGTACCCGCGGGCCAGTCCTGCGACCACTTACCGCGCACACAGCCAGTTGTCACCCTGACCGCAGTCGCTTTGTTGTAGCCAAAGTCCACCTGGACACCAGTTTCTTCATTCACAAAAAGAACATTGGGAGTGTCTTTCGCCACCGCGATGTCAATCGGTTTGCCGAACCCTAGCGGAGTGAGGATCTCGGTGAACCGGTCCACGGCCTGCGGCCACGTCTCCTCCGTCAGCGGCCCCGCCGTCGCCAACGACCACGTCTCCCGCACAGTCCCCGCCGGACACCCCGAATCCGACCTCCCCACCTGACGTCGCCCGCCTAAGGAAGGTGGGGTCCACTCCCCCACGTCGAACTCGTCCGTCAGCGTCTGCTGCAACTCTAAGAGCAACAGGATCGCTTCCCGCCGCGCCTCGCTATAGGGCACTTCCCGAGCAGGCAAATACTCATCCGTCCGCCCGTAATACCGCTCCGAAAAATCAGCACACCCAGACATACACGCTCCTAACACGAGAAGAGAGCCAACAAGGTACCGCAGGCGCCGCACCATCACCCCTCCGCCCCGGCAACCACGCCATTCCCGATCAACACGCTCCCTTGGTCATATGTCGAAGTCCGCCCCACACCGTAATACTGCGAATGTTTCTTCGAATCCGTGTATTCCACCCCCTCCGGACTCGTCCACTCATCCGTACCAATCCTGTTGAACTCCCGCGAATCGCTCGGATCACCACCAAACCGACCCAGATCAGCCACAAGATCGCCATCACCACCGAAGTCAAAGCCGTGCGCCTCGCCGACATTGACATGACCGGGCACCATATTCAGATCCTTGTTCTGCGTGGTTGTAATCCCTGGTGAACCCATCACCATCACCTCGTCGGCAACCGTGGACTGCCGCAGTGCATACCCCGTGACCGTCGACCCATACGAATGTCCCGACGCCACCATGAATAAGTCTCCCTCATGCGTGGCCTGAATCCCCTCCAGCAACCCGGCTAGATTCGCACCACCCTCCTTCGCACTGTTACTCAGAGCCACCGAGTTCCCCGTCAGCAACTCACTCCACTGCGGGGCGTCATACCCCAAAAACACCACGCCCGCCACCTGCTCATCACGACCCTCATGTTCCAACTGTCTGTACCCTTCATCCAAGACGTTCTGCACATCCTGCACGCCACTACCCCACTCGCCGGACTCTGTCGCCAACGTACCCCTAACCGTTGAGGTCATCCCCGGAGTATGTACCATCACGCGGTCCGCCCGATCCACATCACCAATTGCCACCACCGCCCGCAAATGATCCCCCGACGTCGCATCCAAACTCACCAACTTATGGTCACCATCATCATCTGCAAACGCCTGCTGCAGCGCCTCCAGCCCCTCCTTCTTATCCCGTAGATGCTCCACTTCCAGCGAAAGAGTTCTCAACACGTTCGGGTCCGGATCAGTAGCACTATCCAAGTATTGATCCAATTCCCGCTGCTTTGCTTCAAACTGGGGAGTCACCTCCGCCAAGAGACCGTCGATCCGATTGCAATTCGCATCATGCCGGTCATCAACCGGGATCCCATTCAAGTTGCCGATCCACTCCGGATGACTCGTGATAATCGTCTCCTGCTCCTCCCGTGATAGCGACGTCCACCAATCATTGACCTCCTCAACAGTCCACCCCTTCTTCGGAGCAGATACACCGTGCGAGAGTATCGCAGCGCTCGGCTTCTCCCCTGCCTCCTGCAACCCGCCCAACTCCGCATATACATTCCGCAACGCCGTAATAATCGCCTCGCCCTTAGAACTACAACGTCCCCTGCCATTCTGAGACATTGCCTGCACATCCGTCTCAGTCATCTCGGCATTGGAACGAAGCTCATTCACATACTGGCGAACATCCTCCGCATCCTCTACCACCTCATCAACCGCATCTGCCACCGCAGTGAAATCATTGGCAGCCTTCTCTAGAATCCGCTGCATATCACCCATGTCATCAACCAAGGCCCGCCGCGATGCAGCTTCCGCATCCGCAGTCACACCCACAAAGGTCTCGTCATCGTTAACATAACCAGCGAGGGCTTCCGCCACTTCCCCATACCGATTCGCGGCACTCTGCAGCACGCGACTTGCGTCCCGCAACGGCCCACTTCGCCACGTGATGATCTCCGCGAGCGTCGGCATGATCTAGACTCCTTCATCTCAGGCCGATCAGTGAGAACCCGAATCCGGCAAGCATGATTAAATTACCCGTAGCCTACCCCCGCCATGACCTACAACACAAATTCCCGGGTCACGGGCACGCCAGACAAGGCGAACATCATGCCAATCGCACGCAGCCACACCAGAAAGCCCGTACACCAACCTCCGCCCGCACACACCGCCTCTTCTAGTCAGCAGCTGACCCCGGCCTGCGCACGCCACGTACCGGGTCGGCACTTGACCTCAGCCCGAGCACGCCACGTACCGCCCAAGTCAAGCCCGCTCAAGCCATGCCCGCTCAAGCCACGCCCGCTCAAGCCACGCCCGCTCAAGCCACGCCCGCTCAAGCCACGCCCGCTCAAGAAGTGTCGGGAATTTCAAGAAACTTCGCCTTTCTCACGACACTTCCAAATAAACCCGACACTTCTCACCGACCCGGCCCGCCTAAAGGCAAGCTTCCGCAGCGGCGTGCCCTGCGGTACAGTACAGCAAGGTCACCCAAGGCCCCGCCGATCTGATCGGCACCAGCGGCAAGTTCGCGCAGCGGCAAGCCCATTACTTTGTTGGGGAGCCCCCGCAGCGGCAAGCCCATTACTTTGTTGGGGAGCCCCCGCAGCGGCAAGCCCCCCACAGTACAGGAAGGATCCGGCCAACGACTCCTTGCTATCCAGAGACTCTTTGCTATCCAGAGACTCCTTGCTATCCGGAACCTGTTCGGCAAGCTTCCGCAGTGCAGGAAGGTCCTTGCTCTCGAAGCGCATATCAACGCCGGGTTACACCGTGCGCCAACAGAACACCAGGAATAACACATGACAACGCCAGAAAATGCCAGCACTTCCCAGAACAGCCGAATCGGCTGGCCGGAGTACATCGGCCTGGGATGTCTAATCTACTTGGAGCAGATAGAGGCCGAGGGGCGCAGCCAGCTAGACCGCTCCTTGCCGAAGGTACACGCCACCGAAGATGAGGTCATCGCGGCCGAGATGCACCTCGGCTTCCAACTTCCCGCTTCCTACCGCACCTTCCTGCTGGCCGCCAACGGCTGGCCTAACTTCCATCACGACGTCGCAATATTCTCCACCAGTGAGCTCACCGACGGCCCTCTGTACCAACGTACCCAGTCCATCCTCGGTCTTCCGGAAACCACTGACGCATTGGCAGCAGATGACATCCCCATCGTCGACTATTTCCCAATCGCCGCATCAGCCACTGACATCGACATTTTTCTCATGGGTAAACCCGAAACCCCAGGTGCAGGCGCCGTCGTCTGGTTCGCCGACAAACTCATCGACCAATACACCGACTTCCACGACTTTTACATGGCAATGCTCGAATACAACCGGCGCGCACTCCACCGGCTCCGCGAGCGAAACGGTCTTCCGCCAAAACCGCTGCCCGGCGAGAAAGGTTATCAGACCCGACGCATCATCATCGAAGAGGCGGAAGGGTAGCGCTGCTGTGCGCCGTGGCATGGATGTCCAGCGAATGGGACCTGCCGCATCACACCGACAGTAACGCTGGCACGCACAGCGCCATGACTGCCCACCTGCATCCCCGAACAAGTGATATTCGCCCGTTTAACAAGCGCTATCCACCCGTTTGTTTTGGTTCGTTTTGACGCATGCAGTATTGTTTCGCATGGAGACAGCAAATGTGCTCAGTCCAGAACAGCATTGAGGTAATACCTATGAGTGAATGGTCCTTTGAAACACAAATGCAGGCAATCGAGGCGCTCTCCAGTGCCTGCGCCAACTGGATGCGTTCCGCCCGCGTGGAGGAGGTGTCAATTGAGTTGCAAGCCGTCGGTAAGCGCATCGCCGCGCAGACTCGCGCTCTGCGTTCCTCCAGGCTGCTACGCCGCGGCGGCTGGGAGGAGAACACCGTTCCGCGGGAAATCATTGAGCACGCCGCGCAGGTCCGCGTTGCCATGGCTCGGCCCGGTGGCGGGGCGTGGACCAAGGGTCTGTTCACCATGAACAAGCGGGACTACCAGCTCAGCTCCGACTTCGACTACGATCATGAGCCCATCCTCAACCCGCCATATACCTCCCAAGATGTTGCAGACGAATTGCAATTCTTCCCCCGCGATCCCCGGGCAACCCCCGAATGGATGCTGCAGAATCGATGAGCCCCTCGAAGGGCTCTTCCTTCTCCTCGCGTATCCCACGACGGCGGATCGACGCGCAGTCACGGCATGAGCCCACACCTTAGTCGTCGCCCGGTTCATGCCTTGGTTGTCGTTTCGGTTCATGCCTTGGTCGTCGATCCAGTTCGTACCTTAGTCGACGATGCAGCTCATGTCTTCGCCGTCGCCCGGTTCATGATCACGGTAACCACCGCGATCACCAACTCCCCGGGCCATACACCCCGTTAGGTCCTTACTATTGCGCCCGCTTCGCCGCGCCAATCACGTAAACATGCATTGCGCGGCGTAGAACGATGCAATGTATGGTGGTGACCTAGGCGATTCCTGGTGCTAGGCGATGCGCGGTGCAGAGCTAGGCGATGTTACGAGAAATGGAGGGTTTTTCAAGAAAGGTCGGGTTATTCGCTCCACTTCTTGCAAAACCCTACACTTCTCACGGCCCGACGGCGCAGCCAGCTGACCAGCCACCCACGCTACCTCCCGGCATCTCCACGGCCCGACGGCGCAGCCAGCTGACCAGCCTCCCACGCTGGCTGCCGGTTCCCTGTTGTGCAGACTATGGTTGATTCTCGCCAGCTCACAGATGATCTTCTCTGCCGGTTCCCTGTTGCAGGGACTATGGCCCTCATAAGCCTAAGGAGCATCATCGCAACCAGCCGGATCCCTGTTGCGCAGACTATGGATCCACTCCTCGTTGCTTGTACATCTCCGTGAAAAACTCGGACTCTGCCGAAAAACACGGAATGAATCCATAGGCGCCGAACAGGCATACCTTCCGCGGCGCTTTCCACCGCTCCGTGCGGCGCTCTTCCGCAGTCCTCTCCACCGTTCCCTAACGCACCGCTTATGCTCGCGATTATCGACGGCGTCGGCACCGTTCCCTAACGCCCCGCTCTGGCGCAGCCCGTCCAGCCTCGCTCTAGCGCAGCCCGTCCAGCCCCGCTCTACTGCAGCCCGTCCAGCCCCACGCCTACCTCAGCGCCCTCAGCCCGGCACCCACTCGCAGCAGCCGCATCGTCCGCTCGGCAGCATCGGCCAGGTTATCCCGACCAGCTGCCAATGCCTCATCCAAGGTACACACACCGGCCACGGTCGGGATGAGCCCGACGAAACCGTGATCGTACAGCTCCGCAACGCCCTCACCCAGTTTCCCGGCGAAGGCGATAATCGGCACCCCGGCGGGCTGAGCGGCGCGGGCGACCCCCGAAAGGGTCTTTCCCATGAGAGTCTGCCGGTCCATGGCGCCTTCCCCAGTGAGAACCAGATCGGCACCTTCCATGGCCTCGCGCAGGCCCACCGTTTCGATGACCAGATCAATACCCGATTCGAGCTGCGCACCCAAGAAGGCCGTGAAGGCATAGCCCAGCCCTCCCGCCGCACCCGCGCCGGCCGCCAAAGCCGGGCCGTCCAGGTGCCCGGCCACGTCTGCAAGATTTCGCAAGGCTCCGTCCAAGTACTGCACGTCTTCGGGTGTGGCACCTTTTTGCGGCCCGTAGATCGCCGACGCTCCACGCTCACCCAACAAAGGATTATCGACGTCGCAGGCCACACGGATTCGCGTCGTCTGGATCCGCGGATCCAAGCCGGAGGCGTCTATGGCGGCGAGTCGGGTTAACGACGACGGGCTGCCGTCCAGTTCTGCGCCGTCGGCGTCAAGAAGACGGACGCCAAGAGCGCGCAACATTCCGGCGCCGCCGTCGTTGGTCCCAGAGCCGCCGAGCCCCACGAGGATTTCCGTCACCCCTGCATCCAGTGCGGTGATAATGAGTTGACCCACGCCATACGTGGTCATCTCACGGATTCGGCGGCGCTCTGGCTCCACCATGCCCAGGCCCACCGCCTCGGCCACTTCCAAAATGGCCCGGTTATCGGTAGCGGCAATGATACCGACGGCATCTTCACCGAGCCCGTTCCGCAGTGGCACTTGCAACCGCTGCGCACCCAGGGCGTCCGCCAGCGATTCGGTGAAGCCCTCGCCACCATCGGCCATGGGAATCTCCACGCATTCCGCCTCGGGCAGGACCCGGTGCACCCCCTCCGCCAACGCGGCGGCGGCTTCGGCCGCACTCATGGATTCTTTGAAACTGTCTGGTGCACACACAATCTTCACGGTCGACTCCTTCGTTGTCCGATCCTTTGATTCGGTCGTTTGTTTTCCGGCCGTCTCGCACGTGTATGCCGCGACGACGCTACCACCCACAGGTAACAGGTACGTCCGCCCATGGGAACGATTCTGGCCCGGTTCTCTCAGCATACCGGGATTTGGCGCCTCTCGGCCGGTGGCTGATCGTCTGGGTAGAACGTCTTCCCAGCATTCCGGGACTAGACAGCTCTCGGATTCCAGGTTGAGGTGAGTCCGGCCCGTCTTCCCAGCATTCCGGGATTCGACTTCAACTTCAACTGCGCTGAGCCCACGCTTTCAACTGCGCCAAGCCCACGCTCTTTCCAGCATTCCGGAATCCGACGGCGAGGACAGCCGCTGGTACGCCAGCCACCCTGTCGCAGTTCCTTCGCAGTTCCTTCGCTGTTCCTGCGGCGAGCCTAGCCCGCTGCCACCGGAATGTGCCTCCCGCCCGCAACCAGGCACGGCTCCCGCACACCTGCCAGCTCCTTACATGGTCCAGCACCTCTTGCCCATACACCCGGCGCGGCCTACCGTCTCGGGTTCATGATCGACCGCGCCGACCGCACCACCGCAACCCGTCCGTCGCCGCAGCCTGCCATCGCAACCCACCACCGCACACCCGTTGCCGGGCGGGTGCATGTGGGTGGCCGGGGACTGCAGCGGCGAAGTCCCCGGCCACCAGAACGCGGAAACGGGAACAGATCCGAATCGGATGATCCAGGTTCCGCATACGGGCGGCGGAAAAGGAGCCACGGCCCTTGTGTTTCGTTGTCGCAGTTACCTTCCCAACCGCCTCGAGGCCGACCTGTGCCTCAGCGGACCAGCGCTGGCTTCTTATTGTCGAAGGTCCACCCGGGGATGAGGAACTGCATGCCGATTGAATCGTCACGTGCACCCGATCCTTCAACCTTCTCCTTGTACAGCTCGTTAGCCGCCAGGATCTGATCCATATCCGGCTCGATACCCAGGCCGGGCTTCGACGGGATCGTCACCGTGCCACCCTCGATCTGCAGCGGATCCTTGGTCAGGCGCTCCAGGCCCTCCTGCCAGATCCAGTGGGTGTCCAAGGCGTTATATTCACCCGGTGCCGCAGCACCACAGTGGGCAATCATTGCCAGCGACACATCGAAGTGGTTGTTGGAGTGGCACCCCCACGTCATACCCATGTCGTGGCACAACTGCGCTACCCGGACTGACCCCTGCATGGTCCAGAAATGCGGGTCGGCCAGCGGGATACTCACCGACTGCAGAGCGATGGAATGCGTCATCTGCCGCCAGTCGGTATCCACCATGTTGGTCGCGGTGGGCAGCCCGGTGGCCCGGCGGAACTCGGCCAAGATTTCCCGGCCCGAGAAGCCTTCCTCCGCGCCGCACGGATCTTCCGCATAGGCGAGAATTCCCACCTTGTCCTTACAGAGCTCGATGGCTTCCTTCAGGGACCAGGCACCGTTCGGGTCCAGGGTGATGCGGGCATCCGGGAAGCGCTCTTTCAGGGCGAGGATAGCCTTCATCTCCTCCTTGCCTTCGAGCACACCGCCCTTGAGCTTGAAGTCTTTGAAGCCGTACTTTTTCTCGGTCGCCTCGGCAAAGGCCACAATCGCTTCCGGTGTCAGCGCCTCCTCGTGGCGTAGCCGGTACCAGTCGACGTCGGAGTCCTTCTCGCGCACGTATTCCAGATTCGTCTTATCCGGGTCGCCGACGTAGAACAGGTAACCGAGGGTCTTCACCTTGTCACGTACCTGGCCGTCACCCAGCAGGGCGGCAACCGGAACGCCCAGATATTGACCCAGCAGGTCGAGCAGAGCCGCTTCGATACAGGTTACGGCGTGCACCGTGGTCCGCAGGTCAAAGGTCTGTAGGCCACGCCCGCCGACGTCGCGGTCGGCGAACTTGGCCTGAACCTCGCCGAGAATGTTCTTGTACTCGGCCAGCGAGCGCCCGAGTACAAGTGGCTTGGCGTCCTCAATGGTGCGAGTGATCTTCTCGCCACCGGGTACTTCGCCGACGCCGACATTGCCGGACGAATCTTCAATGATGACGATATTGCGGGTGAAGTACGGGCCATGTGCTCCGGACAGGTTGAGTTCCATGCAGTCACGGCCTGCTATGGGGTACACATCGACTTTTGCAACTGTTGGGACGGACATCGTCGTCCTTTCTCTAATTGAGGGGTTTCAAGTGGTTAAGAGGTTTGCGGTGTTGGGAGACACAGTGCCAAACAGTGCCGTTGGGCGTCCGCCCGGCCTGACACCGTGCCCCGAGCAGCGCACGATGTAGCGCGGCGTTTGAGAAACACTGTGTTCTCGAGTCATTCCGGCGGCGCGGTGCACTACGCGCCTACCGACTCCGCCCATGCTCCTCGCAGTTTGTCGGCGCGGAATGGCGGTTGGTGGCTACTGCCCATGCCAGCGCGGCAACCGACGACCTTCCGATGCGGCCGACGCGTCGAGTTGCTGGCTGTATCTATGCGCGGTCATCCAGCACACAGATGCCGACCCGCACCGCCGGTTAGTACTCGGTTCAGGCTTCGGGCTGCCCGGGCTTCAGCTCGATATTGGCCAACTTCTCGTACACCTTGACCAGGGAGGAATGATCCTCATCGGCGTGACCGTCGCCGTCGAGCACGCTCATCATTTCGCGCACCAGCGAGGTCAGCGGAAGCGGAGCATCGACCCCGTGCCCCGTGTCTAAGACGTTGCCGAGATCCTTGATATGCAGGTTGATGCGGAAGCCCGGCTTGAAGTTCCGCTCCAGCATCATCGGGACCTTCGCATCCATCACGGTTGATCCGGCTAAACCGCCACGAATGGCCTTGTACACAGCTTCCGGATCAACTCCCGCCTTCTGTGCGAGAGTGAAGGCTTCTGCACAGGCCGCGATATTGACGGCGACGATGGTCTGGTTGGCCAGTTTGGCGATATTGCCGGCACCGATTTCGCCCACGTAGGTCACATCGCCGGCCATAGCGTCCAGTACCGGAGCAACCTGGTCGAATACGGCCTTGTCTCCGCCGACCATCACCGACATGGTGCCATCAATGGCCTTGGGCTCACCGCCAGAAACAGGAGCGTCCAGCATGGGGATCCCCTTCTCCGCCAGTACGTCATGCACTTCGCGGGATACAAGCGGAGCAATGGATGACATATCCACGTATACCAATCCCTCGTGCGCACCCTCGATAATGCCGCCTTCACCCAAGGCCACACTCTTGACATGCGGCGAGTTCGGCAGCATCGTGATGACGAGCTCAGCCTGCTCCGCCGCCTCCTTGGCATTGGCCGCAGCTGTTGCACCCTGCGCCACAAGATCGGCAACGGTTTCCTCATTTCGGTCGTTCACGTAGAGTTCGTGCCCGGCCTTGACGAGGTTTTTCGCCATAGGACGGCCCATAATGCCGAGTCCAATGAATCCGATCTTCATACTTTGCTACTCCTTATGTGATCGTCGGTTACTACCTTCCACACCGGTTCTACTACCGAACCATGGAAGGACGCTTGGGATCGAAGGTCCAGTCGGGAATGAAGCAGCGCATGCCGATGGCATCGTCACGCGCCCCCGTTCCCTGCACCTTCTCCTTGTATAGTTCGTGTGCCGCCAAGATTTGCTCCATATCCGGGGCAATCCCGAGGCCGGGCGCATCGGGCAGGCGCACCTTCCCGTCAATCATTTGCAAAGGCTTGCTGGTCAGACGCTCAGTGCCCTCCTGCCAGATCCAATGCGTGTCCAATGCGTTGTATTCGCCAGGAGCCGCCGCACCGCAATGCGCGGCCATTGCCAGCGAGATGTCGAAATGATTGTTGGAGTGGCAACCCCAGGTCAAGCCCATGTCGTGGCACAGTTGGGCTACACGCACGGATCCCTGCATGGTCCAGAAATGCGGATCGGCCAATGGAATGGAGACGGCCTGCAAAAGCAGCGTCGATGCCATCTCCCGCCACGTAGTGGCCACCATATTGGTGGCCGTCGGCATCCCGGTAAGCCGCCGGAACTCTCCCAGTGCTTCCCGCCCGGAAAAACCTTCTTCCGGTCCGCAGGGATCTTCCGCGTAGGTCAGTACGCCGAGTAGATCCCGGCACAGCTCTACTGCCTGTGCCACCGACCAGCATCCGTTGGGATCCAGGGTGATGCGCGCATCTGGAAACCGTTTCTTCAATGCCCTAACCGCATCGACCTCGCGTTCCGGTTCCAGCACGCCACCCTTGAGCTTGAAATCCTTGAACCCGTACTTGGCTTGAGCCGCCTCGGCCTGTTTGACGATAGCTTCGGTGGTCATTGCCTCTTCGTGGCGAATGCGATACCACTCGCAGTCGCCGTCGGGCTCATGCAGATAGTCCATCCCGGTCGAGCTGGAATCGGCCACGTAGAACAGGTAGCCGAGCACACGGACTTCGTCGCGCTGCTGCCCATCGCCAAGTAGTTCTGCCACCGGCAGCCCTGCAAACTGGCCAAATAAGTCCAGTAGCGCGGTTTCGATGGCGGTTACCGCATGTATGGCAGTACGTTCAAAGGTCCAGAAGATATCTGCATCGTCACGCCCGGCCATTTCCCGGGTGACTTCACGCAGAATGTGTTTATATCCCGTTACCGGCCGCCCGACGACGGCGTTGAAACCGTCCTGGATCGCACCCGTAATGCGCTCGGCGCCTGGCACCTCGCCGATACCACGGCGCCCTTCCGAATCCTCAAGAACAACGATGTTACGTGTGAAATACGGCTGATGTGCTCCGGCCAGGTTCAACAGCATGGAGTCGTGCCCTGCCACGGGGTACACATCCGCCTTCACAATCGTTGGTATTTTCATGATCTTCTCCCTGAGCTCCGTCCGCTAATCTAGCCGCGCTCGATAACCCGAACGGAGCCCCTAGTTCAGGATGTAATAAATGCTCCGAGCAGCAGGCAACCGCCCAGGCCGAGAATGGCCAACACCGTGGTGTAGGTGGTGCGTACCTTCAAGGTGTCACCCACCGATAGGCCGAGGAATTCCTTGAACATCCAGAAGCCCGGATCGTTCACATGGGATGCAATAACAGAGCCACAGGCGGTGGCCAGCACCATGACCTCCGGGCTAACGCCACCTGCCTCGACGAGCGGTGCCGCAATCCCGGCTGCGGCTAGAACAGCCACCGATGCGGAGCCGAGGGCGATACGCATCAGGGCGGCAATGCCCCACGCCAAGATAATCGGCGACACGTCCCAGTTATTCGTGAGGTCACCGATGTAATCAGAAATACCGCCGGCCTGAAGGACCTGCTTGAATGCGCCACCCGCACCGATGATGAAGATGATCATGGCAATCGACTTAATCGATTTACTGCATGAGTCCATTAGGGTGTCCATCGAGATACGACGGCCGAGGCGGAAGTACAGCAGTGCTGAGAGCAGTCCGATAAGCAATGCAACCGGTGCATCGCCAATCGCACCGAAGATCTTGACGGCCATGTTGCCTTCCGGCAGCGTCAACTCCAGAATGGCACTACCGGCAATGAGGACCACCGGAAGGGCGGTGATTCCCAGGGATACACCGAAACTCGGCATGGTTTCGTCCGTGAATTCCTTTTCACTGACCAGACCTTCGGGCACGTTAGCGGTAACCTTCTTGACGAAACTCAGGCGCGGCCATATGAGCGCAACCACCATCCCAATCGGAATGGCGATGATTAGGCCGTACAGCAACGTTTTTCCGATCGATGCGTCGTACTGGCCCGCAACCGCCGTCGGACCAGGATGCGGAGGCAAGAAGGAATGCATGGTTGAGAGGGCAATAGCCAGTGGTATAGCCAACCACATAACCGGCAACTTCTGTTGCCGCGCTACAGCGAACACGATGGGGATAAGGATCACCCAGGCGGTCTCCCAGAAGAGGACGACGCCGACGAGGAAGGCGACAATGACGATCGCCAGCTGGGCACGCTTAATGCCGAAGCTGTTGATCAACGAGCTTGCCAGCCGGTTAGCAGCACCCATATCCGCCATAAGAACACCCAGCATGGCACCGAAACCGAGGATGAGGATCAGATCGTCAACTTGACCACCCACGCCGTCGACGATGGCGCTCATGACAGCTGTTGGTTTCTGGACGGTCTCGACATCTGGGATATTGGCGAACGAATTGCGTGCGCCATCGGCAACCGCGGCCACGATGGCATCAGCCGAACTGTCGACGCTCACAAAGGGCATTCCCTGCATTAGCCCGACGGCGATGGACACCAGGATCAGGGCAATAAATCCGTTGAGTTTGAATACCAGCATCAGCACTAGCAGCAGTGCGATGCCAGCAGCAAGAATTACGAGAGGCAATGTAGTCTCCTGATTGTTGTCTGGCCAGCGACTGCTGTGTGCGAGACTGCGTCAATGCACTCGACACTTGAGCCGCCGGACTGATGTGCGAATCGGGTCTACCCCGATCAGAAGTTGACTGCGTCGTCGACAGCCTTTTGCAGCAGCCCGCGGTATTCGGGCGCGAGCTCGCGTGCGGGTGCAAAACAGTAACCCGCCTCCACACCTGCGCAACGCAATCCTTCCTTGAGGACCACTGGGAAGGTGGCCTTGTCAACGAGGTTGCGCAGCGGGGAGAGTCGCTGTTGCAGTTCTAGGGCGCGGGCGTCATCGCCGGCAATGTATGCGTTGTACAGCGCCGAGAGCAGGCGCGGCGCAATATTCGCCGTCGAGGCAATGGCGCCGACGGCGCCCATACGCAGCGCCGGATAGATCAACGTATCGCGCCCCATGATCACCGCGAAGTCCTCCGGAACTTCGCGCAGATAGTCGGCAGTCAACGTCATATTTCCTGCCGAGTCCTTCACACCAACAATATTCGGGACCTGAGCAAGTTCGAGCACCGTGTTCAAGGCGAGCGGAACCTGGGTGCGGCCGGGGTTTGAATAGAGCAGAATTGGCAGATCGGTTTCTGCGGCGATGGCCTTGTAGTGGTCGATCAACTCGGACTGGGTTGGTGTCATGAAGTAGGGTGTTAGAACGGACAATGCCGAAACGCCCCCGAGCTCCTCCGCCATATGAGCCGTCTTGATGCAATCGCGCGTGGTTATTTCCGAAGCGCCCGCGTAGATGGGCACTCGTCCGTTTACGTGTTCTACGGTTATCTCAACAACGCGGCGCTTCTGCGCATCGGACAACCCATATATCTCACCGGAAGAGCCAAGCACAAATACGCCATGGACGCCGTTGCTGATCGTGTAGTCGAGAACATCGCGTAGTCCCTGTTCAAGGAGTTCGCCATCCTTGTCCAGCGGCGTGACTAGCGCCGGGATGATGCCATGAGGTTTGAACGTCATTGTTATTCCTTGTTCTTCTGTCCGCCGTGCGGAAGTTCAAGAAGCGATCACTCCGACCGCTTTTCGTAGACTTTTGTCTACATATGAACTCATCTAGTATTAAATACTAAACAGATCGTCCGCGTATAGAGACTTTCGTCCTTGTTATAGTGTGTTTCATCACAAAGATGGATAGTTGAGAGAACCCTTTCCACCAATAGCCCTCGACAGCATCGGAACACCGAAGAGTCTCCGGACGGCTTGCATCCCCTTCCACCAATGCTGCCGCGACCACACCAAGCATCACCGAGGATGCGAGCGGTCAACGACTTCCCGTCACAACCACGCACACCACGCCGCCCCGCTTTCGCGTTCCTCTGCCATCTGTCTACATATATAGATAGACTGGTCTTCGCCGGAGTTTGCGCCCGCTGCGCCTGTTGCCCCAGGGTCCGAGTTTCACAAGTTTCGGCGCCAGCGTGCATTTGCATATGTCGAGTAGCGTCCCGCCACACTTCCGGGACGGCAAGGAGCATCATGAGCAAGACGACCTCCGTGGCGGAGACCGGCGTCCGCAGTGTTAAATCTGCCGGCCGAACGGTCGAGCTTCTTGAATTCCTTGCGTCCCGTCAGGCTCGGCCACCTCGGCTGAGCGAGATATGCCAGGCCTTGGACGCACCTCGCTCCTCCGTGTATGCACTTCTACGCACGCTTATTTCACTCGGCTGGGTACAAAACGATTCCAGCGACGGCTATTCCTTGGGAATACGCGTTCTGACCACCGGTACTGCATATATCGACTCAGACCCCTACGTGCGTGTGGTGCGGCCAATCCTGGCCGACCTCGCCGCCACACTGGGCGAGACTTTCCATCTGGGACGTATCGATAACTCGCAAGTCGTCTATCTGTTCACACAGGAATCTCACCGAGAGCAGCGCGCATACTCCCGAGTAGGCCGTCGTCTGCCGGCTTCAACGACCGCCCTGGGCAAGGCCCTCCTGGCCCACCGTAGCGAACTCATTCCCAATACCTTGCCGCGGCTCACCGAATACACAATTGCAGATCCCGACGAGCTCGCCGCTGACCTGGCACTCACCCTGGAGCGGGGATACGCGCGTGAAGCGCAGGAGAACACGCTTGGCCTACGCTGTGTGGCCTTCGCGCTGCCCTACACCAGCCCTGTGCGCGATGCCATCTCCTGCTCCATGCCGCTGGCGCGGTGGTCTGAAGAGCACGAGGCGAATATTGTTGAGACGATGCGCAGCGCGGTCATGCGCATTGTCGAGTCGGCACCGCTTGATCAATAACGTCAGACGCGGCTGGGTAGCTTTCCGGTAGAATGTTTGTGTACTGCATCGGCCGTCAACGAGGAGAAGCCATGTCGATTCCGCAGCCATCCGAACAACCGCGACAAGCTCTGCCCATCGCAGTCACCGATGAGATCATTGATCGCGCACGCGGGTGCCTTCTAGCTGCCGCCTGCGGCGATGCACTCGGCGTTCCCTATGAATTCGCGGCCGTCCCGGAGAATCCCGAGATGATAGGAGGAGGACTCGGCCCCTACGCCCCGGCCGAATGGTCGGATGATACGCAGATGTCAGTCTGTATTGCACAAGTGGCGGCCAGCGGTATCTCGCTTCTGACTCCGGCAGCCGAAGATCGCGTGGGTGAGAAATTCCTCGGCTGGCTGCAGGATGGCGCTACCGATGTCGGCACCCAGACCCGCGCAGTTCTCACTCGTGCCACCGAACTGGGGCGGCGTAACGACGTATCTGATCGTCTTCATCAAGCCGCACGCGAGTACTCCGAGGGCACAGAGCGCGCCGCCGGAAATGGAGCTCTTATGCGAACTGCTCCGGTTGGCATTGCTTACCTCGGATCACGGGAACTTACCGCGCAGGCAGCACAGGAGATCGCCAGACTCACGCATTGGGATCGACTGGTCGACGAGTCCTGCATTCTTTGGAGTGAGGCGATTCGCGTAGCGGTAACCACCGGCCAGATCGATATCCGTTCCGGGTTTGACTTGATGATTCCGGAGTCTCGCGACTACTGGGAGAAGGCCTTGGATGATGCCGAAAGCGGCAATATCATCCCGCATCGCAACGGTTTTACCGTAGTGGCGTTGCAGTGCGCCTGGTCTGCGGTATGGTCCGTCCGCGACCTGGCGGGCGAGGACGCCGTCCGGGAGGGCATCATCCAGGCTGTACGTCTCGGCAGCGATACCGACACTATTGCCACCGTTGCCGGAGCGCTGCTTGGCGCCGCGCATGGTGCAAGCGCAGTACCTGCCCAGTGGGCGAACGATGTCCATGGATGGCCCGGTTTGACCGGCGAGCAGTTGGCAGACTTGGCGGAACAGACGGTACGCGCGCAAGGCCGAACGCTCGTCGCGGAATAGTCTCGTCGCAAAGTAATGTCGCGCGGAGTAATAGGGCAGCGTAAGAGCGAAGTCCTCGCTGTTGCGAGGTCCTCGTCGAGCCATCGGGGCTCCATCCAATGATCGACGGCGCCCCGAAGAGTTCCGCATCCTCTTTGGTCGTCATTCCGACCGCATTGCCAGTGTGGTTTCTTCCGCTCGGCGGCATCCCTACCCGCCCGGTGCCGTCCTTACCCGCCCTGCAGTGTTCTAGCTCTGACGGCTCATCATTCGTAGGCTGTCAGCATTCTTGCGGCCCGTTGTCAGTAGCAGTTGCGTTCGTAGGCGACGCCGCACCCCTGCGCACACGCCGCTTCCCGCGCCTCCTGCGCCGTGAATGTGCGGCAGCACGTTCTCGTGCCCGCGCATAATCCGCCGCTGCTGCTTTAAGGCGTGCATATGACGTCGCAACGGAGTAATCGTTATTCTGCGGCAGCCGCCATTTGAACCAGCGCGCGGCGATACACAACACGCCGCCAAGAGCAGCTGCGGCAATCGTGGCCAACGACGGGTGCCCCGCCTTCCATAAAAGGATCGCGGGAACTGTAGCGACGAGCGCGCAGGTGGCGTAAAGAGTGTTCCCGCCGAATATAGCGGGGTACGACCAACGGCAATATCGCGGATCATACCCCCGCCAACTGCGGTTATCACGCCTAGCATCACTGCGGGAGCGATGCCCAGTCCTGCCTCCAGGGTTTTCACGGCACCGGTAGCCGACCAGGAACCCAGCACAAATGCGTCCGCCACAACAAGGAGGCGATTCCACCATTTACCCCGCAAGCGCAGAAGAAAGGCGATGGTGGCACCGGCAAGTGCGCCGCGTAGATAATGCGGATTAGTCAAGGCCACGGGTGGACCTTGTTGCAACAATACATCGCGGAGCATTCCGCCACCGAGAGCAGCCATGATGGCGAGGGCCATAAAACCCACCAGATCGAAATGCCGCTCGCGGGCGACCATTCCACCCAGTATTGCAGCTACCACCACCCCGCCGACGTCGAGAACCTCGAAAGCTACCGGCGAAAGGTCAGCGACGTGCACCCCGGTTAGAAGTCGACAGCTGGAACGTCGATCTCGTCGCTGCCTGCATCATCGTGCTTGACACGGCTTTTGACGGAATCGACGGCGGTAGTAGCTGCGTCCTGTGCCTTCGTTACACTGTTTCGCACCGGTTTGGAGTTCCACACGCCGGACGAGAATTTGACGATCTGTTCATAACGTTCACGCCCCGCCTTGGCCCCCAGTACATAGCCCGCGATGCCGCCAAGAACGAATGATTTGACACTCATGTCAGCTCCTTCGGATCAACTTCTGATTCCTTGTTTCCATCGTAGGGCACACTCTTCGCCGTCGCGAGGCAGCTTGCTAAGCGCTGAATGCCGACAAGCACGCTAAGATTTCACTCGCTTGTCGAACCGGCCCCCTGTTTGTCCGTAATCCCGATCCTGGTTCTCCTCTTGCCCTGCCCTGTCGCTCCACGATCACGCCCCTGTTCGGCGGCTGTCCCGGACCTGTCACGATGCTCCAGAAAATCGCTACCAAAAACATCGTTCAGGCCGCACAATGAACATAGACCGAAAACTAGCACAGCTGCGGGAGGCCGACATGGCGAATGAACACCGTGTGGCACGAGGTAAGACCTCGGCGAAGGACTATCGGCACGTGGGCAAGCGCCACCTGGTGCGTAATTCCCAGCTGCGGCGCGCAACAGGGCGTAGCCGCCGCGAGTGGTTTGATGCTTTGGACGAAGCCGGCGCCTTCGACTGGGATCATAAGCGTATTGTGCGTTGGTTGGGTGGAAAAGAAGATGCCGACGCCTGGTGGGCGCAGTCTGTTGCCATTGACTACGAACACAAGCGGAAGGCGCCTGTATCGCCCACCGTTGCCGACCCCACCACCACGGCCGTCATTACCGCCACCGTCCACAGTGATGTCATTTCCCTCTGGCCATTGCTTGACGACGACGATCTTCGCCGGGCCTGGCTGGACTGCGAGTTTGAGGTGGGCGCACGTGAAGGACGCTTGGGTATAAACTTTCTTGCCGCAGACGGCTCACGTATCCGTATTTCGTTGAAGCCCCTGGCGGACATGGCTGACGGAACGCCGCGTAGCCGGGTCATCGTCCGGCACTCACACCTGCCGGAGAACGCTGTGGAGGAAACCCGCGCCTTCTGGAAAGCCATGCTCGGTGAACTCGTGCGCATGGTGGCGTGACGCGGTAACGATCTTGCACTGCCAGCGGCGTGCGTGATCAACGGGTACCTGGGCGGAATTCGTGGAGAGCAAAAACAGTACGAAGAGCGAGGGCACGCTAGCGGTTGCCTTGTGACGCTCGGAAGCCAGCGGGTCAGTATCGCACCATTATCAGGCCTGCTTGCCTTGCTCCGTTCGCAAGCCAGCGGTTCAGTATCGCGGCATCGTCAGGAACGGTCGCAGCGCGCACAGCCTCCCCTCCGGGGCTACAGCCTCCCCTCCGGGGCTACAGCATCCCGTCCGGGACCACAGCATCCCGTCCGGGACCACAGCATCCCGTCCGGGACCTTGGATCCTGGATCTTCCCAAGCGTGCGATGTAGTTTCAAAGAAAAGTGATGCCACAGCGCCGTCGTACATGCACGAGCAATTGAGGACGCAGTTGACGCGGTTCGTCGCGGGCTTACGTGGCTCGTTGCGGGCTTACGTGGCTCGTTGCTGCGGGCTGGCATGGTTCGTTGCGGCTGGCATGGGTGCCACGGCGGCCCGCACAGACCCTACTGCGGCTGACGCGGCCCTGCGGTGCGGCGTCGCAACCAGGCGACGCCGCTGCGCTCCGAGATCGTGGCAGCATGGAGTCAAGGCCGTGTGGCAGACGATGGCAAAGGAGTATCCATGTCCTACCGCATGATTTTCAATCAGACCGGTTACTTCGGTCGCGGCGCGATCTCAAATATCCCCGCCGAGATCGCCAGTCGGGGCCTGAACAAGGCCTTTATCGTCACAGATCCGGTACTGGCAGAAAACGGAACCGTCGCCCGAATTACCGATCTGCTCGACGCGGCTTCAATCGCGTGGGAGGTGTTCTCCGACGTCGTTCCCAACCCGCCCGTAGAAAAAGTACAGGCGGGTCTGGCTGCCTTCCGTTCCTCCGGGGCTGACATCCTCATCGGCCTGGGTGGCGGAAGTCCGCAAGACACGTGCAAGGCGATCTCGGTGATTGCCACCAACCCGGAATTCGAGGACGTGCTCTCACTGGAGGGGCTCTCGCCCACCAAGAACCCGGGCGTGCCGATTATCGGTGTGCCAACAACGGCCGGAACCGCCTCGGAAACGACAATCAACTATGTCATCACCGATACGACCAAGCAGCGCAAGTTCGTCTGCGTGGATCCGCACGACATCCCGGTGATCGCCGTCGTCGACCCAGACCTGATGGACGGTATGCCGCGCTCGTTGAAGGTGGCGACCGGCCTGGATGCCCTGACGCATGCGATCGAAGGGTATATCACGCCCGGGGCATGGGCACTCTCGGATGCGTTGTGCCTGCGGTCCATTCAAATGATTGCGAAGAATCTGCGAAAGGCAGCCGATGGGGATACCGACGCCGTCGAGCAGATGGGCCTCGCCGCATATATCAATGGCATGGCGTACTCCAACGTCGGCCTCGGCCTGGTACACGGAATGGCGCACCCGCTTGGCGGACGTTACAACGCGCCGCACGGTGTCGCCAACGGAATCCTGCTCGCCCCGGTGATGGCCTTCAACGCGGAATACACCGGCGAGAAGTATCGGGATATCGCAGAGGCCTTCGGCGTCGACGACGCGCAGACCATGCCGCTGGAGGATGCGCGCACGGCTGCGGTTAATGCGGTGGCACAGTTGACCCGCGATTTGGGTAATCCGACGACGATTAGCGAGATCGGTGTGGATGAGTCGGGAATCGCGGCGCTGTCCGACGACGCCTTCGCTGATGTGTGTACGCCCGGCAATCCCCGTCCAGCGACGCGCGAGGATATTGAGGCACTGTATCGTTCACTTCTTTAGGTGTGCGGGTAGGGAGCACTCGTGAGGGAGTTGTGAGGGGCGTCTGGTCGGCGTATTCGGCTGGGCCAGCGCCCCTCACGTAGACGAACTGAGGCGACGCGCGCTCAGGCGCACGAGGCAAATCGGCCGTCGTCTCCTGGCAGGGCAGACCAGCGACTCGCCCGCTCATGCACATAAAAGCAGAGCTTGGTTCATGCCGGTTCGGCAGGCTTGCCGCCGCATCACAAGGCGCTCGCGTGTTTATCCAGATGAGCTTGCGGATGCCGCCGGTGTGGTTGCCGGTATGGTCGCGGGCGTGGTCCAGGTGATCGAGTTGAGGAACTCGTCGGCGAGGCCCTCCGGTAGGCTGGTCTGCCCCGGAGCCGACGTCAACGTGATCCGCCACAACCCATCATGCCGCCCCACCAGCCACACCTCGTAATACATGTCAACGCCTTGTCGGGTGTGGATATACGAGAAGCCTCGGGCGGGACTGCCACCAATCATCCGTTCCTGAACCGGCGACGCCTCCCGATTCACACTACTTTGCCGAGTCGCCCGGTACCGCGTCCGAGCGGCAATCCTATCCAAGTCATAGACGTCCCGCTCACCAAGGACCACGTAATCAGCCGAATACAACACGTCCGCCGGAATACGCGTTGCCCTAATCGACGCCGCAGTAAACCCCCGGCTCCCATCCTCCGACGCCAAATAATCCATCCCCGGATCCGGATCCTGCGGAATCACCGCCCACCCCTGCGGCGCATCCGCATCCATCACATCGGCCACCTCGCTAGCCACCACGAAAGTCTCCGCCGTACTCACAACCGTCGGAGTCTGACCACCACCAGGCACACCCGGCGCACACCCAACCAGAGCCACCGCCAACCCACACACCGCCACAAGCACTGCCAGTACGCGACGCGAACACACACCAACCATCACAACCCCCACCCCTTCACACGCAACAACACCGCGCGCTCATGCTTCACTGACACACCCGACCACAGCATCTACGGCTCCCTCCACGTGATCGTGTCCAACACCCCATCTAACTCCGGTGGCAACTCCGTTTCCCCGGGTGCCGACTTCAGCGTGATCGACCACAATCCATCATGCCGACCAACCTCCCAATACTCGTACCGTACAGGCTCTCCTACCTCTACATCCGTCGCAATGTACCGATAGCCACGAGCCGGATTCCCATCAATAAAACGCGCAGGCAACACCTCAACATCGGTAACATCATGCTCCGCTATCCGACTCTGCAACGTATCAATGAGAAGACTCTCAAGACTATAAGACTCATTAGTCCCCACCCCAATAGCAGACGGCCCATATCGTGTCACGACAATCGCTGCCGACATCGAACCATGTAAACCGTCCGGCGACGCGAAATACTCCAACGGCGGATCAGGAGGAAACTCCACCCACCCCTCCGGCACATCCACCTCCATCACATCCGCCACCTCATCCGTCGCCACAAACGTCCCCGGCACAGACGGCGTCGTCGCAGTATCCTGCCCGCCCGGACCACACGCCGTCAGTGACACTGCAAGCATGCCCGCCGCTACCAGCACGACAAGCCGCCATCCTGTCTTGCCACTGGGCACACCAGGCTCATTCCCCACCACAGCACCCCTTCCCATCAACCAGACGCACTCGACGTAGCACCCGCCGGTGTAGTCCAGGTGATCGAGTCCAGGAACTCGTCGGCGAGGCCGTCCGGCATGCTGGTCTGCCCCGGAGCCGACGTCAACGTGATCCGCCACAACCCATCATGCCGCCCCACCAGCCACACCTCGTAATACATGTCACCATTCTTGCCAGCGGTCTCCACATACGAATACCCCCGAGCCTCACTCCCACCAATCACACGCCTCTGAACCTCGGAGACATCACGCCGATCGCCATGGTATTCGATCTGGCTCCGCCACGCCTTTGCAATCACATCCAAGCTGTATGTCCCTGGCTCATCGGCGAATTTGACAACTCCATACATCACGTCTCCGGGAACACGCGTTGCCCTGATCGACGCCGCCGTAAACCCTCGGCTCCCATCCTCCGACGCCAAATAATCCATCCCCGGATCCGGATCCTGCGGAATCACCGTCCACCCCCGCGGCGCATCCGCATCCATCACATCAGCGTCTCGCTCCGTCGGTGTAAACGTCGCAGTACTCACAACCGTCGGAGTCTGCCCGCCCCCGGGCACACTCGGCGCACACCCAACCAGTGACACGGCCAACCCACACACCGCCAAAAGTACCGCCGCCACGCGACGCGAACACACACCCCCCATCACGACTCCCATCCCTTCACCTGCTGCGGCGTCGCGCGCTCATGCTTCACTGACACACCCGGCCAGAGCATCTACGGCTCGCTCCACGTGACGGTATCCAAAACCCCATCTAACTCCGGCGGCAACTCCGTCTGACCAGGCTCCGAATACAAGGCAATCGACCACAACCCATCATGCCGACCAACAACCCAATACTCCCAACGCTGCGCCGACCCCGTCGCCTCATCCGTCTGAACGTAGGTGTAGCCGCGAGCCGGATTCCCATCAACAAACCGCGCGGGCAACAACGCTAAATCCGTATACTCATGATCCTTCATATCACCAAGAATCCTGGGGCGAAGGAACTCATCCAAATCAAACGTATCCTCAGCCACCGCATATTCTGGCCATATGACAGCTGGCAACCAAAGACGGATAGAAATCCCCTGATGCGCCCCGTCATACACCCCGTCAGGTGACACAAGAACGACCGGCAACCTCTCGTTTCCTTTACTACTATCCGCCGCCCATCCCTCCGGCACATCCATCTCCACAATATCCGCCACCTCTTCCTCCACCGCCACAAACGTCGACGGCACCGACGGCGTTACCTCCGCAACCTTCGGACGATACACCCCACACGCCACCAAGCACACCGCAAGCACGCAAACCACTGTCACCTCCAGAACACGGCATGGTCTCAGCCCGCTCATCTACGGCTCCCTCCACGTGATCGTGTCCAACACCCCATCCAACTCCGACGGCAATTCCGTCTGACCAGGCGCCGATCTCAACTTGATATTCCACAATCCATCATGCCGACCAACCATCCAACACTCCCACCGCTTTGGCCGCCCCGTCTCCATCCCCGTCTCAATGTACGTATAGCCCCATGCTGGATTCCCATCAATAAAGCGCGCAGGCAACACCTCAACATCCGTAGCATCATGCTCACCCACCAAAGACTGCAACACATCAATCAGACGACTCTCAAGACCAAAGGAACCGTCCCTACCACTCGCCCGAAGAGCTGCAGGCGCAAACCTTGTCACATGAATCGACGGCGCATCCAACCCATACGACCCATCAGACGACGCGAAATACTCCAACGGCGGATCAGGAGGAAACTCCACCCACCCATCCGGCACATCCGCCTCCATCACATCCGCCACCTCATCCGTCGCCACAAACGACGACGGCACAGACGACGTCGTCGCAGCGTCCTGACCACCCGAAACACACGCCGCCGATGACATAGCGAACACCGCCGCGCCCAGCACCGCGATCAACCTTATTGGAGTCGCATGGCATCTGCGGAACATCAACTGTCCCGCTCTTCCCCAGTTGTTGCATAGGCATTGTCATGGTGGGCGTCTGAGGTTGTCATCGATGAACGGATTGAATCTACCGCATCGTCATAGCCTCCCGACGTGTCCGACATTGCGGTTATATAGCCACGAAAAGTCTCCTGCTGAGTATCAGTCATCTCATTGAAAGGGATCACGACGCCGTCGGCGTCGACAAATATTTCTCTATCTTCACCTTTTTTGTCTTCGCTACCTTCACTTAGCCTTTCACAGTACTCTTCCGGCGACATAGCAGCACCATCAAACGAACCATACGTGGTCATGGATTGGTACAAGGTGTCCTGCATATACTGTTCCACCTTCACTTGCGCCCCCGTCTGATTGCCAACAACCTTACTGTCTTCCGGGAAAAAGGACTGTAAGAGTGGCGCGACACCGTTTTTACCTCCCTGCTCGATAAAATACTGGTTCCATTCTCCTTTGATAACGGGACCGTAGGGGAGAAGGTTGATCCCAGTCTCGATAAGCCCGCTCCAGCGCGCATTGACCCGGTTGAATGCTTCTTTCTGTTGATCTGTAGCATCCTCGGGAGCGGTGAATAGTGCTTCGAACATCGGCGTCCAGCGTTCAACAACGGTCGACGGTTCGTCATTCCCAGTACCGGCGAAGGCCTCGTTACTCTGCTCTTCAAACAGCGCCTGACTAGCTAAGATCAGATTGTCGATGGCCGGCGCACGGCCACCCTCCCAATAGTCATCAGTCAAATTGCCGGGGGTACCGTTATTGTTGCGCACAGGGGAATCAAAACCCAAGTCACGGATCATACCGTTGGCACCGAATATGCTGTCACGCATCTCGCTGTCAAGCGCAATGACATAGCCGTCCTCATAGGCCGAGATTCCCTCACTGCTGTATGCTCCAGCTCCATGGAATGACAGGGCAATTCCTTCAACATGAGGCGCTAGAATAAGACCCGACCACGATCGCAGCGCCGCATTGTTGTAACCGTACTTATTCTGACCATCAACATAATCACCCGCGTGAGCATCCAAGCCATCCTGGTATCCAAACATGAAATTCGCAGCGATCTCCGTGACATTCCTGTCCACAGTTCGCCACGCTTGCCATTCCTCCTCGCTGACCTGCCCCACTCCGGCGCTTCCTCCGGCATTGATGCCTGCCGAATAACCTGGCCGTACTGCTCCCCAGCATCTGGGAAGCCGCAGTAATCCCCGTACAGGCGATCACCGGTGCGATAGCGAGTCATATTCTTTGGCTCGTCCTCGGCATCCACTACTCCGTCATGGTTGACATCCATACCCTCAGGGGTGTCTGAGACAAGGAAACTCTGCACCGCGCGTAACCGCCCCTCCTCCAAGTCTGCGAGTACAGGAGTCGCACTATCGGCATCAAAAGTCTCCGGTCGGTCCATCAACGTATACAAGGCATGCATCGGGTCATACATGCCGGTGCTGGAATCAAACAGTTCCACTGGCTCGGGATAGGTAGAGAAACCGCCGTAGCCGGTGCCGTACGCATTTCTACCACCCATTCTGTCTTCGAGAGTCTCGGCGTCCCACGCCACAATATCGTCCGCGACAGATACGCCCCGACTGGTCTCCTGGAAGAAGGCGGAACCGAGGGCAAGGTCTGGGTTCCGGCGTCCCGCCTCACCCATCATCTGGGTTATCAGTGAATACCCATCAACCGGATCCCGTGATGTATTTGTCGGAGTGTAGCCGGGATCAAGACGACCGAGTGGTGTGTATTGTGTCCGCCCTGTTTTCTTCATCGCCTGCAAGAAAGCGTCATTCTGTTGGTCCAGCGTTTGGCCGGAGGAGTTCTTTAGCCCGGGCCGCACGGCCTCCAACCACGCCTGCCGCTCGGCATTGCTACCGTGCAGATTCATCCCGCCAGTACCCAACACCATCGCCCCACCAATGTTAGCCAGTGTGTCATCAACCAACTGTGAGTCAATCGGCACGGTCTGCGATAACCCTTCCACCTGCAGGGAATACTTCACCAGGTCCTCCGGGGTGACGTACTGCATCAACGCGTTGGCGACGAAGGGATCGGAGAGCTTATCGCCATACTTCTCGTTGAACTCGGCAACCTCCTCCGCCGTCACCTTCTCATCCAGGATGTACTTCGACATCCTATGCGCATCGGTTTGCGCAAGGTCCCAGGCCGCCTCACCCGAGACATAGGGCAGATCACCGAACACATTCAGCGCCACCTCATCACGCGAACCAGAAAGCCTTTTCGGATCCACAATCTTGTCCTGCGCCGCAGCCAACGCCGTCATCGCCGTAGACGCCGCCTCATCCAAAACCTCCAACACACCCCGATACCTATCCTGCAACCTCGACTGTTCCGCCTCCCACTCCGACTCACACCGCTCACGACGCGTATCCACATACGACTGGGTGTAACCCACATGCGGATTCGCAGCCAGATCGGCTTCTAACCCATCGACCACGTCCAACCCACGCTCATACGTCTCCTTTGCCGCGTCATAGTCACTCTGCACCCGGCCAACATCCGCAATCGCCTCCAACACCGCATCCCCATACGACCGCAACGCCGTCGCCGCATCAAGCAACACGTCATACAAGGTCATCGTCTTAGAATGCAATCCCTCAATCTGATCCATATACGCATCGGCAGCCTCACCGGCCCAGCCCGCAACACCAGACGACGACGCTGCTCCGACCTGCGTCGCATTAACCTCGTTACCAGCCCGCCCAAACCGATTCGCCGCAACATAGCACGCCCCTGACGTATCCTGCGGCACTTCAAAGGTAAACCCAGCCATCACTCGTTCTCCTCGCCACTCATACGCGCTTCAAGATCCAAATACGACTGCGACTCCGTAGACTCCGTCTCATCAAAATTCGCTACCGCACCATCCGTGCCCGACCCCAAAATCGCACACGCATCAGAAAACTCAGCCACCACATCACGCATCATCCGCTTAAACGCCACAACCTTGCCAGGCATCTGTTTCGTCTTCGGACCCACACCAGAAGGCGTGTCAGACACGCACTCATCAACATCCGTGGCCTCAATCAACGCAGAAATCGCACCAAACGTTTCCGCATCATGCCAGTTCTCGTTCGCAGCAACCCCCACCGCCTCACGATCAAACTCGATACTCATCGTTATGTCTCCCTCGCCAAAGTTATCTCGAGTATTTCGCCACTAATAGACATCGGACCAACCCGCCTAGGGGACTGGCCCAACAATCGACCCAGCACGCTCACGGCGGCGGCACACACCGTACTCGACGGCCCGAAGTACATCCCTGGACTTCCCGCACGTGGTCCGACCGCCACCTGCTTCCAGATCCCGGCGAACGCGCCACATGCCGCAGACCCACATAGACCCACATACTCATGGCGGCCGTCCCGGCACGGCCGGATCGACCAACAGCCTAACCGGGCCGACGGGCACACATGCCCGCGGGCACCGGGAGCCGTGACTACTACATGCCGGTGTCATTGTTGTTGTCCGTCTTCGCGGGGCGGCCGCCAGTACAGGAGGGGGCGGGAGAACATTTCACGACGGGTAGCCTCCTCAGCCTCACGCCGCTCACGCTCACGCACACTCTCCGCACCATGACGACTCAACCACACCGCATCCAACCGCTTCAGCGCCTCCTCCTTACGACGTTCCTCCTCCTGCGGATCCGGAACCTCCCGACCACGCAAAGCACACCACACCTCAGGACTCCACGTCCGCTCCCGCTCATCCCTCTTACGACCACGACCAGCACCACGCATGCCCGCACCACGGGCGCCAGCCTGCTGCACCTGGCCACCACGGACACCACCCGCGCCACGGCCAGTGGCCTGCTGATTCACACCACGAACACCAGACCCACGGGCACCGGTCCCACGACCGCCAGCCTGCTGCGCCTGACCGCCACGAACACCCGTCCCGGCGCCACGGTTGCCGGCAGCCCCACGACCACCAGCGGCCTGGCCGCCCCGTGCACTGGTGCCGCGGGCACCAGTTTGCTGTGCTTGACCACCACGAACGCCGGTTCCACGGGTTCCAGTGCCGGTTCCTTGTTGGGGTTGGCCGGAGAGGGGGATACGGGTGGGGCGCATACCCATCTGTTGGGCGTTACTCAACCGCACACCCGCTCCACGGGCCAGCCCAGCCGCACCAGCAGCCGCACCCGCCGCACCGGCAGCACCAGCAGCACTGCCTGTGGGGTTGTTGTTGTCCTGGAACGAGAGGCGTCCGGCTTCCCGGACCCGGTCCATCAGATTACCTTCACCCGGACCATACAGGTAGCGTGCCTCCGCCGAATCAGCCCGAATCATCCTGCCTTGTGGAGTACCCACCATGCCCTCGACACGCTCACCCGCATACCAGGAAAACATCCACGCCGCACTAGCCGGCACGCCCACACCAGCAGCAATCGCACCCACCGACGGAACAACAGACCCACCACCATCCGACACGTCTGGGTCCGTGTCGGTCGGGCGGCCCTCCGCCAACGCCGCCGCATACGACGCCCCACCATCGCTCGGCAGGCCCGTCACCGACACATCCACACCAGACGACGGCGGCGTGTAGGTCACATACGAGCGTGGAGCCGCCTTCTCACTCCTGGGGAGCATGCGAATCGCACGATCCACCTCCTCACCCACATAATCCACCATCCGCGCAGCCTTCTCCTCATACCCACTATCACGAGCCTCATACGCCTGATGGACATGCTCCAACTGCCCCGTCACATCCACACCCGGATTCACCGTCGCAACACCATTAAGCGCACCCGACTGCGCCACATACGCCGCATCCGACGACGTCGTATCCGCACTGATTTCTTCATGCGCCTGCCGAGCTACCTCCGTCACATCCGCAATCACCTCCGCCGACTTACTCATCGCCCGAATGTCGTCGGCATGCTGGCCCATCCGTTTCCGGATACCCTCCATTGAGCTGCGAAACGCTTCGCCCGCCGCGCCACGAATCCCTAAATCATCCGGATTCATCCGCCGAGCAATCGTGCCCCGCAACTGCTCAAAACCCTCACTCACCTTCCCGTAAATGTGCTGGAGGTGTCGGGCCTCGTTCGGGTCGAACGTGGCGATCTCCGCCAACGTGTCACGCTGCTCCCGACTCGCCATCTGCTGTCCCCTCTCCCCTCGTGTCCCAGTCGGAGCCAATACTCGGTGAGCCGCCCGCACCCGGACCACAATCATCTGTGACGCAACAGACTCTAACGGCTCATCGTTGTCTTGTCCAGCGGATACGGAAGCATATTTCTTGCCCTCAACATGCACACCACCATGTTTGTGCAGGTCACGGGCCCGTCACGCCGCTTTCACGACTCTCAAATCACTGTGGAGAATGCGGCCCACATCGTGATCTGACACAATCAAAGAAGCACAACAACCCACAGCACTCAAGCAGAGCGGAGACCTCATGACCACACCACCGACCGGACCACAACTCCCACACTCCACTAGTCAGGGTCGCCAGTCACACGCGACCAACACATCGGGTACGACGAATGACCTACCGAACACGGCGACTTCACACGCTGCCCGGCAGGGTCTGCCCGGCTGGGCCTGGACACTCCTCGGCACCCTCATCGTCATCGCCGTCGTGATCGCCGGTATCATGATCGCCGGACGCAACCACACCACACCAACAACGGCGACCAGTAGCGGCACGACTAGCCCCGCCCCCGCATCTACGCCGACCATGCCGGAACCGACGGCCTCGCCGACGTCCAGGGTGACGCAGATCGGGGACTGGAGCGTGGAAGTTGTAGAGTACAAGCCAGATGTCACCGAGTACTTGACCACCTACGACCCACCCGTCGAACTAACAGTCGAAGACAACCGGTTCCTCGGCATCAAACTCCGCGTCACCAACACCGGAGAACGAGCCAACGCCTACACTCAACTCGGGCAACGCCTCGATGGTTACACCGAGGGACGTAAAGTCGTCGAACCATACTACATTGACACCGTCGACTACAGGGGTGACGACTACCTTGCCGAAGTCCGCTACCTGGAACCGGGCGAGTCCGGAGAAGGCTGGCTGTTCTACCAAGTCCGCGGCGACTTCGAACTGACCACCATCGAAATGCAAGACAAACGCGACCGCGACAACCCCACCCCTGGACCGAAGTCCCCTACCCGCAACCCGCCAACGCCACACCCACACCAACCACCACCCCATAACCCCAACCCGACCCACCATGACCTCACTGCCACACCACGACCTGGCCTCACGGCGGCACCACGATCAGAAGTGCCCGCTACTAGTGAAGAGGAACGATAGCCTCCCGCACCCTGCAGGACCCAACCAGCCAGCCACAAACGAAGAACGATAACGACCGACAACACGGAGCAGAGCGGAGACCCCATGCCCACACCACCAGCCCTACACAGTAACGCGCCCGACCCCACCGGGGGCGCTACCGCTGCGACAACCACTCGGCGGGGTCTGGCAGGTTGGGCCTGGGCGCTCATTGGTGGCCTGATCGTCATCGCCGTCGTCATCGCCGGGATCATGATCGCCGGCAGGGACCACGCCGCACCCACACCGGCGATCAGTGACCACACGACAAGCCCAGTACCTACGCCAAGCACGGCCACGCCGGAACCGACGCCCTCGCCGACGTCTGGGGTGACCCAGATCGGGGACTGGAGCGTTGAAGTCCTCGAGTACAAGCCTGATGTCACCGAGTATTTGACCACTTACGACCCACCCGTAGAGATCACCGTCGCGGGTCAACGGTTCCTTGGGATCAAACTCCGCGTCACCAACACCGGAGACAAGGCCGACCCCTATATCGCCGTCGCCGTACGCCTGCGCGGCACCACCAACGGACACCCGCTCTACGAGCCCTACCAAGCAGACACCGCCGACTACAGGGGCGACGACTACCTCATCAAAGTCCCGCGACTAGAGACCGGCGAGTCCGGGGAAGGCTGGCTGTTCTACGAAGTCGCGGGCGACTTCAAACTCACCGGCATCGACATGCGCGACGAACGCGACTACGACAACCCCACACCCTGGACCGAAGTCCCCTACCCACAACCCACCAACACCACACCAACACCAACCGCCACCCCATAACCCCAACCCGACCCACCATGACCGCGCGGCAACAGCACGATCAGAAGTGCACGCTGTAGTGAAGAGGAACGATAGCTTTTCACACCCTCCGAAGCCAACCAGCCGCCAACAACCAACCAGCCACAAGCGAAGAACGACAACGACCGACAACACGGAGCAGAGCGGAGACTTCATTGACCACGTCACCATCACCGGCCGGGCAACACCCCACCAGTACAGGCCACCAGTCACACACGACCGTCACACCGGGTACGAAGAATGGCCTACCGAACACAGCGACTTCACATGCTGCCAGGCGGGGTCTGCCTGGTTGGGGCCTGGGCAACCATCGGTGGCCTGATCATCATCGCCGTCGTGGTCGCCGGGGTCATGATCACCGGCAGACAGCACTCCGCGCCCACACCGACAGCCACTAGCGACAGTTCAACCGGCCCCGCTCCCACGCCGACCACCCCGGAGCCCACCGCGGTCTCGCCCACCTCCGGGGCGACGCAGATCGGGGACTGGAGTGTGGAAGTTGTAGAGTACAAGCCTGATGTGACCGAGTATTTGACCACCTACGACCCGCCCGTCGACATCGTCATCGAGGGTCACCGGTTCCTCGGTATCAAACTCCGCGTCACCAATACCGGCAACGAACAAGCCGACCCCTTCACCGAACTCGGAGAACGCCTCGACGGCTACACCAACGGACATAAACGACACGAACCGCGCTATCTCGATGTTGGAGTCAGCTATCGCGGAGACGGCTACCTCGTGAAAGTCCCATCGCTCTACCCCGGTGAGTCTGGGGAAGGCTGGCTGTTCTACGAAGTCGAAGGCGACTTCGAACTGACCACCATCGAAATGCAAGACATGCGCGACCCGAACAACGAGACACCATGGACCAGTGTCCCCTTCCCCGCACCAACAGAGACGACGTCAACACCAACCACCACCCCATAACCCCAACCCGACCCACCGTAACCTCGCGGCCACACCATGATCAGAAGTGCCCGCTACTAGTGAAGAGGAACGATAGCCTCCCGCACCCTGCAGGACCCAACCAGCCAGCCACAAACGAAGAACGATAACGACCGACAACACGGAGCAGAGCGGAGCCCCATGACCACCATGCCGTTCGTTGGTGTTGGCGGTTGAGGGGTTGGCGTGTTGTGGGCTGTGCCTGTTTCGATGCGTTGGCGGACGAGTTTGGGCAGGAGACGGACCGATGCACCGCGACGTGCTCGTTTCGGTGCGTGGGCGGGCCGCTGGGTCACTGGTGGCGGCGGTAGGTGACCCCTTGCTCTGTCTCTACGCGCGGGCGGAGTTACCCGGTCCGGTCTACCCTTGGACAGGTCGAGCAGGTCTGCCTCCGCGTGGGCGGCCCGATGAGACAAGTACGGTAATGACCGTTCATCGCGTAACTCGTCGAACTGGGCGTCTCGCAGGCCACGCCGGCGATCGTCTCGTGGATCGATACGCGACCGTCTTACTTGGTGGGATATTTGGGTGTGGTGTGGGTAACTCGTCGACGGTCATGCCCGCTAGTCGGCGTGGTACACGCCCGGTGGGTGGGCATGCCTGCCAAGGGGGACGGGCGTGTCGGGTTTCCGGCGTGGTAGCAACGATTCCGTGGCATGAGACCAGTATCCGGATGGTATCCCGGCCACCGTCCGGCTGTCGTGCCGGGTGGGGTGGCTAGCATGGGGTGGCTGGTGTTGTCAATGGGTATTGATACCCGCCCGGCAGGCTAGCGGGCCGGGCCGGGGCCTGGTTAGGGTGAGGAACACGTGACAGAACTCCCGCTCACCTCCGGGCCCGAGCAGGACGTCACAGCAACACAACATACTGGCAAAGCACGACACCAATGGATTATGTGAAGGAGTGTGTGGCCGTTGTCTATCAACACCAACCAGCTACGCGATGATGGTGCGATCCGGGAAGGCGCCCAACTCGTGGCCTCAGCTAAAGAAGAACTCACCGGTGAAATCTCCCGCCTAGAAAACGAAATCGCTGGCTGGGCCAGCGCCTGGAAAGGCTCGGGTGCTGCCGCGTTCATGAACTTCCAACAAAACTGGAACACGCGAGTGAGCAAACTCTACGCCGTGCTCGACGAGTTCTCCGCCAACCTGACCGGCACCGCCGCCCAAGTTGAAGACACCGAAGCCGACGTGTCCTCCTCCTGGGGAGAAATGCAAGGCCTCCTGGGCGGCTAACCCCCACCCCTCCCCATCCGGCCTGGCCTGGTGTGAGGCGGGGTCGGACTATACGAAACCAAACCACATACCACCGTGCCCCTGTCACCGGTTCCATTCCCACCGTCGTGGAGAGAGCCCGGCACAGATTCTCGGCACGAGTCGACCAAGGGAAGAAAACGAACCCATGATTCAAGTCAATTTTGAGGGACTACAGTCCGGCTCTTCGGGCATGTCCAGCTCGTACTCGCGTATCGATGACATCCTCAACAACCTCGAGTCCAAACTCAACGGTATCCGGGAACGCTGGGACGGCCACGCCCAAGCCGCCTACTCCGAAGCCCAAGCCCAATGGGACAAACTCGCCCAAGAACTCAACGACCTCCTGCGCATCGCCTCACAACGCGTAGCCGCCTCCGGCCAAAACTACCTCCAAACCGACCAAAGCGCAGCCAACCGCTTCCGCTAAACACCCCCACGTGTGGCCCCACCCCACCACCGGGGCCACACACCACCCCACACCCCACAAGCAACCAGCAAGAAACGAGACCAGCAATGGCAGACCTCGAACTCGACCCCGAGAAACTCACCGCCACCATGAGCTGGCTCGACGGCGTCGTCCACGAATTCAACGACCTACGCTCCTCTTACGAACAAGCACCCGCAGACGACTGGAGCATGCCCCGCCTCCAGTTCTACTCACCCAACCATGGCGAGACCAAAACAGACATCGACACCGCCCTGCGCGACACCGAACGCGACCTAACCAACGCACTCGACGCCCTCCACACCGCCGTCAACGCACTCAACGCCATCGACGAGGACACCGCCACCACCCTCAACCTCACCCCCGAAGCACTCCAAGCCTACCTCGACGAATGCCTCACCCGAATGGAACAAGGCGTCCGAGCAGGCGGAACCTACACCCCCATCCCAGACATCACCAACTACAAAGAAGACTAACCCGACAACCCGACGGAGATCCCGCCGCCCGTTGATCGGTAGCCGTCAGTGACTCTTGCAACCCGTCAGCCGCAACGCCGGTGTATCGCGCACTATCCACCCGTCCCTATCAATTGGCATCGTCTTTACCCAGCTGGGGTCAATCGCACCAGCAACCCACGGTGATCAGACCTACCGACGCTGACAACGGCACCTTCCGTGCCCTCATAACCGCCGCTGGTGAGCACACGATCAATCGGCGAGGAGAGCAATGCAGGCAGCCGACTCGGCCATGTCCCCAGCCCCGCTACCTTCGCCTGGGCACCCGCATCGGTGCACCTGACGGGCAGGCGCAGTGCCGCCTCGTGATCCGCAGTGGAATTGAAGTCGCCGGCGATGATGAGATTCGAATCCTCTTCGCACAGCCGATATACCGATTCGATCTCCGCCCGCCACGTCTCGATTTTCTCGGCAGAAGGCGCAATCGGATGAACAGCCATGAACGACGGCCCCTCACCATCTACCGGAACCGCGAGCACAGCGGGAGCCGTCGTGGTAGACGCATCTGCAAACGGAGTACTCGCCGCATACTCACCGAGCTCGGCCGACACCAGTAGCACCGTCGATTGGTAGTCGGAAGAGTACTCCGAGGTGTCCGTGTCAAAACGCTGGAACTCCAAACCGCGCGTTGCAAGCTCCTGCACCAATTCCGTACCGGCCTGCGTTGATGTTTCGGGCAGAGCGACGACGTCGACCCCATTCTCCTCGATCAGGTCCGCAAGCTCACTAACGCCGGTCGAACTTCCCAACGTGTTGTACTCCAGGACCGTAATCGACCCGTCACCCTTGGAAATACTGGTAATCCCCGGATCGGGCGCAAGGCTCTCTACATTGGAAATTCCCCGGCTGAAAAGCGTGGCAGCATGCAGGCCCGCAATGGCAACCAGTGCGAGCGCGAGGGTGAAGGCGATCCGGCCACGTCCCAGCATTACTCGGCGGATGACGCCGATAATCAAGAAGAATACCGCCGCGCCCACCAGTACGAGCGCGATCCAGCTACGTACGGCGACAACGGCCACCCACGGATACGTTAGACTCAGCTCCGCCACCTGCGGGATCATCGACGGGCGCACACTCGCCAAAGCCACCGCGGCAACCACTGCCGCGAGCACTCCCCACACGATCTTCATGGGCGTGATTCTCACAATTGCCTCCCTACTGCATACGCTCCCAGTGCTCAGGCGCAACTCAGGCCCAATGCTTAACACCGGGCTAGGGCCTTCACCACCCCGCAAGGTGACAGGCGTATTCCCACATCACCAGCCGTGGCGTTCATGCCATCGGCAAACTCGCAAGGCAATGGCACGTTCCAACGTCAGCAACAGCATCCTCCTATTCGGCCGCTACGAGCCGCACATGTGTGGAAATCTCCTGCACTTGCCCACCCACATGCACAATAACGCCGTCGCGCACGGTCAGTTGCGTGTGGTAGCACTCCAGAGCTGCGGTCACATCCGGTAGTAACTCCGGCAAGTCTACGAAATCGCCTTCCCTCGGCGCACCAGCATGGCGCCGCGCGTCGTCCACGCGCATATCGCCCGCCGCCTGATCGACCGACGCAACATCCGAAACAATCTCCAGCCGTTGCACTCCCGCAATGCGTGCGGCATCGCGGGTAATTTCGTAGGCTCTCACATGATCTGGATGGCCATAGGTTCCTCCGGCGTCATACCCGACGACGACGTCCGGCCGCACCTCCGCTAACAGGGCCACCAGATCCGCCGTCGCCTCGTCTCGTGGCGCACGCGTGAACGAATCCTCGTCGGCCTCATCGGCCGGGCCCGCCACCCCGGGCTTCACCCAGCGCATGCCAGAATCCTTGTAGTGGCGCGGCCTCTGCCCCTGCATACGGGCAGGGGGAGAACCGAGAAATACGTGCGCAATCGGAACGCCGTCGCCGGATAGTACCGCGAGCGCCGCGCGTATCTCCCCTATCCGCTGGGCGGAAAGCTCACTGGCATGGGCCGTTCCGGGAACCACCTCGCCGCGCTCTCCTCGTGTGCAGGTGACGACTGTGACCTGCACACCGGAACGTGCCCACGCCGCGAGCAGGGCACCGCTGGATAAAGTCTCATCGTCCGGATGCGCATGTACGACGACGGCCCGGCGAATCTCAGGCATAGAACTCCTCAACAACCTCGTCATACTCCTTCTCAAGCCCGTCGACCGCTCGCTGCCAGGACAGTGTCAGCGCACGTCGGCGCCCTGCCTGCCCGAGTCGAGCGGCATACTCCGGATCGGTCACGAGCGACTCGATCACCGCCGCCCAGGAAGCCGGATCGCGACCCGCTATCAACAGCCCGGTCTCTCCATCCAGAACAGCTTCCCGCAGCCCACTCACGTCGGAGGCAATGACAGGTACACCCGATGCAGCAGCCTCCAGTGCAATGAGACCAAATGTCTCCGTGTGGGATGGCACGAGAACGGCCAAGCTTCGGCGCAGCGTGCGCGCCAGGCATCCTCGGGCACACGCGCCTATGAAACGCACATTGTCCTGCACACCCAGCAGGGCAACACATTCCCGCAGTTCACTTTCGTATCCGGAATGGTCTTCCGCGGCCGTCCCTGAGATCACCAGGGTCGGGCGATGTGCCAACTCCACCTGTGCCAGTGCTTCAATGGCAAGATCGACACCCTTGAGTGGTTGAAGCCTGGCGGCCACCGCCAGGTAGGGACCCGTAGGTAACAGCTCATCGACGGGCAGCGCCCCAAGTACACCAGGGGGATCCTCAACCAGCGGGTGGAACAGGTCGCAGTCCACCCCGGCAATAGCACCGTCATCTGGGTGTTGCATGCTGCGTACCGTTCCGCGACGGCAGTAGCCTCGTACTGAGATACCGCGATCACCCTGTGCGCCAGCTGTGCAGCTCGCTCCTCGCCTGCAATACGTGCCGGACTCTCCGCAGGCTCGCCGTCGGCCAGCGTTGCGCCTACGGGGGCCGCAATGGAGTGGTAGGAGAACACAAGCGGAACGTTCGCGGCCAGAACGGTCTCTTCGGCCGCAAGCGCACTCATCCAATGGTGTGCATGAATAAGGTCCCATCGGCAGCGAGGTGCCACGCCATCCAGGCGCGCCAACACCCGCATGGCTCGGCTGAACTCCTGAACGAAGGCATCCAACTCGCCCTTCGGGTAGCGCCGCGGCTCGCCCGCCGGTAGGTAGTGCAGGCGCAACCGCGGCGCGATGTATTCAACCTCGGGCGATGACGTATCGGCGCGCCGGGTCAGAATCTCCACCTCGTGGCCACGTGCCGCCAACTCCTGGGCATGGTGCGCGATAACAACATTCATCCCACCCGCCTCACCAGTACCAAGCGGCTCGAACGGCGAGGTGTGGTATGACACCAACGCGATTCGTAAGGATCGTGCAGCCATAGGCATAAGTCTGGCACAACTGCAGCAGCCCGGCGCGCTGAGTGGAAGATGAACCGCTCACGAAATAACTGCCGACTGCCCCAACGTCGCCCGCTACAAACAACAGGCGTAACGTGGGAGAATAACACGGTCATGGCAGATCAGCATCCCGGAAAAAACGCCGACCGCGGTATCCGTCGCGATTCTCCGCAGGATCGCGCCGCACGCCCGGTGGGTCGCAACGGCATACCGCAACAATCGCCGCGCCAAGAGGAAACTCGCACCGAGAAGGGCGGCACCTCGGGCCACGATGGCACGCATACCCGTAGGGGCAACAAGCACTCCTCCCGCCGCAAACGCGGCAGCCAGTCGCACACACGCCGGGCATCGGGACCGCGCCCCCCGTTCCAGCCCTTTTCCGCCGAGCAACTCACGGCCCGCCAAGCGGCACGGCCCGCCATTAGCTACCCCGACCTTCCAGTTTCGGCACGCCGGGAGGAGATCGCCGCAGCCATCCGCGATCACCAGGTAGTCGTCGTCGCCGGCGAAACCGGCTCCGGAAAAACTACCCAATTGCCCAAAATCTGCCTTGAGCTGGGCCGCGGCATCACCGGGCTGATCGGGCATACGCAGCCGCGCCGAATCGCCGCCCGTTCCGTAGCGGAGCGCATCTGCGAGGAGTTGGATGTGCCTCTGGGCGGCCCCATCGGCTACCAGGTACGGTTCACGGAGGAAGTCTCCCCCACCACGCTCGTCAAACTGATGACCGATGGCATTCTGCTGGCGGAGATCCAATCAGATCCGGAACTGCGGCGTTACGACACCCTGATTATCGACGAAGCCCACGAGCGCTCCCTCAATATCGACTTCATTCTCGGATACCTCGCGCAACTGTTGCCACGACGCCCGGACCTGAAGGTGATTATCACCTCCGCCACCATTGATACCGAGCGATTCGCCGCCCATTTCGGAGCACATCGCTACGGAGGAAAACCGGGAGATACCGCGCCGGTCATAGAAGTATCCGGTCGTACATATCCCGTGGAGATACGCTACCGCCCTCTTACCGGTCAAGATGGCGGACCGTACGAATACGAGGAGACTCACGCCGCGGATAGGTTGGCCCCGTCTCAGCTGGCAACACACGACTCGCCCTTCGCGCCATCCGCGCCAGCTGGTCAGGCCAAGCCATTCGCCCGGTCGAGCACAGTCATCCCATCCGCCGCCCACGCAAAGCCGGAGACCCCGGGGCGCAGCGACGCCGTCGATCAGGTTACCGGCATCGTTGAGGCCTGCGATGAGCTCATGGCCGAGGGACCCGGCGATATCCTCGTTTTCCTTTCCGGAGAGGGCGAGATCCGTGATACGCACGCCGCACTGGCGGACGAGTTACGAGAACGCTACGTCGCTCCCGGCGGAACCTCAAACGTTCCCCAGGCCGTCGAGGTGCTTCCGCTTTTCGCGCGTCTCTCCGCTGCAGAGCAACACCGCATTTTCGCACCGCATCGGCACCGCCGCATTGTCTTGGCGACCAATATTGCCGAGACCTCGTTAACCGTGCCCGGTATCCGCTACGTCGTCGACCCGGGGACGGCCCGTATCTCGCGCTACTCCAACAAAACAAAAGTGCAACGCCTGCCCATTGAAGCCGTTTCACAGGCGAGTGCCAACCAGCGAGCCGGACGCTGTGGGCGTGTGGCGGACGGAATCTGCATCCGTCTGTACTCCCAGGAGGATTTCGCCGGCCGGGATGAATTCACCCAACCGGAAATCCAGCGCACCTCGCTCGCCTCGGTAATTCTCCAAATGGTTTCACTTGGACTCGGCGATATCAGCGGATTCCCCTTCATCGACCCGCCGGAGGCGCGTGCAGTACGCGCCGGCACCCAACTGCTGGAGGAAATCGGTGCCCTGGACACGCGCGGCGGAATGCGGCTGACTCGTATCGGCCGACAGTTGGCACGACTGCCGATTGACCCACGCCTCGGGCGCATGCTGCTGGAAGCAGAGCGTAACGGCTGTGCCAGCGAAGTACTGATCCTTGTTGCTGCACTATCCGTGCAGGACGTGCGTGAGCGACCGGCAGAGAAACGCCCGCAGGCCGACCAATTCCATGCGCGCTTCACCGCCCGTTCCTCTGATTTTCTCGCTTACCTCACGCTCTGGCGGTACCTGCACACGCAGCAACGCGAGCTTTCCGGTTCCGCCTTCCGGCGTATGTGCCGCGCCGAGTTCCTGAACTATCTGCGCTACCGGGAGTGGGCCGACGTCGTCGCGCAATTGCAACAGATGGCGCGCCCCCTCGGCCTCACCCTGCACAAGCTCGCGCTTCCTACACGGGCACAAATCCGGGCGGCACGCGACGCCGCATCCGGACCCGCTGCCGACGGCACCCCCACCTCCGCCGCCGTCGCAACAGCCTGCCGTGATCTGGGCCGTTCTACCGACACCCCGGAAGCCGCTGCAATCCACCGCTCACTACTGGTGGGACTGCTGTCAAACCTCGGATGCTATGACCAGCGAACTAAAGACTACGCGGGAGCTCGCGGCACCCATTTCGTGATCTGGCCGGGATCCGGCTTACATCGCCGCACACCGGAGTGGGTGATGGCCGCCGAGCTCGTGGAGACCTCACGCCTTTTCGCGCGAACCGTTGCCGCGATCGAGCCACACTGGATTGAGCCCCTGGCCAAACATCTGACAAAGCGGTCCTACTCCGAGCCATTCTGGTCGGCACGCAACGGTGCCGCCATGTGCAAGGAAAAGGTCACGCTTTATGGCATGACGCTGGTTGCCGACCGCCCCGTGTTGCTGGCCTCCCTGGGTACGGAATCGGCACGTGAACAGGCCCGCGAGATGTTCATCCATCACGGCCTGGTCGCGGGAGAGTGGCGAACGCACCACAAGTTCCTGCAACGCAACGCCGATGCCCTACGCGAAGCCGCGGAAATTGAAGAGAAGGTGCGCCACCGGGGCATTGTGGCCGATGAGGATACCCTCTCCTCCTTCTACGACGAACGCATTCCCCCCGAAGTCGTCTCCGGGCGGCATTTCGACTCCTGGTGGAAGAAGGCTCGGCAGGACGACCCACATTTGCTCGACTTCACCAGTGAACTACTGGTGGGAGATACCGATGCCAGCGATTCCGACTATCCCACCGCATGGGTACAGGGCGATCTGACCTTCCCCATCAGTTACTCCTACAACCCGGGAGCCTTTAATGACGGCATGACGGTTACCATTCCTGTTACGCTGCTTCCGCAGGTCTCCCCCGAGGGGTTCGACTGGCTCGTACCGGGAATGCGAGAGGAGCTCGTCAGAGGAACGATTAGGGCCCTACCCAAGCGGGTGCGGCGCCAATTGGTACCAGCACCGGACGTGGCCCGCGAAGTGCTGCGCCTGTTGGACACCAGCCTTCCCTACCGGCAGGCCTTCACATCCGCCGTACATCGCCTGCGCGGGGTGGAAATCAGCGCAGCAGACTGGCAGGAGACCGAACTTCCCTCCCATCTGCAGGTTCTTTTCCGAGTCCGTTCCGAGCGGGGAGCCGTTCTCGACGAAAGCACGAGCCTGGAGTATCTGCAACGGTCCCTCGCACCGCAAACCCATTCGGCCGTCGAATCCGTAGTCAAAGGCGCCGTCGCTCAGGCCCTCGACGAGGCGAAAAGGGGTCTGCCGGCGCCCGCAGGCAAAGCCGAATGGGATGAGGTCAACGATTGGCCCGAGGAGCAGATCCCCGCTTCGATGGAATCTGCCGGACCGGGAGGCATGACGGTGCGTGGATACCCCGCGCTCGTTGCACGCGGCCAGAAACTCAGCCTCGATGTTCTTGCGGATCCTGCCGACCAAGCCTACGAACACAGACGCGGGGTCTACCACTTGCTCGCCCGAAAGTTGGAGCTGCCAGAAGCACGTATCACGTCACGCTGGAACAGCACACAGTCGCTGGCGCTGGCCTCAAGCCCCTATCCGACGACCTCAGCGCTGGTCACGGATCTCCAACTGGCATCCGCACGTAATCTCCTCGATCAGTGGTGCGATGAGAACGACGTCGAGCCGGGCGAACTGCGGCAGCGTGCCCAGTGGGAGTCGCTATGTAGCTGGGCGCGTGATCGCCACGAGGATGAGGTACACCGGCTAGCACTGACGGTGGCAGAGATCTGCGCACAGTACGAACCGGTGGCGCGTTGGATCAAAGAGAGCCGCTCCCCGCTATTGTTAGCAACTCTGGCCGATATTCGCACACAGTTGAGCAACCTCGTTCCGGCAGGGTTCGTCAGTGCGACACCGCAGGAACAGCTTCCCCACCTGGTCCGCTATCTCAAAGCCGCCTATGCACGCATCCAGAAGGCCACCACTAATCCCTCTCGTGATGACTCCCTTGCCTGGCAGATTCAGGATGTCACCGAAAAGGTGGAATCGGCGCAGCTCGACCGCCGCACAAGGGAGCAACTTCGCTGGATGCTCGAGGAGTTCCGCGTCTCGCTTTTTGCGCAGGAACTGGGCACCCAGGGCAAAGTCTCAGCCAAACGAATCGAGAAACTACTGCGCGCCTAGCCATTGCTCTGTTTCTTCCGCGCCGTAGCAGCCGCTCGCTCGGTGCCGGCCCTTGGTGTTGGCCGCTGTGGATTCTTGGCTGCGTCATGCGGCTGGAGCCGGTATCACAACTTACCCGACCGTTGAAATCGGCGGTGTGGCCCGCGCAGGTATTGCGGTAGTGGGCACGGATACCGTAGGGGAAGGAAGCGGCGACGCCGCCGAGCCGCTGTCAGTTTCCTTGTTGCGATCCACAGCAAGCATCACCAATACGATGCACAAAACGATCACCGCCGCAATAAGCACCTTCAGGTCGCGGGGGTGAGTGCCCGGGGCCAGTTGTGTCAACGGATCAATTGTTTGCGACGACGTCGTCTCGTCCGCCCCGGCGGCTTTCTCTCCATCTGGTGCCGCAGCCGACGACGGCGCCATGCCGTCGATTGATGCGGAATGCGCCTGAGGAGCGTCGACTGGCTGTCGCGCAGCGGGTGGTTGATCCCCTATTGATGCGAGGTCTTCTTTGCCGTCCACTTCTTGAGGGCCGGTCCGAGCTCGTCCCCATAACCATTGCGGATACGTCGCTGACAGAACATCCTCGGCAGACGGTGGTGCATACGAATCCGATGCGCCGCGCGGCGCGAAGGTCGAGTCCGAATTGTCACTCGTCACCGCCGCGCTCCTTTTCCGCTCGCACGCCCACACCTGCTGGACCGAATCGCCTGTTCATCACGGGCTCTATCCCCCTCCCGAGCCGGTGTAATCGCCCCTCCAAGATTGCCCTCACCACGTTGTTTCATCGCTTGGATGGAGATCATCCACTTCGGATTCGGTGACTCCAGAAAGCGGCAGTGAACTCTGGCGAAGCACGATTTCTCTTACGTGCAAGAGCCAGTTTCACCTGCCTTGGCTCGTGGAGCACTCGTAACACTGCAAGGGCGCTGCACCACCGTCATGGAACGGCAATTCTCACGCGTTCCGAATCCCCGTGCGCCCACAGCTGCAGCTCTGCCGATTCAGGGCTGAAGTCCTGTGGAACGTCGAAGTACACCCAAGCTTCCGCTTCTTCACCTTGACTAAGTTCTCCTACAAGGATCAGCGCACCGTCACCCCAATATCCAAACCACGGATAGAGTTCTCCATCAGCGGTATAGAAATAGGGGCCTCCGAGATCACTGAATGGATCCATCGGTTCAGATCCAATGTTCTTTATCTTGAATTTCACACCGACAATCTTTTGACCTTCCGTCGGGCTGTCAAGCACCTTACTTGGGTCCTTCAAGACTTGCTCCGTTGCATCCGGGTTATACTCAACAGCTTCGAGGTTCAATGAGTTCACCCGCGCGGTATACTCATCAATCTTTTCAGCCACAGGAGTTGTTGAGGTCGGCGTTGGTGTTGTCGTATCTTCCGACGGCGTCGTCGAAAGACTGCTCGGCGATGATTCCGCCACGGCGCTCGGCGTCCGTGTCGGGTCAGCTTCCTTATCCCCGCCACCGAACACACCAGTGGCAAACAGAATCCCCACAACAACACCAACAGCAGCGACCGCCACCAAAACCCAGCCCCACACCGGGAACCCACGCCGACCCGAAGGACCAGAACCAAACACACCACCCACAAGCGGCTGCCCCGGCCCCACCGGACCACCCGGATAGGCACCAGCACCATACGAACCATAACCCGCGAACTGACCGGACGACGGCGCCTGACCGCCAGTCGCACCCGGATACGAACCCGCACCGCCACCAGCACCATACGAACCAGACTGACCATACGACCCCGGCTGGCCGCTCGGATACGAAGCCCCATATTGCCCCGGAGCAGCGGCCTGCCCGTACTGCGAACGCTGAGCCTGCGGCTGCGAACCCTGCGGAACCCACTGCCCCGGCTGCCCCGGCACCGCTGGCTGCTGCGGTGTGCCCTGCGGGCCTGTGGCCCGCTGACTCGGCGGGGCAAACCGCTGCGACTCCGGCCCACCGAACCCACCACTAGACTGACTCATCGCCACTCCAACCTCTCACGCTTACGCTGTCTGAAACCGAATGTCGGCCTTGCCTTAACTTTAGCCGGATGAAAAACTGTTTCGCCACTAGTCCGGAAGGGTAATCCTGACCGTTTCCACATCCGCGCGCGACCACATCTCCAGTTCTGCCCCGCCGGGAGAGAAATCCTGTGGAACAGCGAAGTAGACCCACGCCTCCACCACGTCGCCCGCTGCCAACTGTCCGATGTCTGCGATGGAGCCGTCCCCCTCATAACCAAAGCGGGCATAACTCAGACCATCTGCGGCGTAGAGGTCCGGACCACCGATGTCGTCATAGGGGTCGACGGATGCTGTTCCCGTGTTCGTTATCTTGAGTTTGACGCCGACGACCTTCTGCTCGTTTTCTGCCTCGTCATGAGCTTTTGCCGGATTCCCCGCAATCATGTCATCTGCGTTCGACTCATACTCCAAGGCCTCAATAGTGACAGCGTCAACCCGCGCCTTGCGCTCCCCCAGTCGCTCCGTGGACGACACCGACGCACTTGGTTCTGGGGAACTGGTGGGCGTGGTGATCGCAGGATCGGTAGCGGTGGTGGAGTGAAGCGACTCAGGCGTGACCGTCGCTGAGGTCACCGGGAGCGATGGCGGCATTGCGCGCGTATTCGGGGATGGATCCGGCTGCCCGCCATTGCCAAGAACGTCGGCACCGAACAGAATTCCGATAACAAGGCCAATCACTGCGGCCGCTGCAATAATCCAGCCCCACATCCGAGAACCGCGCGGTTCATTTGCAGGCACATAGTAGTCCGCTTGCCAACCCGGCAGCACCTGGGGATCCAGATAGCCCGTGCTCGACTCCGGGTACCCTCCAACCGACCCAGAGTATCCCGCGGCCGAACCCGGGTATCTGCCGAACGCCGGACGCTGGCCTACGGCATATCCAGCGGATGAATCGTATTGACCATCCGCACCGGTAGTCATCGGAATATTCGGCTCCGAAGGTCCGTTGAAGCCACCGTTCGATTGACTCATGATCTTCCCTATGCGGTACCAAACTTGCCTAGATACCCCTTCGCGGCATCCACCAAGCGGTTCCGTGCGACGGTCACAGTAAGCGGCCCTACAGCAATGTCAATGCGCACGGCTTCCGCCACCGCAAAACATCTACAGCTAGTTCGGCACCGGAAGGTACACCTCCTGTTGCCCCTCGACCGACCAGAAATCTAATTCCGCAGACTCGGGTGAGAAATCCTGCGGAACGCTGAAATAGAGCCATCCCTCTACTTCTTCCCCGACGTCGAGTGTATCCACGTACGCTATTGTCCCTACACCGAAGTAGCGCAGCAGGAGGTAACGGGTATTGCTCGTGCAAAGCATTGGCCCGCCAAAACCACTGTATGGATGAAGTGACTGCGATCCAACGTTGGTGACCTTGAACTTCACGCCGACAACCTTCCACTCCTCATCCAGCTCGTCGTAAAGATTCAGCTCATCATGGGTGATGATATCCGTGGCATCATCGTTGTACTCGAGTGCTTCAAAGGTCAGCGAATCAACCCGCACAGTGGTGCCATTGATGCGTTCCACACCCGGCGGCGTGGAGGTCGGTTCGGGCGTCGGTGAGCTGGTCGTTGCCGACGGCGTCGGATCGGCTTGTTCGCCACCCTTGAACACGCCAAGTCCGAATAGAACTCCAACAATGATGCCGACGACGGCGACCCCCACGAGAACCCAACCCCATGCAGGGAAGCTCGACTTCTGTGGAGGATAGCGGCCCGGTGGCACCTGGCCACCCGCATACCCGCCGGAAACGGCGTATTGTCCGCCTGGATACTGGGCCGAGGAGCCATACTGCCCGGCGCCGTATGGCAGATTGCCGGGCGCGCCGACCTGCCCGTACATTTGCTCTTCGGACAGTCGCGGCGCACCGGGTTGGGGACCACCCTGAGCCAACGGGGATCCCTGACCAGCGGGACCGTATCCCTGCCCAGTCTGTTGTCCGTACGGTGTCTGCTGTCCCGGTTGTGGTTGCTGTGCATAGGCCTGCTGTGCATACGGCGCTTGCGCATTCCATTGTTCATGCGCTCCCGGCCCCTGCTGTGCAGCCGGGTCATACTGCGGTGGCTGTCCAGTATTAGACTCGCTCATCATTCAGCCTCTCTGGTCGCACGCATGTTCCTTCAACGTTCCCCGTCATTCTCACACAAAAAAGCAACACCAGTTCACCACCGCCCATAACTGGTCTCACGGCTGGAGACTGCACCTCATCTTCAGTGGCGTTAGTCTGAACGCATCCACCTGTGCATAACCGCAGGTGGGAGCCGCGCGCCGCCTCAGATCATGCGGTCACTCCGGCAAAAACCATTCATATCCAGGCATATCAACCTTTCCCCTCACTTCATATCGCCGCCCGAATGCCACGCAGATCACGTTTTACTCATCCGTTGATCCGGGCAGGGCCAGCAACGCAGAGCCAGCAGTGCAGAGCCAGCAGCGAAATACCTTGCTTGACGTACTACGTCAGACGTAGTACGTTCGACGTATGAAGCAAGCGGTGAACCTGTCCTCCATAGACTTTGAAGCGAGAAGGCAATCGTGATTAGCGCTGATGCCATCCGCGGTTACATCGACCTCATCGTGCTAACTCTTCTAAGGCAGCAACCCTCTTACGCGTACGAGCTGGCGAAAACCATCACCACGGTTGCCGATGGGCAATACACGATCAAGCAGACAACTCTCTACTCCGCACTCAAGCGCCTGGAGACCACCGGCTTAGTGGCCTCCTACTCCGATACCAGTGATTCCGGCAAGGCCCGTACGTACTACCGGCTCACTGCCAGCAGCTCCAACCACCTCACGGCCAAACTCGCGGAATGGGAGGACACAAAGAATCTCATCGACCGCTTTGTCGGCAACAAGGAGCCATTCAATAACTCCCCGCGCACCCGTGAATATCACTCGACTCAACCAGACCAAGGAGCTTCCTGATGGACACCATCTCCACCTTCCTCGACGCCATGTTTGCCCCCTATCCCGAGACACCGCGCCTCTTGGAAGCAAAGCGTGAACTCCGTGCCATGATGGAAGATGCCTACGCGGATGCGATGGCTTCCGGCAAGTCCCATAATGAAGCGGTTGGCTCCGTTATCACAGACTTCGGGAATCTCGAAGAACTCGCGCCAGTGCTAGGCATCCTCCCGGATATCCGCACCACCGCCAAGTTGGACGACGACGAGGTGACGAACTCTGCAGCGCACGACGGCGTCGCCGGAACAACGGCTGCCGCACTGCGGGGGCACGATTCCACCTACGAAGAACCACACCACACCGTCATCACGCTGCCCGACGCGCAGGCGCTGGCCGAGGCACGCCGCTCTACCAGCACTCTTCTTGCAAACGGAGTGGCCCTGTGTGTGCTCGCAGGGGCCGTCTTCCTCACCTTCCTCGGTCTGGCGAAGGGTGACAACGGCATTGGCGTTCTCCCATTGAATGACAACCAGGCAGCCGCACTGGGGTTACCGTGCGCGCTTGTCCTCGTCGCCGTCGCCGTCGGACTCTTCATTCGGCGCCAGCAGGCGTTCGTAGGCCTTGAGCACCTCGTTGACGGCACGTTCACCCGTGACCCTATCGTCACGGCTTGGGCAGCACGGTTGCGCATAGAAAACGAGGGCAAACGGTCCCGGGCTCTTGCCGTTGCCGTCACTCTCTGGATTCTCGCTGCAATACCGGTACTGGCTGCCGCGTTCCTTTCCGATAACGATGGCAACCGCGAGTATATGCTTCTCGCTTTTGCCGTCGCACTCCTTATGGTTGCTACCGGACTGCGCATCTTTTTGCCCACCAATTGGGCCGCCGCTACTCATGACACTGTGACGCATCAAGGTCAGACAGCTGCGGCTACGCCACCCAATCCAAAAGAACTACGCTTCAGCGATGCTCTGGCCGGACCGTATTGGCTGCTCTGCTTAGGAATCTATCTGGGTGGATCCTTCATCACCCAACGCTGGGACCTCACCTGGATGATCTGGCCTATCGCCGGCGTGCTCTTCGGCATTATCGCGGCAACGGAAACCGGTATCCGTTCCTGGAAGGCGCGCTGAAACGGCCCATGCAGTACCGCAGGGTCCGGCGGTTCGAATAGCCGCCGGACCCTACCGCTTCGAATAGGCGGACGCTGAGGGTACCGAAGTCGTCCGGTGGATGTGCCTATCAAACAGCACACGCGGCCACGGTGGCTCCGCGGCCGGAGCCACGGCGTTCTGTGCCACGAGGTGTTGCAACACTACGGATTGATCTCGACGTAGTTCCAGTCGTCGTCGTCAAAATCGGCAACGCCAAGCCCGTGGAATGAGAAACTCTCCGGCACTTCGTAGTAGATCCATCCCTCGACTTCCGCCCCACTGTCCACATAATCGACATCAAATAACAGATCGTCGCCCTCGGCAACGATCCACAGATAAGGCACATCGTTCTCGAACAATAAGAGGTTGGCGCACTCAATCAAGGGGAAAATGACACCCGTTCCGCCATTTGTCACCTTCACCTTGACACCAACGAAGCGGTTACCCGCTTCCGGCTTGGCCGTGTCTCCCGGAGTCGTACTAACCTGCCGCGTGACTATGTCATTCGCATTGTCGTTGTATTCCAGAATCTGCACAGTGGTGGAATTAGAACGCGCTGTATGGTCGTCGACACGCTCGATCGTCCACAGGTTCTCCGCGGTCTCGGTCGAATCCGGCGTTGTGGTCGTGGTCGGCGTCGGCGTTGGAGTGGGCGAGGGCGTCGTCGAACTGGTAGAGGGTACCGGGGTGGGTGTCGGTGTTGATGTTGGCGACGACGTCGGAGCGGCTTCCTCATTGCCGCCGAAAACACCGGTGGCAAACAGAATCCCCACGACCACACCAACAACAGCTACCGCCGCAACAATCCACCCCCACACCGGGAAACGCCGCCCCGATGGCGGCTGAGACGGTGGAAACTGACCCGGAGGATACCCACCTGCGGGAGGATATTGCCCAGGCTGCGGATACGAACCCGGCTGCGGTCCCCGATACCCGCCCGCAGCAGGATACTGTCCGTAACCTGCTTGCTGCTGTCCATACGCTCCCGTGGGCTGCCCGTAACCGGGCGCACCTTGGCCGTACGCGGGCTGCTGACCCGGCTGTCCGTATCTGGGTGCTTGCCCATAACCTGCTGGTTGTTGGCCCTGCGGATTGAACTGCGGACCACCATTCATCTGACTCATCTGCACACCTTTCGTGCGATTCCCACCGCCGCTTATGTTGGTGAGAGCTTTCCGGCGGAAAGGAAAGCTCGTCAAAGTGTCAGCGCAGGCCACCAGTCACCGTAGAGCCTAACAACCAAAGCTATACGGAACCATGCAGCCTAAGCTGAGTCTTAGTCTTACGGTATCGCATGATAACCCCACACCCCAGTGGCGTCCCACGCACGAGTCCAGCTTCCCCGAACGGGTTCACGCCGCCACAGCCGCCACGCGCCCGGCATCATCCGATTGTCATGACCACAACGGCCGAGAGTGCGAATCCAACCACGCCCGACATGACCATTTGCACGCCCGCCCACGCCGGAGTGGCGTCCAAGGGTCCGCGTCGCATGGGCAGAATCACGCCCTTGTTCGGCAATTCACGTGGATGCTTGCGCAGACGAGCCAAAAGCTCTTCCTGTTCCTTGGTGACGGTGTCGATATTCGACAGCTCCCCTAACCCAGCTTCGTTTTGCTGCAACGCCATCAACGTACCCGCAGGTGGCTCAACCGGATTCTTCACGTCGATGTCGCGAAGCATGATGACGGATCGAAATACGGCACCGCCGACGACGGGACGAACCACGACCGGTACCAACAGTCCCGAGTTCCGACCGCGGCGCACCACACGTGTGAGCACGTCTTCATCGGTGCCAAGTGTCCGCGCTACCACCGGTATGGGATGCGCAGGTGATTTCGGCTGCAGAAGCCACGGGGAGAGGAACAGTGCCGCCATGACTAACAGCAGCAACAGGATGAGCCAGAAACGCGGACCGTGCAGATTGGGGCCGAATGACAGTACCGCAATAACCGTGCCCGCACAGCTTCCGGCGAATAATCCGGTTCCAATGCGCCGCAAATGGTCGATGGGGCGATTGGCCGGCACCGAGCCGGCGCTAGATATTTCTTGAACAAGGTTCGTACTCACGCGTGTACTTCACTCCTGAGGAATGCGACAATTTCTCGGGCCGCACGCCGTGCCTCCACGCCGTCGCGCCCCGGACCACTGAATCTGTGCGGCGCATTGCCAAGTATATGGACGCGTGGATCGGACAGCACTCGGCTACCTTCCAACACAATACCGCCCCACGACTGCGCAGGCCAAGCGGCGCAAGATGCCGAAGCTCCCGCCGGAATCCCGTCGCCCAAATGATGGCGTCCGCCTCAAGATAAGAACCGTCATCCCATCGCACCCCGTATGGCTCTACACGGCTGAACATCGGTCGACGGCGCTTTCGACTCACGGGACTATTCCGCGAGGTTGCACGGGGGAGGGAATCCGTCCCGTCTTCGGCACTGCTCACGGGAGGAGTCCGCGCCACCCAGTACAGCTTTTTGGCGACGCGATCCAGATCTGCCAGGTGGAGCTGCGCGCTCAGACCGGAACCAACGACGACGACGCGCTGCTTCTCGAAGTACCGCGGCCCGGGGTAATCCTGCGTGTGATACTGCTGGCCACGAAAGTCTGCCATTCCTGGATAATTCGGCACAAAGGGACGCGTCCAGGTTCCTGTACAGGAGACGACGACGCGAGCATGGAACAGACCTATCGAGGTAGCTACCCGAAGTAGACGCAACCCAGGCGTCGGATCCTCGCTGACTGATCGGACCATCACCGGGCGCAGAACGGGCAGGTCGAAATAGTCTTCGAAATCGGCGAAGTACGATGGCACGACGTCGGCCGCTTCTTCCCACGGGTCGATGTTGCCCATCCGGATTCTGGGGAGTGTAGGTAAGCGCTCCACATCGGCCACGCGCAAGCTCGGCCAATAGTGTTGCCACGCCCCTCCCGGACGCACTTCGGCATCGAGCAGTAGAAAGGATTGCGAACTGGTCGGCACGGCGGTTGAAGCGCCCGTGTTGGGGAGGTCAGCGCTCGCCGTTAAGGCTGCCCGCGCTGGGGCGGACTGGCCACTTAGGGTTCGGTCGAGCTCCACCCGTTCACTCGTACCCCGGTCTTCTCCTGCCCGGTCACTTCCTGTCTGGTCGTGTCCTGTGTGGTGATCTCCCACCTGGTAGTGTCCTGCCTGGTGATCTCCCGCCTGGTCGTGTCCTGCGCGGTCGCTTCCTGCCTGGTCAGCTCGTACCCGGTCTTCTCCTGCCCGGTCACTTCCCGCCCGGTCGTGTCCTGCGCGGTCACTCTGCACGCTCACCAGGTTCGCGCCTGCCCCAAGTTTGTCCATATAACCGTGCAGGCCCTGCCGCAGTAATTCATATCCCATCGCCAGACCATTCTGTCCAGCACCGATGATCAGTACATCGACCGGGCGTGACGCCTCCTGCGGCGCCTCGCCGTGGATGCTTTCTAGCGATGAGTACCACACAGGTTCCAAGCCCTGCCGACTACCGGCCGGAATATAGGCTCCCGTTGGGATACGAGAATAGCCGCGCTTGTGCCGCACACTCGCTCCCCCGGTTTCCCCCATGTTGATACCGTACTCGGTTCCGCGTCCTGCGCGGCGAGTACACTCAAAAACGTGGACCTACACGAGGCACGCAGTATGGCACGTCACCTTATGGACATGCATGGCCTACAAGGCTGGGATTTGCGCTTTGATCGAGCCCGCCGCCGCGCCGGGCAGACGAACTTCACGGACCGCTTCATCAGCCTGTCTGCTCCCCTGCTCGCACTGTATGACGAAGACCTCGCCCGACAGGTGATCTTGCATGAAATCGCACACGCACGTGTGGGGTACGGGCACGGGCATGATCGTGTGTGGAAGGCAGAGGCCGAGCAGCTCGGGGCTTCGCCCACCGCCACCTTGCACGAGGCCCCGAAGTTCCCGCGCCGTGGATCGGCACCTGCCCCATGGGCACGTTGTACACCGTTACCGCCGTCCCTCCCGCCCGCAGTCATGTGCCCGTTGTTCACGCACGTATGATCCGCGTTTCGCATTGCGGTGGCGCCACCAATAGCCAGGCCCTTGACGGATGCAGCCTCCCCGCACCGGCACGCCGCTCCTACTTGCCAAGCAATGCTGCGACGATCCCCGCAGCTCCCTTTTCCACCACCGCGAGCGTGGCATCGAAGTCCCCACTGAACCATGGATCAGGCACATCCCATCGACCATCCGAGGAATAGAAATCCGAGTAGCCCCTGGATCCTGCTGCACCGCGAGAGGCGCCGCTGCGCGCTGACCGGCCCCGATCCCCCGGCTGGCCGGATACTCGCTCCTCCAGCGCACCACCCGGTCCGAAGCACCCACGTGGCGCAACCTGCAAACCGCTGCCATCGAATTCCCGCCACAGGTGAAGGCGTTCCAGTTCAATGCCAACACTCTCACACATGCGCCGCAAAGAGCGCGCATGGCCCACGGTCATCGCTAGGATCAGCCCCGAGCCTCGCAACTCGGTGGTTGTGGCGCGATGTGCGCGGCGGTGCGGCACCGGGTAGCCGGACGCACGCAGCACCTGAGCAGCCGGAGGATAAATCGGGTTGCCATGCTCTTCATCCGAGACGCCGCTGCTCGATACCGTATAGTCAAGCCCAGCCTCGCGCAAACGCTCACCGAGCACTACCTCACCCATTGGTGACCGGCAAATGTTCCCGGTGCACACCACGAGAATCTGCGGCGCTGCATCAAGACGAGTACGCAGGTCAATGCCGACGCGTGTATCAGGATCCGTCATACGTCTATCCTACGGGCCAAGATCTCGACCCGGAGCACGCACCCTGGCGAGCATCCCCGGACGGTTGTGAGCTAGCCGAGCGCGGCTGCCGCAAACGCGTTGGCAAATGCGCCGGGAACCCGATCAGCCAACTGCGCGAGTGGCCCCGCAGGGCGCGGACCGGCGAATGACACACGCACGTGTCGGCGAATGGCACGCGGCTTTCCGTAATCGGTCGGAAAGCCACGCACGACGACCAAGAAACGCCAGGCCGCAACAGAGTGGCCCGCGTGGCAAGCGTGTGCGGCATGGCACGGAGAACTCACACCGGGGCGACAAGCTACCAGCACGTCCCGCGAGAACGCAGGCGAGGGGAACGCGGTCTACTTCGGCAACCGAGCAAGCACGTGCTCCACTCGCCGTTCAAGCGAGGGCGTCACCGAGCCGAAGAACTCCGCCCGCAGTCTCTTCGCGCTCCGCCGCCAATATCCGACTGCCGTTCCACCGGAAATAATCGAGGACCGGAAGACCCCGTGATTACCCGGCACCAGAATCCCGTCGAATCGCTCCGGCACCGTCATATAACGAGACGCATAACCGAGGATCAATTCATCAAATCCCGGCAATGCCAGCACAGAACGCGCCACCGCCGTGGAATCCGCCCGCTCCAGCACCGAGTTGTCAACCCAGAAGCACTGCCCATCCACATGGAAAGATGTCAACTGTGCAGCGCATTCCTCAATCGCGGCATCGATATCACGCAACGGCAGGCCACACCACCAATTCAAGTCACGGCGTGATGCCGGACCATGCGACCGTAGATAGCGCGACACAAGTTCGACGACGGCGTCGTCGCGGTCGACCTGGCGGGACTCTCGAATCCAGTCCTCAGTCAGAACGAAGAGATGCACGCCGGACTCATCCATTGGGCCGAACACCAATGTGCCCTCCACACAAAGGCGATGCAGGAAATAGTAACGGTGATTCCGATCATGCAGCAGGTGATGCTCCTCCCAGAGGGCCTCCAGTTCTGTCCGCGTCATGCGCGGATTGACGGTGCGCAGTGCCTGCACCGTGATGTCGCGAACCGCATCGATATCCGCTGCCGATACTCCCCACTGTTGGCGACGCGCTTCTTCCCCCGCCAACTTGCGTTGCGCTGTAAGGGGAGATACCAGGCGACGTCGGCGGCGGAGAGAACGTGCAGGGTGCCGCGCTGCGGCCAGGTACGGACGAGCCGACCCGAGTTGAACGCCTCCCGCACTTCGGACAAAGAACGTGCGCGCGTGCGAAGTGCCAATGACAACTGCACGCCCGGCCAGTCCTGGCCCTGCAGGCACATCATGTCGTACGCCGCCTGCGTCACCGAGGGCCACGGTGGACCGACAAGACGCTGGGCCACCAGCCGTAGTCGCGATATGTATCGCCGTTGTTGCGCAGTGCTCATAACTCACCTTCCGGATCCGGACCGACGCGCCACACGTGTTGCGCATCCGAAGATGGGTGCAGTCCCAGCGAAGCCGACCGCACCGCATCCGGCACGACCAATGACTCGGAGGCCGGGCCCTCCCATACTACCGAGCGCGGCCATTGGGGCGCGGTCATCATCGGGGCGAAGTCGTCATTGGGCAAGGTCATCATCGCACCCGGGCCGCCATCGTGTCCGGGCTACCATGGGGCGATGCCACCATTGGGCGAGTTCATCATCACACCCGGGCCGCCATCACACCCGGAGCGCGATCAAGGCGATGCCACCCTCGGGCAAGGTCATCATCGCATCCAGGCCGCCATCGTGTCCGGGCTACCATGGGGCGACGCCACCCTCGGGCAAGGTCATCATCGCACCCGGGCCGCCACCACGTCCGAGCCGCCGTTGGGCGAGACCACCATCGCGCCCCGCCATGGCCTCCGGGCCTCTGGCGCAGCGCCGATCACGGCCTACGGTCCCGCCACCCATGCGTCATCTGTCCAAATCCCGTCCAAACGAAACCAGACTGGAACAATTCAATTCAAGAGTTGGCGGAGTCTCGCGGATTCTTAGCATGGGCACAACGGCACCATCATCGTTTGGACGGGATTTGGACATCTTGAGCCGGGGCTCGACCATCTCGACGAGGTACCGCCCGCCTACAGCACAACGCCACGCCGGTCAACAGTTGATATATCGCGCCGCTGACCTGCGAGAAGATGGAGCCATGGACACCGCGCTGCTGGTCAAGGCCTTTGCAGGCCTCTTCGCGATTATGAATCCGTTCGTTGCACTGCCAATGTTCCTCTCCCTCACAAACGACTACAGCCTCCAGCGCCAACGTCGAACCGTTGTGCGTGTCACTATCAGCTGCATTGTCATGTGTGGGGTTCTTATCGCCAGCGGCGCCGCCGTACTCGACTTCTTCGGCGTAAGCGTCAACGACTTCCGCGTGGCCGGTGGTATCGTGCTACTCATTATCGCCCTCGGGATGCTCAACGGTGGAAGCGCCGTCCATTCGGGAACTGCTGACGAACAGGCGCAGCAGTCCGACCAGGCGGCCCAGGGCGATGTCGCTTTCTATCCGCTCACTTTCCCAATTCTCGTGGGTCCAGGCACCATTACCACCATCATCGTATTCACAGGGCATGCTCATAACGCCAGTGGCTACGTCACTGTCAGCATTGCGGCACTGCTGGCTATTGCACTGCTGTTCGCTGTGCTCTGGTTCGCGCCATCAATCGGACACCACATGGGCAAAACCCTACGCACAATCATGACCCGGCTCATGGGCATGATCCTCGCCGGTATTGCGGTTGGCATGATCATGGAAGGTGCCGCGGCTCTGCTTCCCGGCCTGGCGAAGTAGAGATGTAGCCTCACCTCGGAACGTAGAGACGCCTATAACTCTCGCGAGTGCGTGCCTATACAACGCCGCCGTTGATCACATGCGGATCACCCAGCCTTCTCTTGCTAGCTCGCAGCCGGTCTGGACCGGTAGGTTGCAAAACGTGTACCGACTCTTGCCGGTTCGTGGAAAGTCGGCGCTGGACAGCTCGGCTGCAAAGCCTGGAATGAGTCTTGCGCGCTCTGGATACGCCGTCGATTCACGGCATACATATACGTAAACGCGCTTGCACAGGTGATTCAACGCTCTCACCGGGTCATTCAACGCTCCGCGCTGCGTCAAGACCATCCAAGGCCTCATCCACGTCACCGTCTGCCATCACCAACTATTGCCACCCCGACAGCGAGGCATTACCGTGGGGATATGACGCACGCTTCAACCGTTTTGGCCATAGCCACCCTCACCACGGCGATGATCGCCGGATTCCTTGTATCGTATTGCGTCACCTTAGGTGGCTGGTTTACCCACATGACAGGCAGCGGACGTGCACGAACCGCCCAGGAATACTACACGCCTTTCCGCGTGGCGAGCCATCTCAAGCAACGCTATGGCGCATGGATGCTACTCCAGCCCCTCCTTGCCATCTTCTCACTCATTCTCAATGCTCGCTCACAACCCCTAGCGCCACAGATCGCCCTGCTACTCCCCCTGCCACTGCTTCTACTCATCCACTCCTGGAGCGGCTTCGGCAAAATCGAAGAAGACTTCGCCTCTGGAAAGGAGCTCTCCGGCGAACAGGAAGCACGCTACGCCCAACTCAATCTGCCACTGCACCGGCTGTACGCGCTGTTCTATATCATTGCAGCGGTCTGGCTGATTCTGGCCGTGGGGATTGCGTGACCAGAGCCCTCCTCCGTCAATGGAACTTGCGGCGTCGTCGCCCGATGCGTAACAGCAACGCACCCCGAGTCCACCCACCCAAGAAGTGGAGGTTGTTTCGAGAAACTTCGCGAAATATCCTCCACTTCTCGCCAGGCCCTCCACTTCTTGACCAGAACGCCCGCGTTCGGCATAGCGCGAACAACAACGACCAGAACCCGTTACTTCATTGAGGAGCCTGGATTCTTGGGATGATGGGTTATTGGCTGGACGGTTGCGGCATGATTCTCTGTCCCGTCACTTTGTTGGGGAGCCAGCACAAACAACGGAAACCCCGTGAATGCCTGAGTTTCCGGAAACACGGGAGTTCCTACAAACAACCGAACCCCACCCGTCACCTTGTTAGTGGTCGCAGGTGAAGAAATGTCGGCGGCAACGCCACGGAGACGCAGCGCCCGCCATGCCATTTTGTACCTATCGATGACCTACCTCGGCGACGCTGCGGAGAGAGGACTCGCAGTAACGAGTCTGCACGCAGCGCCATCAGTCCGACGCAATGTTACACTCCTACGCGGTAGTGTCAGAAGTCCCAGTCGTCGTCCGTGGTTGCCTCGGCTGTTCCAATCACATAGGAAGAACCGGAGCCGGAGAAGAAGTCGTGGTTCTCATCCGCGTTCGGTGAGAGCGCCGCAAGAATAGCCGGGTTCACCGCGGTCTGGTCCGGTGTGAACAAGGCTTCATAACCCAGATTCATCAAGGCCTTATTGGCGTTGTACCGAAGGAACATCTTGACGTCTTCCGTCAGACCCATCTCGTCATACAGGGACTCGGTGTACAGTTCCTCATTGTCATACAGGTCCTGCAGCAACTCGAAGGTATACTCCTTGAGTTCCGCCTGCCGCTGCGCGGACGACTTCGCGACAGCCAACTGGTACTTGTAGCCGATGTAGTATCCATGCACTGCTTCGTCGCGAATGATAAGGCGAATGAGATCCGCTGTGTTGGTGAGCTTGGCGTGAGCCGACCAGTACATGGGGGCATAGAATCCGGAGTAGAACAGGAAGGACTCGAGCATCGTCGACGCAACCTTGCGCTTCTCCGGATCGTCGCCCCGATAGTAGTCAAGGATGATCTTCGCCTTCGTCTGCAGATACTCGTTCTCCTCCGACCAGCGGAAGGTCTCGTCGATCTCTTCGGTGGAGATAAGGGTGGAGAATATCGAGGAGTACGAACGCGCGTGAACAGACTCCATGAAGGCGATATTGGTATACACGGCCTCCTCGTGGGGAGTTACCGCGTCCGGGATCAGTGACACGGCTCCAACGGTTCCCTGCACGGTGTCCAGAAGCGTAAGGCCTGTGAAGACCCGCGTCGTCATATTCTTCTCGTACGGTTTCAGAGTGTTCCACGATTGAATGTCGTTGGACAGCGGCACCTTCTCCGGCAGCCAGAAATTACCGGTCAGCCGGTCCCACACCTCAAGATCCTTCTCGTCCTCCAGCCGATTCCAGTTAATGGCCTGGACACGATCAACAAGCTTGATACGCGGTGGTGTCATCGTTTCCTCTTCCCCAGTCACATCCATCTTCGCGGACGGTCTTGATTCTCTCACGAAGAGCCGCTGTGCGGGATGAGGGCCCGCTCACCCTGAGCAGGTGCGGCCTACCCACCCACAACGCGGGCCGCGCGACCATCCGAGCATGCGTGGCAAGAAACTCGCGGCCCGGCAGCCGACTGCCCGAACTATACGGTCTCATCAACACGATGCATATTACAATCCTATCCACCCCTCTGCTACCCTAGCCTCAATGACTACTTTCTCAGTAAGGTAAGCCCCATGTCACACACGGAAAGTCCTCGTCATCCCGGCGAAGATACTAGCCGCGGCTCTGTTGACACCGCTGCATCTTCCGCTGTCACTGTCGACAGCACAACGGCAACACCCACGCCCCCGCCGGGCCAACCCACCATACCAACACCCACGCCCGGTCCACCCACCGCAAACAGCCTCGGAACAGCGGTGCAACGCTATACCGGCCGCATCGGCGGACTGGATATCGCCCGCGCTCTGGCCATCCTTGGAATGTATTACGCCCACACGGCACCTCTCGTAGACAGCGGCAACACTCTTGTTAATGTCATCGCCGCGATCCCGCACGGGCGCTCATCCATCCTCTTCGCCCTGCTTGCGGGTATCTCTCTGGCAATTCTCACCGGTCGCAATGTTCCCTACACGGGCGAACGCATGCGCACCGCACGCCTGCGGATTTTCGGCCGCGCCTGCGCACTGCTTCTTATCACAGGCATCCTGAGCCTGCTGGGAACCTCGATCGCATTAATCTTGTCCTTCTACGCGGCGTGGTTCGTGTGTTCACTGCCATTCAGTCGCTGGTCGGCCAAACGGCTCTTCATCGCCGCAGGAGTAGTTGCGCTAGCAGGCCCGCCACTAGGTACAGTAGTCAACTGGCTTCTCCAGTCCCTCAACCTATTCGGTTACGACTCGAACTACTTCACCATCGAGGTCTTTATTACCGGCTTGTATCCCGGCCTTACCTACATGGCTTTTATTCTCGCCGGAATGGGAATTGGACGGCTCGACATCACACGTCGGCGGTTGCACGGCATCCTCATTGGCGTCGGTTGCCTCCTCATGGCAGTGGGCTATGGGGCAGCTGGATCCTCACCAACGCCCTGGTGGACGAGTCCTCCTCACCATGGGGTATCGACGCACCCGAAGGTGAGGGCACGCTTTTCGGCAGAGACTTTACCGACTTCGATTTCAAGAACTTCAGTTTTGACGACCTCGACGTCGGGAACTGGAGCTTCGACGACGCCGACTTCCCACTGCTCGGCTCCGACTACCAGCCCCTGCATTGGCAGTCCATACCGTTTCCTTCCGCGGCGGAATTCGTGGTTGCAGAACCACATACTGCGACCGTGTTTGAAACGGTCGGTTCAGGCGGCTTCGCGGTAGTGATCCTCGGCGTCTGTTTACTGCTTGGCCGACTTGCCCGCACCGCGCTCTTCCCGCTGGCCGCCGTCGGTTCCATGTCGCTGACCGCCTACTCGGGCCACGTCATCGCGCTGGGCATCAAGCCTGAATGGGGCTACATGACCTCGTGGACACCACTCCTGATACTGTGCATCGGTGCTCTCATCCTCTGCAGTCTGTGGAAGCTCTTCTTCCAGCGCGGTCCACTCGAGTGGCTCACCTGGAAGGTTTCGGTACTCACGGCACGTACACCCGGCCTCGACGACGCCGATATACTCGCGGGCTCCGCCAGCACTCCACTGCTGCGCCGAGCCGAGGACCAACAAACTCCTCCTCCAGCAAATACACAGTGAGTTAACGGCAACTCCCCACTTATACTGCTATGCTTCCAGATACGACTAGTTTTCCGGTAAGCAAGGAGTATCTATGGTGGACAATGCCACGGCATCCCCAACGCATGGGAAAGAGGGCCACACTTCAATCACTGACAAGCCGCGTCCCGCATCGAGTTCGGCGCAGGCTCCAGCCGCGACACCCACAACAGCCGTCGCAACAACACGAACCGACTCGCAACCCGCACCTATGCCACCCACGCGCATATCAACAGGGTCGAGCACCGGCGACCTTGAACACGCACATCGCACAGCCCACGCACGCCCGCAACCTCTCTCGAGCGGCACGCGCTACTCGGGGCGCATCGGAGGGCTGGACATCGCCCGCGCTCTCGCCATACTCGGCATGTTCTATGCCCATACGGCACCGCGGCTCGGCGAACCGGGCACCATCCAACACATAGTGTCGGACCTCCCAGTTGGGCGCTCGTCCATTCTTTTCGCAGTCTTAGCGGGAATATCACTGGCAATCCTCACGGGTCGCAACATCCCATACACCGGCGAGCGTATGCGTGTAGCGCGGTTACGGATCTTCGGCCGCGCAACCGCGCTCCTCGTCGTCACTGGGATCCTCAGCTTGCTAGGAACGTCGATCGCCCTGATTCTTTCCTTCTACGCGGCATGGTTCATCTGCGCGCTACCATTCACCGGATGGTCGGCCAAACGACTTTTTGTTACCGCCGGCATACTTGCCATCCTTGGCCCACTGGCCCACACAACCCTGAACTGGTTGTTCGCATCCCTGAGCTTATACGGATCAGGGTCAAACGCTTTCGTCGTCGAAGTCTTCGTTACGGGAATCTACCCGGGCCTTGTGTTCATGGCCTTCATCCTCGCGGGAATGGGAGTCGGCAGACTGGACATTACCCGGCGCAAAGTCCACGGCCTTTTTCTCGCCGTCGGCGCAGCACTGATGGCAGTCGGTTACGGTGCCAGTTGGATCCTCGGCAACACGATAGTTGATCGTGCACAACAGGCAGCCAACGGTGTACTACCCAATGGACTCTCGGGCGGTAAGCTGCCGGGAAGCCCCCCGCCGATTAAATCCCTTACCCCCGATCAGCTCTCCCAGTTGGGCGATCTTGGCGATCTGACACTTGGAAACGGCAATGCCTCCATCCTCCCAAACGGTTTCGACAAAGCGTTGACGTGGCAACCCGTTGAGTTCCCCTCTCTCGGCGATCTTGTCACCGCTGAGCCGCATACCTCCACCATCTTTGAAGCTCTCGGTTCGGGCGGCTTCGCCCTTGCGGTCATCGGACTATGCCTCCTCATCGGTGGATTGTCTCGCACGCTTCTCTTCCCGCTGGCCGCCGTCGGCTCGATGTCGCTCACTGCCTACTCGGCGCATGTCGTTGCGATCGCCATCGAACCGGACTGGTCCGGGAGCGCATCCTGGCATCCTTTCCTAATCTTGAGCGCCGCAGTGATCGTTGGTTGTAGCCTCTGGAAGGTTATCTTCCAGCGCGGCCCACTGGAGTGGGTGACATGGAAGGTCTCCATGCTCACGGCCCGTACCTCCAACGGTGACGACGCCGAGGCACTTGCCGGTTCAGCAAGGTAGCATTGGTGAAACGCCTAGTGAAGGTACCAGACCAATAGCACTCGCACACTCCGCGGGCCACTGGCGCAACTCGTCGCTGCAGCGGCCCGCGGGTGGCATCTAAACAGTTCCGCTGACGCGGTGATTCTCGGCGCGCTACCTAACTTCCAGGTTCTCCGCCGCAAGGTATGCACGCAGCACCAGTTAGCACGAGTGATCGCATCAGTCAGCCGGGGCGATTGTCCAGCTCCCGTCACCATTAACAAGGATCATCAGTAGCCCATCCGGCAGGTCGACACTTGAACCGCCTTGGGCTAGAACAATCGGTTCATCCGGCGCATCTACCGTTACCGCTGCCACGTCGACACCCGCGCCCTCTAACCGCACGGCCCGTGGGATCTCTGCCCCTCCGCCAAGCGATACACTGCCACGCCTTCACCGGTCAGTGTTTCACCGTTCCAAGACGGCGCCGTCGAAAGCGGTTCAATATCCACCGTCCACTCGCCGTCCGAAGCCATTGTTAAGTAGTCAATATCGCCGCTTCCGTATAGCGTGCTGACGGCCTCGCCCGGTTCGGAAAGCTCAGCGAGCGATAACCGCAGTCCATGCGCACCTTCCGCTCCAACTCTCAAGTGATTTCCACTGGTCAGCGAAAAGGTCGCATAACAGGGGGAATAGGCGCCGACTGATTTGACCCACACCTCCGCATCTCCCACGCCAGTTTCGATCTGTGGCTGACATGCCTGCCCCTGCGCCGTGGCGATTGGCCGCGGAGGCTCCGTGGAACACCCGCCAATTGGTAGCGCAAGTCCCGCAGCAAAAGCCAACACCCGCAGCGGTCGTGGGCGTCCACCTCGCTGACCGTCGTTGCGACCCAAAACAGTAAGCCGCGAGAAGCAGGGAGATAAAGCATCAGAGCATACCCTAATCAAGGCGGAGCGCGCGCCGACCAAGCCACTACCGCGGCCATGTGAACAACTGTTAGGCGGCGATATGTGCCTCCCATTGTTTTTCCGCGGATAATTGACTGCCTCCCATGCCATCCCCGACTCCTCTACATGCGTGTATCCCCAACTCTAGTGGGAGCCCAAGGCGATCAGCCACTGCGGCACGGTCTGTCCAGGCAAACACGATAGGCTGACCTCCACGGCCGATATCAACCTGGCATAGTCTTGCGTTGTGCCGCACCGCGCAAGCATCGGAAAGGAGTATCCATGCGATCCAGACCGGTTGCCGCCACATGCGCCGTCGTTCTGATTCTTGCCCTCATGTTTGGCGGCTTATTCATCCGCGACAACAACTCAGCATCTGAGGCCACACCCTCACCTACGGCAACTTCCCTCCTTCCCCCGATTGCTGACGACCTAGACTTTTGGGCACCGGAGGGGTATACAGTCTCCACTCCCGACGTCGGCACCATCGGTGCGCTCGACGCTCAGACGCAATCCCATGCAGTGATCGCCTTTGCCGTTGACGGCAATACCGACGAGGTCGAGGAGTTGGCGCGCTCGCTCATCTCCTTCGGTCCCACCGCCGCCACTTCCATCACCGTCGAGGGTGACGCGGAGCTTGCGGGCAAGTCCGGCAAAGTCTTCACTGCTCGCAGCGCCGATGGGTCACAAAGCCTGATGGCACGCGGAATGGCCTTTGATATCAACGGCCATGTGGTCATCGTCGTCGTCGCAAATTATGCAACCGGCGCCGCCGATCCACAGGAGGTGAGCGAGGACGATTTCGCGGCGTCAACCAGTGGCATGAGCTGGAAGTAGTTGCGTTCCAGCGAAACATCCCCGCACATCCCCCCTCGCCCCGTACAATGGCCGCATGAGTGTGCCTGACAACACGGCCACGGCCTCTTCGTCTTTTGAACACCACGCAGAAGGCACGACACCCCGTACGTCCGAGCCGTCGAATCCCACCCCCGAGAAAGCCGGAGCTACTGCCTCGACTACTCCTGTCGATGCCGAGAGCCAGGAGCAAACACCGGAACATACCGGCTATGCCAACGCGCTGAGCACCTTGCCGCCGCAACTGACCGGCTTCCAAATCGGTGGTCTGGTCATCGGAATCATCGCCTTCCTCTTTCCCTTCTTCATTGATATTCCCAACCTGGCCGAGCCCGGGGAGCGAATGCTTTCGATCTTCCTGCTCGCCATCGTCTTTTGGATTACGGAAGCCATCCCGCTGACCGCTACCGCAGTGTTGGTCATCCTGCTCGAAGTCCTGCTCATCTCACAAAGTGCTTTATCCGATCCCACCGGTGGAGACCCCGAGCTCGTGGAGGCCGCCTTGCCCGCCGCGAACTACTTCGCCGCCTTGGCCAACCCGGTGATCATTCTTTTCCTCGGCGGATTCCTTATCGCACACGGCGCGGAAAAATATGGCCTTGACAAGAACATCGCCGCAGTCCTCTTGCGGCCGTTCACCGGATCGGCACGAATCACCGTGCTCGGCTTGATGGTCATCACCGCACTGATGTCAATGTTTATGTCCAACACGGCAACCACGGCAACGATGTTCGCCGTGGTGATCCCCATTATCGGTGCCCTGCCGGAGGGACGTGCACGCACCGGCGTTGCCCTCAGCATTCCGCTCGCTGCCAATGTGGGTGGTATCGGTACGCCCGTCGGCACTCCTCCTAATGCCATCGCGGTCAGCGCGTTAGCCGAGCGTGGCATTCATGTCTCCTTCATCCACTGGATGGGGATGGCCGTGCCTTTCATGCTAATCGTTCTCGTGGCTTCCTGGCTGCTACTGTGCACCTTGTACATACCACGTGAGGCGCGTATCGCTATCTCCGTTGACTCTGCCTGGAATACGTCTCGCCCAGCCGCTTTGTTCTACATCGTTGCCGGCACAACCATTGTGCTGTGGATGACCGAACCCATTCACCAAATCTCCTCCAATACGATCGGCTTCTTCCCGGTTGTCGCTCTGCTATGCCTGCGCGTGATGGACGGCCGGGATCTGGGCGCCATTAACTGGGCGGTTCTTTGGCTTGTCTCTGGCGGCATCGCGCTTGGTAATGGTATTGGCGCCAGCGGCCTAGACGCCTGGCTGGTCGGGTCCATCAACTGGGAGAATATGAGCGCGATGCTCGTCATTGCGGTTCTGGGCTTCATCGGCCTGGGATTCGCCAATGTCATGTCGCACTCCGCGGCATCCAACCTGCTTGTCCCACTGGCTGTATCCCTGGCAACTGCCCTGGCGGGAACAAGTGTGATCGCGGTGGCGGCAACTGTCGCTATCGCGTGCTCGCTGGGGATGTCCCTGCCGATTTCCACACCACCGAATGCGATCGCCTACTCGACCGGCGAGATCTCCGTCAAACAGATGGCCATCGTCGGGATAATCGTTGGCGTCGCGGGCACGGCACTACTCGTCTTCGCACTGCCCACGGTGTGGAGTCTGCTGGGTTTGGCATAGTCGGGCTGCTGGTTGATGGCTGAGGTTTGCCGCGGAACTCGCCTTGCCCGAGCGGCATCGGGCCGCTGCTTGGAAGCGGCAGGTTTGCGACGGGCTCGGCTACGGCTTGGCGGCATCGGGTTTACGTCGGCGTTCCTGTTGTGCGTGCAGCCTTCTATCGGGCAGGGTCCTCGCCTCTACCACAGTCACAGTCGGACAACCGGGATAGTACGGCCGCTAGCGGATAGCGCGGCTGATCGGCCGATCATCTCATCCACGATGGCCGAAGTTTGAATCCCTGCCGAAAAGACGGTCGAGTTCCCGGCGTTCCTTCTTCGTCGGGCGACCCGCGCCTCGCTCTCGCTGCATAATCGGGAGATAAACCTTCGGGCGCTCGGGCGTGAGATCCTCATAGCACGCCTGCGCCGCCGGAGCTCCAACGCGCTTGGCGATAAGCGCTGTTACCCGCAGTATCCGATCAAATCCAGCCACTCGATAACGGACTTCGTCGCCTATCCGCAGCCGGGTGGAGGCTTTGACCGGTTCTCCGTTCACCCGGACGTGACCCGCCCGGCATTCCGCGGTGGCCAGCGAGCGCGATTTGCATTGCCGCACGCTCCACAGCCACACGTCTACCCGCACTGAGTCCATGGATTCATGCTAGCGAGAATCAAGGAGAGAACCGCAACCATACCGATAGAAGATCGGTGGAGCTAGCACTCCGGAAGCAGTTGGCACGGCAGGCACCCAGCCTTTTCTTCTGTCGAATCATATGGTGGGAGCGGTACGGTAGTGGCGTGATAATTTCGCCAAAGCGTCGTTCCTCCCTGCTCCCGGTCTGCCTTGCCGTATTGAGTGCCTGCGGGCTTGGTGCCTGCAGTAGCTACGCCATTGATGCGGAGAGCTCCGGTACAACCGTCGAGGCAACGGAGGAACTGCCACCAATCACCGACCTGGTCTCCTTCACTCCGCCGGCGGGCTACACCGTCGCAGCCGAGCAAGATGCGATTATCACGGCTGATAATGGCGCGGATGCGGCAGTCCTCGTTTCCATCCAACCCGCAAATGGCCGGTCTGCCGATGAGTTGATAAGTGATTTGTTCACCCTTCTCGATGGCACACAGCCGGACAAGTCGGAACTGGATGCGCTCGGTGAAGAAGATGTTAACGGACGGTCCGGGGAAGGTTTTTCCGGCTGCGCCACCAGCAGTGTTGATAGTTTGTGTGCGCGAGGCGCCGTTGTCCCGGTCGACGGAGGGTACATCACCGTCGCCGCTATGAACTACTCAACCGACGGCGAAGCCGAGCCTGTTGCCGAGTCGACGTACCAGGAGCTTCTCACCGGCGTCTCCTGGAAATAGGCCACGGTAGACCAGTCACTAATTCGCCTGGGAAACGCTCAGAACGCGCGCACCGGGCAGCCCTCAGACACCTCATCACCGATACGCGACAACAACGCCTTCGACCGCATTCACGAAGATTAAGAGGTCACCGCTGCGTAGGAAAGTATACGGCGAGATCACCTCGCCCGGCTCACCCTGGTCCGTGATGTCACCCGCCTGATCCGAATCAAACCGTGCCAGCACATCCCAGTTCTCGCCAATCAAAATGGACGAGTGCACCGCCGTCCCCGAGGCCTCCCCGGAAGTCGGTCCCGCCTGTATGACATTGATAATGCCCGGCACACGCGTGAAATCCGCGCTGACCACACTGGTGGCAGCGATATCGGCGCTCAACTCGTGATCGGGAATAGCAAGAGTGCCGTCCGTCAGGGTCAACTCGGTGAATCCGTCCGCCGTTGCGAGGGCGTAGTACTGAGTCTTTCCACCGGCGTTATCATCCTGACTGCCAGCGGCGTCGGCATCTGCGGCACTCGACTCCGAGTCACCCGGCGACGTTTCGCTGCTTGCGCCCACACTAGGAGGTTCACTCCCACTGTGTTCCGAGTCCTTCACGGGATTGCCGGGGCGCCGCACCGCCATTCCCAACTCCAGCAATTGTTGCCGCGCTTCGCTCAGATTCACGTCTGGCGCAGCCGCAGATTCGAGTAACTGAACATCCACCACATCCAACTCCCACTCGGTCTGCCCATCCTCAGAAAGGCCAACCGCGGATTCGTTGCCCGCACAGACAACACCATCGGACACGGCAACACATGGCCCACTTGTCGGCAGAGGGAAGAAAACGTTGTGGTCGATTGAATAGACTCCGCTACCCACGCCCGAAATACCGATGTTGATATAAGAACCGGTGAGTGCCGTGCTGATATTCGACGCCTGCGCATCGCTGGGAACGCCCAGCCGTAAGTTGCGGTCGGCCACGGGCGCACCGGCGGCATCGAAACCCGTCATATGAACGTCACGTGTGCCCTGCCAGGTGAGGAAATAGGCCGTATCGTCTGACACGGCCGCCAGCGCGAAGGTGCCTGCCTTCCCGACGTCCAGCGTGTCGCGAGTTCCGTCTTTCAAGTCCACCGTCACCGCACTGTCCGCGACTCGGTTGCCCTGCTCATACGTCAGGGTTTCGCACACCACAAATGCATTGCCATCGCACTCGATCCAGCCAGCGCCACTGAAGTCCCAGAGTTTCTCACCTGTCCTGAGCGAATACCCCGTCACTGTATGGGTGATCTCGGGCAGATCGTTCTGGTAAACGAGGATATTGTCCCCATCGTATGCAACACCGTTGATCGCGCCGTTATCTGTGGGCATCTCTACCGCAAAGACCGCCTCCTCATCAGCCACAGTCGGAGCGAAGTCGACCTCAACGGTTGGAGTATCGGTAGGTGTAGTGCTGGCTGTGGTGGGTGTCGGTGAAGTCGAAGGCCTGGTAACAGCATTGGAACAACCGCTCAGAACAACAGCAGCTCCTATCACTATCGGCAAGAATCGCGGATGACGCGGTAAGCTCATGACTCCACCTCCTCTTGGAATCCTACGGGCAAATTGTCCCTTCCGGCATGCTGTGTGGCGAATATGACCGATCTTATACCGCCCCCAACCACTGCGGCGAAGAGCACAGCGTGTTACATTGCTTCACCGATCCGACTACACTGACGGGGTAACAGCATGGGAGAAGTAATGACCGTTGACCCGAAAAAATACTTATTCATCAACACGAGCGCCAACCGTGACGGCAAGACTGCAGAACTGGGCACCGCCCTGTTGGAGGATCTGCCTTCCGAGCGGATTGATCTCATCGACTATAGGATCGGCTTCTTCGGCCAGGAATTCGCCGACGACGAGTACGAGGTCGTTTTCGAAAAGGTGATCGCCAGCGACGTCGTCGTACTGGGCAGCCCGGTATACACGGACAATATGAGTGCCGCCGCGCGGGCCTTCCTTGAACGGCTGGAGTGCCATCCCCGCGCCAAGGAGCTTGCCGGGCGGGCGATCGCCTTTATTATCCAGGGGTATCAGGTTGGCCCAACACTTCTTGAAGCAGCGGTGAACACGGTCAAGAACGCAGCCGAACCGCAGGGCATGACCTACCTGGGCGCTGCAAGCGATATGGTGGAACTGGCCGAGCTTCGCGAGAAGTTCGACGACTAGCGGCGCGCGGACGACCGCGTGTGGGTACGACACCGACGCGTAGGGCGTGGATCGCCGTCCCCGCTCGCAGGCCGTCGCGCGGGGTACAACATACATATGAGTAATGAGTGGCGACGACCATGAGTAGCGACGACGATATCGACGATCTCGGCAACGCGGAGGCAAGCTCCCCGTCCGATATGGCGGAGGGTGACACTCTCGACTGGCCGAGCGAGCCGCTGCCCGAGTTATCCAAGCGCGAGCAGCGCCTCGCCAAACGGACCAGAGAAGAGGACTGGATCTTCTCTGACGGCGGTATCGTCAGCCACAATGGAGCCGCGATGGGACTGGGCAATGCCCTCCTGTGTTTCGTGCTTGTTGGCGTCAGCGCCCTAAACATTCTCAGCCTGAACGATAGCCCCGAAGGCTCCTCTCTGGCAGCAGTATGGGCAGTCATCCTTGTTGCAGAGGCACTTATCCTCGCCACTGGTGTCCTCTGCTTCTGGCTGGAACGGCGCCACGAGCAAGACGGCTCCGGTTTCCCGGCCTTTTACCCGTGGGTAGCGATGGCCGCAGTCTTCGGCGTCTGGATCATCTCCGTCAAAGTCATCTCCGGGTTGTAAAGGACTCACCGCAGGCTGAACAGTTCACTGACCCAGGCCAGTGCAGCCTCGATCCATCCTCCCACCCTCGCCGGGTAGTCTTCCTCCACGCAAGCAGTCGCATCCGCCACTGACAATCCGTGTAATCCCGAGGAATACACGTGTAGCTCTACCGGAACGCCGTAGTCGGCGAGCCGCCGCGCATAGTTCATGGTGTGCACGGCCGGAATAATCTCATCCGTTCCCGTTGTGAAGATGAAAGTGGGCGGAGTATGTGGGCCTGCCAGCACCGCGGGGTCTGCTTCTGGCCGGTAGTCGGCGAGCATGGCACCCACTCGGCCGGATGTCGATTCTAGGCCGTCGCTGTGCTGGTAGTACTCCTCCAGCGCGTGGAAATCCACTACCGGATATCCGAGAATCACTCCGAGAATGCCGAGGTGGGCCGCAAGACCTCCTTGCGTGTGCACACGGTCAGCCGATGCGAGCTCCGCGGTCCACCCAGTAGTCGAATCGGACGGATCCGCAGGCACGATTCGGCGCGTCTGCACCAACTCACCCCCACCAATATCGACCTCCCGGCTGGAGCGAACGGGACCTGAGGTATGCGCAGCGTCACATTCTCCTCGACCCGCACCTTCTCCTCCCCGGCCAGCGCCGACTCCCGCCCAGTCTGCGGCAACGGTGGAGGCAAACGTTGCCGCGAGATGGCCACCCGCCGAGAACCCGCACAATACGATTCGTTCGGGGTCGGTCCCCAACTCCTCCGCATTTTCACGGATAACCACCAGCGCCGCCGCTAGATCCCGCAAGGGCAAGGGGTAGCGGGAGTCGGCGCCCACCCGGTAGCGCAGCACCGCCACGTTATATCCCGCGGCCAGGAATCGCAGCGCCACCGGATCGGCCTCGCGCGGTGAACAGTATTGATAACTCCCGCCCGGGATCACTACCACCATGGGCCGACCACCCGGCCACTGCGGCGTACCGCTCTTCGATACCAGTTCCCTGTCCCAGCTGAGAATCTCCACGCTTGCCGCAGTACCCGGTGCGCCGGGAAGGCTCGTAGCGGGCTTGTGTGCGCGGGCGGATGCGCCGACGACGTCGTCCAATGGCATAACGGTTCGGATCATTGCTTCCTCCTTCCGCTATCGTGCCACGACGCCGTTGGCGACGTAACGAGGCTTCCCGCAGACGTCTTTGCTTCCCGCAGACGTCTTTCGCCGACGACGCGCTCCCGCAGCTCTGGCGCGCGGGTGTGATGTGGTTGAGCGGCGACGCATCTCTGTTCCAGACATCGCGGACGCGCCACCACCGCGTACCGGATCTCCCGGAGTATCCGCTGCACCATCGAACTGAGATCAGCACGGCTATGCCTGGCTGTGCCATTCGGTAGGCCTCACATCACCGGCGCAAGCCATCGCAGGTTCACAGTGCGCGAGCGGTGCAGCCCCACTCCTTGCCTTCAACGTAGGAATAGGTAATCCACCGTTTCACTGAGTGCGATTCCCCGATCCCGCGCGTAGAGATACAGCAGCGCACTACCGGCGCCCGCCGCACCGGCGTACAGCCCGGTGTATGTCTCGACAAGCCCAGGAAGTTTGCGGGTCCAAGCGGCGTACCAGCGCCTTCCGTCTGCGTCATTCCACGAGTCGCCGAGCAGCTTACGTGCCGTATGTCGTGCCTGCTCCAGGTATTCCGGTCGCCCGAGTTTCTCAGCCGTTTTCACAAAGTGGATGAGCAGACCCGGCGCGCCGCAGCACAGGCAGTAGCTGTTCCAGTACCCCTTTGAGTGGACCAGAGGCGCACCGAGTTGCAGCACGCCCTTGGTCAGTATGTCGATCCACTCGAGATACTGCTGGTCGGCCGTAGTGTCGTAGAGCTTGCGGAACAATATGGTGGTGCCGACCGGCCCGTGGCAGGTGGAGAGGTAGTAGAACTCCTTGAAGTTTCCCCGCTGCGGGTTATACAGGTACGGAATCAATGCTCCGTCACTATCTCCTGCTGCAATGGCCGCCAGGAAATCCACCACCTCCGTCGCCGCGTCGAGGTAGTGCTGCTTACCGGTGGCCTCATATGCCAGAGCGTTGAGATAGGCAATACCGGCGGCACCGTGCGAGTAGTTCGGGAAGACCGTCTCTTCGGACTCCCATCCCACCAGCCGCAAATCGACGGTTTTGTAGTAGGCACCTCCGACGTCGGCCGCCACGCGCCGTGTGCGCGTATAGGCGATGACATCCTCGGCCGCTTGCAGGTAACGGTTCTCCCCTGTTTTGCGATAGACGTATAGGAAGAAGAAGGCGTAGCCGCCGTCGGACATCAGGTCGATGGCATCACTCCAGTGCAGACCGTGCTCGTCCCGCGTAGCCGCCGCAATCGCGTCGTCGGCCGTTGTGAGAAGGAAATCACGGTACCGCGTATCCCCCGTCTTTTCGTAGAGCTGCTCCAAGAAGATTCCTTGGCCCGCCGGGCCCACATACACACTTGTTCCCCAGCCCGCGACGGGCCAAATACCGTCGACAGGCCCGGTCAGTATGCCTGAGAAGAAAGCAGGACCTTCGTAGGTCGCCAGGATATATGCGGCAGCCTGCTTCGCCTCCGCAAGCCATTGTTCATCGCCGGTCGCCTCGTAAAGCTGAACGAAGAACTGGCCGATTCCAGCCGATCCGCCGTACAGGCCCTTCTGGGTAAGCATCAGGTCACCCACGTAGTCATTGCCTGGTTCCGGGCTTACCTTCCAGTATTTGCCTTCCGGTGTTATGACCTCGTTATGACGCAGATAGGCGGCAATTTCCAGAGCGGCCGTCAGGTAGTCGTCGGTGTCCAGCGTCGTGCTCACCAAAGGTTGCGCAAATGCCAGCGTCATGCCTGATCGTCCCCTTCATCCGTCGGCTTCCCCTCGTCATTCGCCCTGCCGTGCCCATCGGCGGCAGAGTCGGCTGAAACCGCCGGGCGTTTAAACAGATCGGTGGATAGGTACTTGTAGCCGTTGTCCGGGTAGATGACAACGATGTTCTTGCCGACTGCCTCCGGCCGGGCCGCTATCTCAATGGCCGCCGTAAGCGCCGCCGCTGCGGATGTTCCTAGGAAGAGACCATCGGTTTGCGAAACGGCTTGCGCCGTCGCATACGCTCTTTCCGCGCTGATATCGATAATCTCGTCGAAGGCGAAGCCATTGGGTGTGTTCGAGTGAATAAGTGGTGGCAACAGCGATTCGTCGACGCCGCCCAATGGCAGCGTTCCGTCGATGATATGACCGGTGAAATCCGGACTGTCGGGGCGAGAGGATGTTGCGGCCTGTACGCCGACGATCTTGACCTCCGGGTTCTGCTCACGCAGATAGCGGCCCGCACCGACTATGGTTCCCGCAGTTCCTCCCATGGCGACGAAGTAGTCAACCTGCCCGTCGGTATCTCGCCAGATCTCCGGGCCGGTTGTCTCATAGTGGGTCGCCTGATTCCGCTCGTTAATGGTCTGCCCGGCGTAGAAGTAGCCGTTCTCCTTGGCGATGCGGGTGATTCCGTCGACCAGGTCCTGCAAGATCAGACCCTTCTCTTCGAAACCGGCAACCTCCTCGATCTCATTAAAATCATGGATTTCCAACCCGTAGCCCTGATATATCTGCACCCGCTCCACCGTGGTCCCCGGTTCCAGATACGGGATGAAAGCGACCCTCTCCGCGGCACCGATGGCCGCGAAGCTGATGCCGGTATTCCCACTGGTCACATCGATAATCGTGCCGCCCTCGGTGAGCTCCCCTCGGTCGAAACCGTCCTTGATCAAGGCGAGTGCCAGGCGGTCCTTCACGCTTCCACTCGGATTGAGGAATTCCAGTTTGCCTAAGATATGCGCCTGCAGGCCGTGTGCGCGTTGATAGTTTGTCAGTTCGACGAGAGGCGTGTTGCCGACGAGTTCTGCAATGGATCTATAAATCCGTGCCATGAGTATCTCCTACTTACGCTGTTGAGTCTGCTATTCCGTTTCGCCGTAAATACTGGCGATGTTGTTCTCTTTGGTGATGGTGTATCCGGCATCGACGGGGAGTTTCACGCCCGTGATGGCACTGGCTTGGTCGCTGGCGAGGAAGAAGGCCGCATTGGCGATCTCCTCGGGTTCGATCCAACGATTCAGGACCGCTCGTTCCGCCTGTATCTTGCGGATCTTCGGATCCGAGTAGTCGTACTTGATAGCCATCTCCGTCTTTGTGAATCCGGGCGCCACGGAATTAACGCGGATCCCGTGCATACCCAGGTGGAAGGCGGCAGTTCGGGTGAGACCGTCGACCGCAGATTTCGAGATCCCGTAGCCGAATGGCGACCACTCCGCAAAGCTCGCCACGAACGACGACACATTGACAATCGCTCCGGGGATTCCTTGAGCCACGAACACACGCGCAACGTGCTGGATCATGTAGAGAGATCCCCACAGATTGACCTCCGTGGCCTGCTTGATCTGCTCGGGGTCGAAGTTCAACACGGTCGGTCTGTGGCCGGTAATACCCGCATTGTTGAAAAGTGCGTCCACCCGGCCATATTTCGCGACGACGTCGGCTACAACCTCCTGGCCTTGCTGGAAGTCCGTCACATCCAGCTCGTAGTCGGCCACGGCGTATCCGGCCTCCCGCAATAGAGTGGCCGCCTGCCGCACCTCCTGGCCGTGCTGATCGGTCAAGATGGCGGTGTAACCGCCCTCCGCAAATCGTCGCGCTCCGGCAAATCCAATGCCCTGCGCGGCGCCTGTGATGATTGCGACCTTTCCATCGCTCATCGCCTGGTTCTCCTTTGCAAAACGTCGAAATACAAAAAAGCGGATGCCCTGCCGGGCATCCGCTACAACCTTCTTCCCGTGGAAGGTATGGTTACAGGCTCCTCCGACATGACGACTTCAACGGGTGCACTCCACCCGCCTGACAACACATACACATCGCTTCGCCGTTCGTTGGGATTCTATTCGTCATGTCAGAGCTCCTTTCCTTCGTTCGTTTTGCCGGTGTGAGACCCTGCGGTGGCGCAAGGCAACGCCGACTCTCTTGTTCCCGGGCACCTTGGCGGATCATCGGTCCACCGGAACAGGTGCTCGGCTTCCCCGCTGCCCGAAAAGCGCCGCATGTCTACGGCGTGCGGTGCGCGTCGGATTAGTTCGGATACTACGGAACGTTTTTCCCGAGCGTCAAGCACGCGTATTCATGTGGACACCTCTTCCGTTTTCGCTGAAGGAGGCTTAAAATCGCACGGCCCGGGCGCGCGGGAGCAGCTTGTTGTGGCACGGCCAACTGCGGGACCAGAAAGCGTTCAGCCCGGGCGCGGAGCCGCAGGTTATCGCCTGCCGCCGCGCCCGGGCTGTCGTGTCAAGGCAGTGCCTGCCCGCAGACCATCGACCGGGTCACTACGCCGTCATAGCATGCAGGAGACGCAGCCCTGCACCTCTGTTCCTTCCAATGCCTGCTGGCGGATACGCATGTAGTACAGCGTCTTGATTCCCTTGCGCCAGGCGTATATGTAATTACGGTTGACATCGCGGGTGGTCACCGTATCCGGGTAGAACAGCGTCAAGGAGAGGCCCTGGTCCACATGCTGGGTGGCCACCGCGTAGGTATCGATGATCTTCTCCGGACCGATCTCGTAGGCATCCTCGTAGTATTCGAGGTTGTCATTGGTCATGTACGGTGCCGGATAGTAGACGCGACCGATCTTACCTTCCTTACGGATTTCAACCTTGGAGACAATCGGGTGGATCGAGGATGTCGAGTTATTGATGTAGGAGATGGATCCGGTGGGTGGCACGGCCTGCAGGTTCTGGTTGTACATGCCGTAACGCTGCACATCCGCCTTCAGCACCTTCCAATCCTCCTGCGTTGGAATATGGATATCCGCGAACAGCTCGCGCACGCGCGGCGTCGTCGGCTCCCATACCTGGTTGATGTACTTGTCGAAATACGCGCCGGAGGCATAGGCGGACTCCTCGAAGCCCTCGAAGTGCTGACCGCGCTCACGCGCCAGGTTCATCGAGGCGCGAATCGCGTGGTACACCACGGTGTAGAAGTACATATTGGTGAAGTCCAAGGCCTCGTCACTGCCGTAGTGGATATGCTCACGCCCGAGGTAACCGTGCAGGTTCATCTGGCCCAAGCCGATGGCGTGAGACATATCGTTACCCCGTTCGATGGAGGGCACCGAGCGGATATGCGTCATATCCGATACCGCTGTCAAAGCGCGCACCGCCACCTCAATGGTTTTGCCGAAGTCCTGGGAATCCATCGTCTTCGCGATGTTCAGCGAGCCGAGGTTGCAGGAGATATCCTTGCCGACGTACTCGTAGGAGAGGTCATCGTTGAGGCGGGACGGTTCGGAGACCTGCAGGATCTCCGAGCACAGGTTCGACATCGTGACTTTACCCTTGATCGGGTTGGCCTTATTCACGGTGTCCTCGAACACGATGTAGGGGTAGCCGGATTCAAACTGGATCTCCGCCAGCGTCTGGAAGAACTGCCGGGCGTTGATCTTCGACTTACGGATGCGCTTGTCGTCAACCATCTCCCGGTACTTCTCCGTCACGCTGATCTCGGTGAAGGGTACACCGTACACACGCTCCACATCGTAGGGAGAGAACAGGTACATATCCTCGTTGGCGCGCGCGAGTTGGAAGGTGATGTCCGGGATAATGACACCCAGCGACAGCGTCTTAATGCGGATCTTCTCATCCGCGTTCTCCCGCTTGGTGTCGAGGAAGCGCATGATATCGGGGTGGTGTGCGTGCAGATACACAGCTCCAGCACCTTGCCGCGCGCCCAACTGGTTCGCGTAGGAGAAGGAGTCCTCCAGCAGTTTCATCACCGGGTTGACCCCGGAGGACTGGTTTTCAATCTTCTTAATCGGTGCACCCTGCTCGCGCAGGTTGGACAGGTTCAGGGCGACGCCGCCGCCGCGCTTGGATAGCTGCAAGGCGGAGTTAATACCGCGTGCGATGGACTCCATATTGTCCTCAATGCGCAAGAGGAAGCAGGAGACCAGTTCTCCGCGTGCTGCCTTCCCGGCGTTGAGGAAGGTCGGGGTGGCTGGCTGGAAGCGCCCGGTGATGATCTCCTCCATCAGGTCGCGTGCCAGTTGTTCGTCGCCGCGCGCTAGGGTCAATGCCACCATGCACACTCGATCTTCGTAGCGTTCCAGATAACGCTGACCGTCGAAGGTTTTCAAGGTGTAGGAAGTGTAGTACTTGAATGCGCCGAGGAAGGTCGGGAAGCGGAACTTGTGGGCGTAGGCCGCCTTGTACAGTTCCTTGATGAAGTCGAAGGAGTACTGGTCGAGCACCTCCTTCTCGTAGTACCCCTCGTCAACGAGGTACTTCATCTTCTCCTCGAGATCGTGGAAGAACACCGTGTTCTGATTGACGTGCTGGAGGAAGAATTGCCTGGCCGCCTCGCGGTCGGCGTGGAATTGGATCTTCCCGTCGGCGTCGTACAGGTTCAGCTGCGCGTTCAGCGAGTGATAGTCGAGAGAGGATCTCTCCTCGCCCGTATCGGTCAGCGTGCCTATTGCGGTTGTTGCCAAAACTTCTCCAGACCTTCACGTACTCGCGCCACGTCATCCGGGGTGCCGAGTAGCTCGAATTTATACATATGGGGCACGCCGCATTTCGCCGAGATAATATCGCCGGCTATGCAATAAGCCGTGCCGAAGTTGGTGTTTCCGCCGGAGATGACTCCACGGATATGCGAGCGATTCCGCTCGTCATTCAGGAACTTGATGACTTGTTTCGGAACGGCGCCCTTGAGGTTGCCGCCTCCGTAGGTGGGAACTACCAGGACGTAGTCCTCATCCATGTGCAAGAACTCATCCTTCGGGCGCAGCGGGATACGGAAGGCGGGGAAGCCAAGCTTCTCCACGAAACGCTTCGTGTTGTTCGTCGTTGACGAAAAATAGACGATCACGGCCACCGTTCCCTGCCTTCCTCTTCTTGTCGCTCGCCTCCACGCTGGACCGTTGCCGCGCCGTGGGGTACTTACGATGCCGTGGCGTGTTTGCGATGTTGTGGCACACTTACTACGCCGGGCATCTTTTCGATGTTGTGGCGGGCTGTGCGGTTAGGCGACATCAATGGGAACACAAACGCGCGGCGTGCTTTCGGTCGTATACCGTTCCGGCAATCTACCTTCCAGCTGCCGCGCGTTGAGCTCCCTACCTGGAATCGGGCCTCAGGCGCTTACCGACGCGCTTTGCGTGGCCATGGCGAGGGCCTTGATCTTGTCGGGCCGGAAACCGGCCCAATGGTCTCCATCCGCGAATACGACGGGCGCCTGCTGGTAGCCCAAGGCCTTTACGGTGTCCAGTGCCGCCGCATCCTGGGTTAGATCGACCTCATCGTAGGCGAGACCGGCCTTTGCCAGCGCGCGCTTTGTGGCGTTGCACTGCACGCACGACGGCTTGGTGTAAACAGTGATGCTCATGAAGCTTCTCCCTTCTGGCCTGCCCGCCGAAAGGCTTGGATGGCCGAACCTCCTCGGTCATCATGTGACACTACGTTACCGCCACCGTTTGAGCGGTCTCATAAGCGTATCGGCTATAAAGTTTCCGGTTCTGTACCTCAGAGGTACAGACATAAACACTACACCTTGTGGTCACCACCGCAACAGACCCCAAGGTGTTGTGGTTCGGCGTGTTGCAGGTGATGAATCGCACGCGTGTAATTCTACGCCGCACAGATCCGCCTCACAATGGGTATCCGCTCCACTTACCACCCAGGGATATGTGTGACGCATTTCATGCGATCACGTATTCGCCGCGGGAGATCTTCCCGGCTCACGACCTCATGGCACGTCGGCTACGGACCCGACGCGCCATGATGTTCGCGGTCGTCTTATCTGCGGCTCACGGTTCCCCGCGGCTTACGGTCACCCGCCTTACATCACGGTTGCCCGCCGCCAGGAGCACTACCACCGGGTTCTCCACCCTGCCCGCCGGAGAATGCTCCGGCAGGACCACCGGCATCGGGTTCCATTGCATTCTGGTAGTCACCGGCGGTTGCCGTTCCCACCCTCTGGCCATCGGCCGTGACCGTATAGGTCTGACCGGAAACAATGTCGGGCGAGGAGAACACAACATTGCTTGCGTTGGCTTGAATCGTGTACGACGCCAGCTCGTTACCGTCGGAATCGAGGATCGCCACCGTTGCGCCACTGGATATGGTCGAGGTGTTCAGCATGACAGATGCCTGCGCCGAATTCGTGTTGGGCGCTTGCGCCATTCCCGCTGCCCCGGCCGCGAACAGCGTACCGCCGGAGATCTGCAGTTCATTCATCGCATCTATCGAGCCGTTACCGCCATTCGTCGGTCCGTACACCGTAACCGTTCCGCCGCTCATATAACCGTCACCATTGGAATCAATACCGTCGCCGTTCGCCAGCAGCGTCCACTCGCCACCGGTTATCGATAGCCAGGGCGTGCCACTGTCGCTAGTCGCGTTAATGCCGTCGTCGCTCGAAGTGATTGTGCCGCTGCCGCCGCCAAGCAGGATGTATGCCGCTTCCAGCCCTTCCTCCGCTTCCGATACGTTGAGAGTGCCACCCGCAATGATCAGGTCAGAGGTGGCGTCGATGGCATCGGAGTCGCCGCGCGTGACGGCAATCGTGCCACCGGTCAGAAGCACATATCCGCGGCCGATATCGTCCTCGTTATCCGATTTGATGGCGTCACCCGGAGCATCAAGAGTCAGGGAGCCTCCGGCAACTACCACATAGTCCTTGCCGCGCACCGCGTCGTCGACGGCGTTCACCGTCACGGTTCCGCCGAGGATCGCTAAACCGTCTGAGCTCGAAATACCGTCGTTTCCGTTACCTGTGACGCTGAGAGCGCCATTGCCACCAATGGTCAGGTCCGCTTGCGAGGCCAACGCTGCCGTCGGCCCGTCGTAATCGTCGGCATAGCTGGACGTATCGGACAGCGTATTCTCAGAACCATCGGCGAGGATCACTACCACTTCGTCGGCAGCCAGCACGCGGATTGCCGCATCGGTCTCCGAGGAGATATTCGCGCCGTCCAGAACCAGCCGCACCTTCTCCGCATCCTCGGTATTGACAACCACTTGACCCTTGAAATCCCCGGAGAGGATGTATGTACCAGCGGAGGTGATCGTCACAGATCCATCCGCTACCGTGACGGCGTCAGCGCCCAGCGTACCGGTCTGCTCCACCGTTGCCGTTCTACCATCCAATGACACCGTGGCGGCTTCGGAGGCGTCGTATTCGACGTCGTCGGCTTCGGCATGCGGCTTCTGATTCTCCGCCATCATCGTCTCAAGTGTGGCGGAGTCAGCTCTTACCGACGTCGTATACACGTTGCCCGACTGCATATTCGTCTCGGCGACCTCGCGTGCTCGATTAAGCAGGGCATAGCCATCAGAATCGGTACTCGCAGTCGAAGTCTGGCTGGTTGTACCGGTACCGCCGGGAGCGGAACTCGTTGCGGGGCTAGTTGTATCACTGTCGGTTGTGGAGGAACAGCCTCCCAGTATCACGCCGACCAGCATCAGGGCAGCCACCGATTCTTTCCACCTGTTCATTGTTCTCCTACTTTCTTCATGGCGCGGTGCCACCGGTTGTGCGGCATGTCCGGAAAGGCGGACGCCACGCCGAGCGCGTACTTTGAGATGCGTATCGGCCGCACACCGTAGTGCCACATGAGCCGATCCGCCACCGATGGTGCTCCACCGGATTTCGTTTCGACGACGACCTCGTCCACTTCCCTATGCTCCCCGTTTCCAAGCAGGGGGCAAGAGTTAAATCCCGGTCAATGGTTAGCCGTGCCAAATCCGGTTGCAAAATGGTGGAACGCCGATAAGCGGAGTTGAGTACCGGAAGAAGCGAGTCCACACCTGCCTGAGCTGGTATCGGCGCATGTTCTATACCGCGCCTGAGCAGCATCTCCGCCAGCCATATGCGAGTGTCACCGTCGTCCAGTGCCCCGCGCTTGACATCGCCTTGTTCACCCGCCGTCTGCCGCATTCCTAAAGAGTGCCGTATCTCCACAGGCTTCAGCCTTCTGCGGTCCTTCACGTTCAGACTACGGGGTCCACGTGTTTTCAGTTCCAGGAAATGTAGACCCGAGTCCAGATACATTCTTTCCCGCACCTTGAACCGACGCCGCCGTCCGGTGGCGGCCTCCCGATAAAGACCGAAGGTGGGCGTGTCGAAGTACATCGAAAGATACGAAAACTCTCGGCGGTCTTCGATTGTCAGTGCTCTAGCACCCAGTTCCGCAAGGTCTGCGACCAGATAGGCGGCGCTGTCGCGCGGCACCAGATATTTGCGGTCGACCCGTTGCAGAAGTTCTGCCGTCTCAGACAACTCTTCCAAGCTGATGCCCGGCAACGTGCTTAGCGCTTCCGCCACCGCCTTGCTATCTGCCATTTCATCTACCACCGGGAGAGCGTTAAGCATTGGTGGACCTACAGCAGTCACTGGAACCTCTGTTCCGCCTGGACCCGCCCATGTGCGTTGGATGTCCCGCTATTCGCAGCAACGCAAATGTTCTGTGCTCCGCCAAGGGAGGACGGCGCGCTGACGATCGAGCTATACCTGGAGGTGATCGCGGACGCCCCCGTGCCGCGTACGCGCTCTGTCCGCTCACTGCAGCGTGCATCGACCCAGGTGCAGTCGTCGACGTAGTCGAGGCGTTGAATACTCACTTCACGCACGTCGTATCCGGTCTGCTGCTCTATATAGGCGATGAGTTCGTCTTGATTGGCAATGGCCCGGTCCACGGTGATGGTCAACTGGCGAGACGAGCGCAGCACCCGCGGGGAATCAACAATGGCCAGGGCCAATACAATCGCGGCGATAAGAGCGATTCCCAGCCACAGGTCCATGGTCCGCATGCCACCCACAAGGCCGATGGCTAGAGCGGCGAAGTAGTATGCTACCTCGTGCTGAGACAGTTCCGTGGAACGTAGGCGAATAATTGACAGGACGCCGAATAAGCCCAGTCCCAGGTCGGCATTCACGGTAGAGAGCGCCAGTGCTGTGGTTACTGCCAGCACTCCGACGTTGACCACGACAAGTGCGACTGCCAGGTCTTTGCGACGATGCCGAGGAATATAAAGAACGAAAGCGAGAATGCTGATCGCAAGCACATCGGCCAAAAAAAGCAAGTAACTCGTATCCACGGAAGACTCCTGTCCACTATCACGTCTACGCGTCATCTCAAGCCAGTACTTACCCTCCCGCATCCACCCCGGGCACCGTACGGCAGCACGGGCGGGCCCGTACACACACCCAACACGCGCACATAGTGGGCGCTGTGCTCCACTGCCGTGGGATGGCACGCCTCCCCTGCCAAACGCCGGGATAGCACCGGGCCACCCCGGTTTCAAAGCGGCCATTAACCCTCTCCCACCAGGCGGTGGGAGAGCACGGTAAGTTCGCGCTTAAGATTCCGACAAACAATGCGGCTCTGTCGGCCGCATCCCTCTTAGACTCACAAGGCTATCTGTGGTGAAACGTAACGAATCCTGGGAACGGTCTGACACTGTGCGTATCCCGCGTTTCCCTGCAGGGCCGCCACTTTCGGCCGTGGGCAGGTGCGACACGGACGTCCACCACATGTCTTTTCTTGACCGTCCCCAGTTTCACGGCGAAAATACATATGTGGCATCAACTGATTACACAACCCTGCTGCATGCGGCCGGTCTTCGCGTGACCGAGCCGCGACTAGCCGTACTCGCCGAGATTGAACAGGGTGGTCATGTCAGCGCCGACGAACTCCGACAGCGTGTAACCGCCCGCATCGGCTCGGTGTCCACACAGGCGATTTACGATATCGTGCACGCACTGACCCGGGTTGGCCTGCTACGCGAAATCAAACCCGCCGGCCACGTCTCGCTTTTCGAAATCAGCCGCGACGACAACCACCATCACCTTGTGTGCCGTAAGTGCGGCCGAATTGAGGATGTTCCCTGTGCCGTCGGGTACCGGCCCTGCCTGGTCGCTTCGGATGATCATGGTTATGTCATCGACGAGGCCGAGGTAACCTTCTGGGGGCTGTGCCCCGATTGTCAGGCGAAGGCTGCTGCGCCGGGGAACTCGACACCCGCCCACTCGCTCGCATAGTCGTGCCCAACTAGCAACCCCGGTCCACACCCGGGCCTTATGTCATTCGGCATCCGGCATTGAGCATCTTTGCTATATCACCCCACACGCGTCAATAGATGCGTCATAATAGGAGACGTATGGAGATGCTTGGTTAACGCCTCCCGTCAGCAGCCGCCCCGATTGTGCGGCGTGCAAGTAGCGCCAGAGAACTTGGCGGTTCTTCTAGCATCTCCGCAACTGTAAGCAGGAGCCTGAATGAACGTCGAGTCCTTCAATCTTGACCACCGCGCCGTCGCCGCACCTTATATTCGCGTTGCCGACATTAAACACCTCGGGGCAGATGTTACGCTCACCAAGTATGACATCCGCTTCTGCCAGCCCAACCGTGAACATTTGGACATGGCGGCCGTGCATTCCATCGAACATTGCTTTGCCGAATTCGTCCGCGACCGCAGCGACGACGTCGTCGACTTCTCGCCCATGGGTTGTCAGACCGGGTTCTACCTCATTTTGGTCGGCAGACCAAACATCTCGGAAACCATCGACCTCGTCGAAGACACCTTCTACGCCATTCTCGAGGCGACGGAGGTTCCCGCCGCGAATGAGGTCCAATGCGGCTGGGGAGCACACCATTCACTCGCCGCCGCGCAAGAGGCCGTACGCGAGATGCTGTCACGGCGCGAGGAATGGGAGGAGGTGATGGCGTGACCCGTATCCGCGCAATCGTCCTGGCCGCCCAGGACGAGGAGGCACGCCCCGTCCTCCACCTACTCGCTCATGCCGCCACCAAGCCGGCCAAGCTCTCCTGTCCAACCGGAGCTGGCTGGACAGCGGCCTCCACCCATGGAAACATCCTCGTCTTACGCACCGGAATCGGACTTACCGCTACTGCCAGTGCCCTGGGCTGGGCCCTGGCCCATTTTAGTCCCCGTTTCGTTCTCTCCACCGGATCCGCGGGAGGGCTGGCAACAGATATCGGAGTGGGCGACGTCGTTATCGGCTCGTCATATGCGTACGGCAGTGCGGACGCAACCACATTCGGATACGTCCGCGGCCAGATCCCGGGGCAGCCGCCATCATTTGCCGGGAGTCCCCCGCTTCTGGAGGCCGTCCCACCCGGGGTGCGGCAGGGCCTCATGCTGTCGGGAGATTCCTTCGTCACCGCCGCCAATGTAGGCGATATGCGCCAGGCCTTCCCGGAGGCTCTGAGCACGGACATGGAATCCGCCGCAGCCGCACAGGTATGTGCCACATGGGATATTCCCTTCGCATCCATCCGGTGCATTTCCGACCTCTGCGGCCCACAGGCCGGGCAGGATTATCACCTTGGCCTGAACGACGCCGCCCAGCGTTCGGCGGAAACCGCGATCAACTTGTTGTACGCGGTCTCCGAGAACGCCCGGAGCGGACCGGCGCAGAGATTCTCCGAGGAATCCTTACGTGCCGCATTGCTGCTCGCCTTTGCGCGGGTGCGGAAACTGCCGCCCGAATCGATCAACGGCGTGCCAGCAAAGATCAGAGCTGCACTGGAACAACAGTTAGAGGCGGACGGACATCTGGATATTGCGCCAACCGCGCTTGCCGCCATCGCCGCCGCGCAGAAGGCTATCGCACAGGACAACACTCTGACTCTTACCGCTAAGCAGTACGACACGCAGCGTGCCGCCCTGGTTGGCGAACTCGGCCTCGACTCCGGACGCGGACACCTCTCCTGGCCCCCACCTCGCAAACCATCATCAAGCGGTTCAATGGGTATTGGAATGATGCGCTTGAACAAGTCGGCTTGCGGGCGCAGTCCGGCCGTAAACGCGGCGGACTGAAGTTCAGCGACCGAGATTACATCAATGCACTGCGTGCCTTCGCCACCTGGTCCGCCAAGCACGGCAGCTCGCCGAGCTACAAGACCTATCAGGAATGGCTGGAGAAAACCGGACGCCGCGGAGTGTTCCCCTCCGGCGCCGCCATCCGGCAGCGTTTCGGCTCGTGGCGGGCCGCCGCGTCCGCAGCACAGATCTGACCGAGCTACGCCGCGCCAATCTGATCGAGGAGCCATGCCAGTTCAAAGGCGCGGTTCTGCCAGCGGTTATAGCGCCCACTGGTACCGGCATGCCCGGCCACCATTTCAATCTTCTCCAAAATGGGCCGTTCAATCTCATCGTTCGTCGTCGTCGCACGCAGCACCTGCACCCACTTGGTGGGCTCCACGTAACTGACCCGGATGTCGTTGAGCGACGTCGTCGCGAGAATCGCCGGATATTCGCAGTGCTTCACATTCTCAACCGGAGAATATGACTTCATGTATTGGTACACCTCCGCCGATTCAATCGGGTTGCCCCATTCTTCCCACTCACCCACCGTCAGCGGCATTTCCGGCATCAGAATCGTCGTCAGAGCATCGACGAAGGGAACTCCGGCCAAAATGGCTCGGAAGCGCTCCGGGGCGATATTCGCTACTGCCCCCATCAGCAGACCGCCGGCAGAACCTCCCTCCGCCGCGAGGCGCCCGGGGGCGGCCCAACCGTTCTGCTCCAACCAGGCAGCACAATCAACGAAATCCGTGAAGGTGTTGCGCTTGTGCAGAAGCTTGCCATTGTCGTACCAAGCACGTCCCATTTCACCGCCGCCGCGTACATGCGTCCAGGCGACGACGACGCCGCGCTGCAACAGAGAGATCAGGGCGGGGCGGAAGTACGGATCATTCGACACCTCGTACGATCCGTAACCGTACATGTATCCCGGGTTTGTTCCATCGGGTGTGACGTCACTGCGATAGGCGAGGGTCATCGGCACCCGCGCCCCATCGGTCACCTCAACCCACACCTCTTGTTGGGTGTAAGCGCCGCGGTCGTAGTTCGGCACATCGAGGGTTTTCAGAACTGTCGACTCCCCGTTGGCCACCGTATAGGCGACCTGGGTGGGAGGGGTGAGTAATGACTCGACTGTGTACACCACATCGGTGCTCGCCCAATAGGGCGCTGGCTCCAGAGCGATAGTGGCCATCTCTTCGGAGGAGATAATGACCGGTTCACCCCAGACTTCTCGCTCGTGCGGCTCCAGAAAACGCCCACCGCGCTGGGCCGTGCGCGGATGTGCCTCTTCGGGCTGTCTGGGCAGTACTCGCAGTTGCGTCCGGCCAGCAGAGCGCATCGCCACCACGGCGAAATCACGGAACGCCTGTACCTCATTGATACGCTCGCCCGATTGTGGGGCCAGTCGTGCTATCCACTCATCCGGAGTGGAAGTCACCAACGGTGCCGTCGCCACCTCGAAATCCGGGCGGTTGGCGTTGTGCACAATAATGAGGTGATCTCCGGCAGGTTCCACGGAGTACTCCAAGCCATCACGGCGATGGCACACCACCAGCGGTGCCGCCAGTGGGTGTGCGGCGGAGAACAGTCTCACCTCGGAGGTCGTGCGAGACACCGATTGAACAACAATCCACTGCCCGTCACGCGACGCGGCGTGAATGACATCGAAACGCTCATCGTCTTCCTGGTAAAGAAGCCGATCCTTCTCGGCAGGGGATCCTACCTCGTGCAACCAAATCTGCCAGGTCCGCCACGCGTCATCCACCCGGGAGTAAACCACGTGGCTTCCGTCTGTTGTCCATGCCAGGCCATAGCCGAGCCCGGACACGGCGTCGTCGACGATATGTCCCGTCTCGATATCGAAGATACGCAACGCAAAGTGTTCGTCACCGGTGAAGTCGACTCCCATTGCACCGAGCTTGCCATCGGGTGCCGGCGCGAAGTCGGACAGGGCAAAGAACTCCGACCCCTCTGCTAGTTCATTGCCGTCCCACACGACTTGTTCACCGCTGGGACCGTCCTTTTCCCCACCGAGAGCGTTCACATCCGGCCTGCTGCCATCACGGTCCGGTAGGCGGTATAGCACCGGATACTGGCGCCCCTCCCAGGTGCGCTGGTAATACCACCAGTTGCCCTCACGGTGCGCGATGCTGATATCGGTCTGCCGTGTGCGCGATGAAATCTCTGCGGTAATCTGCTCGCGCAGACCTTCCAGATGCGCGGTACGTTCCTGCGTCCAGGCATTCTCCGCTTCCAAGTGCGCGAGGAGTTCCGGATTCGTAGCGTCACGGAACCACTCATAGTTATCCACATATGAGTCCCCGTGGAAAGTACGGGTCACTGGTACCTTGCGTGCCATGGGCGCGTGAGACTTCATGGGTTCGATTCTAAACGCTTCCTAGGCGCAGACGAGTGAAGTTACCGTGTGCGGGTTGATGGTCACACCGGGCGTTATCATTGGCCATCCCGGCCTGGCGGACCGGCTTCTTGGGCGGCCAGTTCACCGTCTCGGTCCGGGCCCGACTGCTTGCTATCGGGAGCTGACTCCTTGCTATCGGGACCCGACTCCTCACTATCCGAGCGCGAGGCGTCACCTTCTTGTAGCCTCCCGTTCTTCTCGCCTTTCTGCTGAGCATGTTCCGTGGAGCTGGCATCGCCAACGTGCTTCTTCTTGCGGGGCTTGGCGGGATAGCCGGAACGCCAGATATACACGCCAATTAGGACGAATCCGACGAGCAATGCCACCGCCCACCACGGAAACCGTGGTATTTCAGGGGTCTTACCCGCAGCATCCAGATCCTCCTGCGGTGTGGGGTAGACCCGCTCTCCCGTCACGAGAATACGATGCGTGTTGATGCCCAGAGGCGTGCAGGTCACGAGAGTGACGAGATCGCGTCCTTCCTCGACCCGCAGGGCCTCCGTCTCCGTGGGCTCCACGACCTTCTTGTCGTAGATGCGGTAGGTCAGGACTTCATCGAAGATTTCGATGGTGAAGGTATCGCCCACCTTCAACCTGTCCAGGTTGGTGAACATCGTAGCCTGTGCCAGGCCGCGGTGCCCGGTGAGTACTGATCGAGTGCTCTCACCACCCACGGGTAGCGAGGTTCCCTCCAGATGTCCCACGCCCTTCAAAAGCGTCTGATCAGAGGTGCCGTGATACACGGGAAGGTCAAGATCAATGGCCGAAATCCGCAGACGCGCCATAAGCCCGGTCGAATTGGCACGGAGCATCGAGTTGTAGTCCAGCGACTCGTTCTCGCTCGACCCGCTGCCCGTTGGAACATTGGAATTCGCTTCAAGGATCGCACCGGCACGTAGGGCGTCGTTGTACTCATACGCGAGACGCAATTGTTCCTGCGCAGATGGGTCGGCGGAATTCACGCTGTCGGAATACTTGCTGATGACCTTTGACTGGTTGTATTGCGCGATCCAGCTCGCGGCGGTCGGATAAGCGAGGACAAGCATGCCGAGCAATGCAATCAGCGCAGGCACAAGTGAAAGCCAGGAGAACTTCCACGGGCCACGCTTGGCCGTGGCCCGTGTTTCCCGCTCCGCATCGCTGCCTGGTATCGCTTTGCGGCCAGATCCGGGCTCGCTCTCAAGTCTGGTTCCGACGACGGAATTGGACTCGTGTTCCCGGGACCCCTCAGCCTCAGCTGTCGGCGGTGCCGATACGTGCGATGCACCGAGAAGCTCTTGGTCAGCCTCTTCCACTGCTGCGGAGTCCTCCCCTATCGTCTCGGCTACCCCAGACTCGCCTGTCACCGACTCTGGCGCCGTCGGTTCGTCTACTGTCGGGTCTTCTATCGTCAGCTCGTCTACCGTCGGCTTTTCGGCGGCCCGCGAGCGATGCCGACCGGGCTTCCACATTCTCATTACAAGTCCCTCTCCCCGAAGCAATAGTTCCACCACCTGCAGTAGACTTCACCGCGACCCTCAGCGCCGCGGCACCCCTACAACACGCGTGGCGGGAGGGCATATATCCTCCCGCCACACCGGTGTTACTGCGCCTTCACCGTCGGCGCGAGCTCAGCCGAGGTGAATCACTCCGACTGTTCAGCCGCCTTCTGACGACGCGAACGAACCACCATCACGGAACCACCCGCAACGAGCAACAGAACAATGCCTCCCAGGGTCATGAGAAGCTTACCCTGCGCACCGGTCAGCGGCAGTCCCGGAACGGTCTGCTTGCTGTTAGCAATCGTGGCATCCCAGCTTCCGGTAGCGGTCTGGCCGATCTTAACCGTCAGCGGTGTCTCGTTATTCGAAGGAACGACGAAACCGGCAGGAGCCGCGGTCTCAACGAGCACGTAGCAACGCTGCGTGGCGTCCTTCGGATCATTCTCCGAATCGGAGACGTACAGACCTGCGATCTCCACCACACCATTGGAATCCGAAGTGAAGGTGTCGGTTCCGTTCACGGACAGCGGGCTGCCAGTCTTCACGGCACTCGAGCAGTTACTGGCGTAGGGGTCTTCGGCGGCGTACACCTGGAAGGTGGCGCCGGCCAGACCCTTGTCGGTGTTGTCAGCGTCAACCTTGCGTACTTTGACGTCGCCCCAGTGCGTAACAACCTCCGGGGTTGTCGGCGGGTTCTCCGGCTCCTCCGGATCGTCCGGATCGTCCGGCGGAGGAGTCGTGGAGTACTCGGTATCCGTGAGCAACTGCGCCTTGTTCTTGATGTTACCGTCACCAACCGAGGTGATCTTGCCCTGGAAGACGACCTTGAGCTCGGCGGAGGCGTTGTTCTTCAGTTTGATCAGACCTTCCTTGGTGAAGGCCACAGTCAAGCTGTTGCCGTTAGCGTTGACCGTGTAGTCAGTGCCCTCGGCGAGAGGGGTCGTACCCAGGGTAACCGAGCTCACTTCGACCTCACCGAAACGCTCATCCATCGCATCCTTGATCTGGAAGTACTTGAAGTACGCGGTCTCATCCAGAGTCGGGATGGTGGTCGTCACCGGGAAGGAGACAACCGAACCGAGGCCGTAGCCGTAATCGGACTGGTTCTCGACAGTCTTACTGATCGAGATTTCCTCATTCTTCGGGTAAACGTTCACGTTGTACAGCCAGTTACCCTCTTCGCCATCGGCAGTATTTGGGTAAGGGATGGTGACAACGAACGGCTTCGCCTTTTGCACGATATTGGCCGGCGCATCCGTCTCGCAGACGAGGTAGGCCGCCACCTTCAAATTGCCAATGGTGGCGGAACCGTCACTGATCGTGGTTGCGCTACCTGCAGCGGCGTCCAGCGTCTGGCTGTCCAACGTCGGTGATGTCGGATTTGCACAGGCGTTATCCGGCACCGTGAGGTTGGAGAGGGTCTCCCAATCAGATGCCTTGGAAAGGTCCAGGCTCGTGATCGGGTAGGCGGCAAACGTCACGCCTTCGACGGGCTTATCGCCCTCGGTGCCGGAACCATCGGGAGTACCCAGCGTTCCATCACCATTGAGGTGCTTGTGAACAATGATGGAGCCCTTGGCGTTCTGATCGATATTGCCGTACGACAGCTCATCGGCAACAGCCGACGTGCCTCCGACAATGCCGACCATGCCGAGCGCCAGGGCGCCGACGACCGCGCTTCCGCGCTTGCCGACAAGATGAGTGTGTGCGCTCATCGTATTCTGATTCCTTTCATTAGTGCCCAGCCATGAATGGAAGGGATGTTGTGTGTGTTGACCCGATGTCTATGTAGTCGTGACCGGATCTGCGGGATTACCCCTCGAAAGCCACCCCTCCCCTCTTTCGGCGCAGGACGGCGCCACCAAACGCGACCAGCAAAAGGGCGATGCCTCCAATGAGGAACGAGTCAGTACTCATTCCGCCCGTCAGCGGCAACCCGGGAACTTTACCCGGTTTGTTCGTAAACGCTTCGCTGAATTCGTAGTCCAGCGCATCGGTAGCGATCATGAACTCATGGGGCGCGGCATCCAACCGATATCCGGCTGGTGCCGTCTTCTCCACAAGAGAATAGGAGTCCGAGCTCCACGCCAAATCTTCTAAGAAGAAGACTCCGGCGCGTGGATCACGGTCGGTGTAAGGACCTGTCGGGCATTGCTCAGCGGTGTCGGCAACGCAATCGACGACTGTCGTGTTAGCCGGAACGTCCGGACCAGTGAGTGTCCATTCGGAACCGCTGAGCAAGTTGCCGTGCGTGTCCGTTTTCGACCACTTCACGGTTCCTGTCAGAGGCGTGTTGACTACGCCTCCGTTCGCAATGGCATCGCTCGACGAATCTACGAGAGTCACCTCAAGTTGACTGCCGGAGATGGTTGGGAACGTGAAGGTTTCCGACGTCGGCTGGTAGCCCGCAGGAGCCTCGGTTTCTTTGATCGAGTAGGTACCCCAGTGCAGGTTCGCAATCTTGAAGGCACCGGCAGCCGGATCGGTATCGACATAATCTCCGGAAGGGCAACTGTCAGCAGAGTCGGCCACACAGTCCGTAACCGTTGTGCTATTGGGAACACCGGGACCGGTCAGTGTCCACTCCGAACCGCCCAGTTGCGTCTCGCCGTCGGCCGCGTACTTCTTCCAAACCAAACTGCCAGGCCGTGCAACATTCACAATGGTGCATGTGACACGGTCTTGGCTCCGCAGATAGAGAGTTGCTACCCCGGGCCGCGATGCTTGAATCCACGAGGTGTAATTCTCTCCCTGCGTCCCATCTGTCGCGGTACAGGCCCATTCGCCTGCCTCGTAACCAGCAGCCTGTGGACTTGACGCATTCTCACTGAGGGTATACACCCCTGGCTGGACAACAGACGGATCGCCGGTGGTTCCCGCACCGGAAACACTCCACGCGCCCGAATTGCCCGTCAGAGTCCAGTCCGTTGCAGACAGCGCCGTGGATTCGCTTCCCGTGTAGGTGTTGTCAACCTGCTTGATCAACTGCAGAGTGGGCACCCGCACTGCAACTTTGTAGTCCTCAACCTCACCGGTCGTTGTGTTACCGGTAGGCCGCAAGGCTGCAGAGTCATTCGATATACGCACACGCATGTATGTATCGCCTTGACTGCCGGATTCGCCGTCAACGCTGCGCACGACGTCGTTAGGAACCGTCCACAGCAAATTCACTCGCGAGGCGTGGCACATAACTTCGTTCGACTTCTCGCCGTCGTCGAAGATCCCGTTGTGATTCCAGTCGATCCATCCCGCAACCTTGCCCGGTCCGGTACAGGATACGGACTGCTGGAACGACTGCCCTGGCCGCACGCGAATCCCGTGCACAGGCAGTACGACTCCGTCCTCGTCATCTGGATCGCCATTCGCGTCATCACCGAGGGCGTCATCGCTGTGCTGGTGATACCCCTCAGCGTCGATATTGGCACCGAGCCGAGTCTGAGATGCGCCCATACTCGCCTTACCCAGCGCAAAGAGATCTTGGCCGTTTCTGCTCACCGCGCCACCGGTCCATGTGGGCTGGAACAGCGCCGACGCCTTGCCGTAGGACTCTGGCGCATCTCCGAAATCGGCAGCGATGATGAACCCGAGTGCTACTGCACTATAGCCGCCACCCTGCAGTGTGATGGTGGCTCTAGTGGCACCTTCCATAAATACGACCGCGTCAGGTCCGCCGTTTCCCAGCGGAACCGAGTATCGACCGGCAACACCGTTGTACGTGTTATAAACGCACTCCCGACCCTCGGTTACGGCACCAAGACCGGTCGTCTCGAAGCGCAATGAGCGCGGAGAATCCATGGCTGCAACGGTCGTCACAGGGCAGTCCGCGCCGTTGGCACCACTCTTATAGGTGTCGAGAACACGCCATGTGACATTGCCATTAACCGCCGCCTGCACCCATTCATCCCGATACGGCTTCCCGGAAAGGGGATCGCCATAACTCATACTGGAGGCTTCAGCGTCCGCGAAAACCAAGCCTGCCAGTGACACCTCCTGTGAGATCCCGTCGGGAGCATCCAACCGCGCCTCACATGAGAGGTCGAAGCTGACTTTCGCGTCGTGCCCTAGACCCTGTTCACCCTTATAGGCATAACCATTAGCAAGACCGGTCACCATGGTGTTCGGGTTGACATAGTTGGTCGGGTATCTGATCTCCCCGTTGAAATAGCCGGCTCCACCGATGTTGTATATATCGTCAAGTGCGTCACCTGCCCATGTTCCGGGAATGGTCGCAACTAGTTCACCGCTTTTTTCATCCAGTTGCTGCAAGTTCGAAAGCGTGCAGGTCGTGACGAGTTGCCCAGCGTCACCCATGTCACGATAATTGACAAAAGTGTTGCTTGTCTTACTGCCGGAACTGCGTAGGACCGTCGTATTGTCAGGATTGGTCCACACTGCGCCCGAATCCGCAGGTGGTTGAACCGGATCGTTCGTGGGACGCCCGTTTGCATCAAACAGGCTGTAATCCGCCCACTGCAACCATTGAATAGCTTCCTTGAATCGCCCTTCGCCTCCCGTTGCGAAAACTGCCGGGAGTGCTCCACCGGGCAGGGCTGTTAGCGCCGTTGAGTCCAAGGATCCGCTGCTCTGCGCGCTTTGCTCCGCATTGGCTGTGTTACTCAGCGTCGTCACTGCCATCAGGGCGGCGAACAGCGTTGCCACACAGTGTGCAAAGCGCGAGCGGCTGCTTGATTCGTACACCATATCCCCTGCCCTTCGTGGGATCGTTTGATGCGCATGACGAGACGTCGCCATGTATGTGCCTCCGGGAAATACCTCGTTAGCGAATCGGATCTTCAAAGCAATTCGCACGAATGTCGATACAGAAGAGCGTAACACAAGAGTTGTTGCCTCGTGATAGCCTTTGCGAAAACATTTTCACAACCGACGTGCCGGTCCTCACATCAGCCACAGTCAAGCGCCAAAACCGCTGGTAAACGACTCGCTAGGAGCCGACTGGCGGTGAATTGTGAAGTAAAACACATACAACTCATGATGGTGAGTCCACCTGTCAACAGCCGTTTATCACCCGCAGCAATGCATTTGAGCTCACAACTCTGCCACCTTAACTCCCCCTACCTTCGCTGCCACTATCCGTCACGGCCGGGAGGCATCGGCCTCCATCCGACCGCCCGTGCCATCATCTGAGATCGGCGGCCACTTCCCATGCCGGAATTGGGAAGGCCGAACCTAATCGCACGCCATCGTTCCCTCGAGCCCAGGCAACCGCCTCTCCTGCACGGTCGTTCTCGAACAGCATTGGCGACGTAGGTATACGCCCAGACAGCGCGAGTGGGGTACCACCGCCATGGTGATACCCCACTCGTTGGTGCCGAAACATCAACTTCGGCCACCGCGAACACCTGCCGAACTCAGCGGCAGGCTCTCATATATCAGTTAGCTAACTTGCGACGTCGTGCCACGACGACGGCGCTACCTCCAAGCAGCATGGCGCTGATCGCCACCGCTGCCAAGCCCGTGACATCTGAGCCGGTGCGCGGCAGAGTCTTCTTCGGCGTCGGTGTAGCAGAAGGCGTACCTGTTGAAGCGGGCGACTTGGTCACTGAGGCGTGATAGGGATTCTTAGCCTCCACCGGAATGCCGGTGGTGCGCCCCTTGGCCGTCACCTTCGCAATATCGCCATGGATCTCATCAGTCGTGACACCGCTCAGATCTGCCGTGCAGCTGAAGCTGGCATCCACTTCAAATGGACCATCCCATGTGGTCCCGGTTGATCCATCGGGGAAGGTGCAGACGATGTTCTCCACCTTGCCCTTGCCCTGCGTGATCGAATCCGTCACCTCGACACCCACCAGAGCTTCCGTGCCATCATTCTTAATCGTGAACACGAGGCCTGTGGCACCGTTCTTTGCCGTCAGGTCGACGGCCTCCTCAGCCGTGTCCGCATCGTTGCCATCGGAATCCTTCTTGACCAGGTCAATCGAAGGCGTCGGCGCGGTTACCTGATTTGTCACGCTGACCGCCGTCGTCGTCTGATCCCCGACAGTGACGGTTGCCGTTGTGCCATCCTCAGAAATAGAGACGTTGTCCGCCGATGACCTGAAGACCGGCTTACCCCACACAAGATCGCCATCGTCCGGCACAATCTCGGATAGTGTCACCTCGGTACCGACGGGCAGACCATGCAGTTCCTGCGCTTCTCCACCGGCCGCGAGGTGCAACTCCTTGGTCTCCTTGGAGCCGTTAACCACATATGTGGCCTTCACGGTGAACGAAGCGTCAGTTGCGACATACTCCGCACCACTGCCAGTCAAGGCCTCTTTCTTCACCGAGATGCCGCCGAGGCCGGGGCCGTCCAGGAAACCGTCGCCCGACGTGCTAATGGTGAGTGTGCGATCAACAGTCGCACCGCTGACGGTGGCCGTATTCGTCAACTTATCACCTATCTTCGCACTTGCCGGATTGTCCAGATACACGAAGTAGCGCACTTCGTAGATCGCATTCGGGTTGTCATTTGGAATGGTGGCGGTAAAGCCGTTGCCCGTTGGGTTGAAGTTGAAGGTGCCAGAGCCGATCGATTCTCCAGGATTGACTCGGACCGCACTAACCTGCTTCGAGTAGTCCTCCTGCGTGGACCACACCTGCAGGTACGGCCGGTAATTGGCTCCGTCCGCAAGGTGATACTTCAGCCCGTTCGTCCCAAAGGTGTCGTTGATGGTGATCGTGTTCGTCCCCTGGTAAGCGCTCGCAGGGATGCGAATGTACCAATAGAACAGTGCCGGGTCCTCGGCTCGGACCCAACCGCCCTTTAGAGCTTCAGTTGGGACAGTACGGTCTTCCGGACCTATAACACCATCAGTACCCGGGATCTCCACGGTGATAGTCCCACCGGCCTTGACGAAATCGAAGGTCCGGGCCGTCGATGTGCTATTGAGCTGCGACCAGAGCCAACCCTCGCCAGTCATATTCGGGTGAGTCGTCACATAGTCAGTCAGCGTGCAGGTCAATGTCTGACCGACGCCGTTTGGTGCCGTGCACTCGGCAACCGGCGTCGTACCATCGCTCGCGTGCATCGTGAAGGAGGTGGCACGCGTGGTGAGCAAGTCGGGGAGCTTCAAAGTGAAGGTGTCTCCGGCCCGTGCACCCGAACCTGTGGTGTCGATCGTGAATTCAACCCGCGTTTCATCCCACTGGCGCGATGGGCCACTGGGATGAGGAATATTCTTGACGGTCACACCCGTGATCACGTCAATCTCCTTTGCCTGCGCCGCCGGGCCAATCAGGAGAAGACCCGCCAACGCTGTCACCATGGCGGTGAGAAGAGCGCCAGAACGCCCTAGCCATCTCCGGCTGCGCGACCCATACGTCCGGCCGGAACCGGAGGACTTTCGTGCTGTGGTCACAAAACTGCTCCTTTCGGCCTGAGCTCCAGAGACCCCTAGGCAAAAGCCAGGAGGACCTGCTGCGCACGCCGCGTGGGTGCGTGTTTACATAATCGGAGAACGGGCCACTTGTCTGTTATAGGCGCTATCGACAGTAACGCCTTCGTAGTGAACTAGCAAACAGCACTTCTCCAAGTGACGATTCTCGCACCCGAGTGTTTTCGCAGGTCACAGGGCTGAGTCTGGCCAACTTTCGAACAGGAAAGCCGCTAATTCGCACAAATGGGTATCTTTCCCCATTGTGCATTGCTAGAGGTCGGAGTTAAAATGCTCCGCCAATCGTTGCTAGGACGAAGTGGCGCACAAGCTCACCTCCCTTCCTCTCCGGTCACACTCGGGCCGTGTCGAGGCGCGCCGTCCCGCGGAATCAATTGCGTCATATTCAGCTGCTTCGCATCGGTGCTCGCTACCCTCCCGTATCACACCGTCCGAGGCAGAGACTCCCATGACCTGAGTTCGCTGGTGCCACCCGACGTCGAGTCACGTAACGCCTCCGTCAGAAAGTGAATTGCGAAAGGGGCGGCTCCACCGTTTTGGTGCAGCCGCCCCTCGACCTAGGTATCGCTTACCACTCAGCTCCCGTGTAAGAGAACACGTCGCTAGGCAACGCTACCAACTCCCGCATCAGGATTCCTTACGCCGCCGGTACAGCCACACGGCTGCACTGCCACCCGCGATGGCAAGGACGGCCAACGTGAGAGTACCGAGAACCTCGACACCCGTGAACGGCAGCTTGCTCTTCGGTTTCTTCGCCACATAGGTGTTGGTGAACTCGAGTTCCACAACCTGGTCCTTTTCCTCGATGCTCACATTCTGTGCATCGGGAGCCGTCAGCTTGTATCCATCGAGTCGAGCAGTAGCGGCGTCCTCCGCTACCTTGCAACTCGTCCCTAGCGGGAATGACTTGTCAGACTGAACCGTCGTCCCGTTGCCGGGAACCTGCAGTGAACCAGACTGACCGTTGGAGCATTCGTACACAAAGGTGAAGTCCTTATTCTTCGCCTTGTCGGCACCCGTAACCTTTTTGGTCACCGCGAAGGTTCCTCGGTCCAGCGTGTAGGTGTTGGTCGCCGCAATAGCGATGGCGGAGCCGTCGCCGATTTCAATGGTGGCAGTATTGCCATCCACCGCCTGGCCGTCAACCGTCAATGTGGTTGCCAACTGCGCCTTGTCAACGTCGGCATCCTTCTCCGTGACCGTGCAAGAACCAGTCGGAACATCGGTCACACTCTCGGCAGAACCAGCGGCCACGCTCAGCGTGCCGGAAACCGTTTCCGCACCAGCACCATCAACACAGGCATAGTCGAAATCGAACGACTGCGGAGCAAGCGACGCCCCGTCACCATCCACCGTCTTCGCGACAGTGAACCCACCGACCAAACGGGTGTACTCATTAGTCACCGTTACCGCCTGTGCCGTGTCCTTCGCGATGGTCACATTCGTCGCGGAATAGGACGTCGCCAAGGCGTAGCCATCACGCTGCGCGGAATCCGCATCCTCCGTGATCGTGCAGCTGGTACCAGCGGGCAGGTTATCCACCGCGACCGCCGAACCATCTGCCGGAACAGTCAACGCACCCGCAGACGCATCTGGATCATCACAGGTGTAACCCACGGTGAAGGACTCACCCGCACCAGGCGTGTAATCCCCCGTCACCGCCTTCGCCACCGTGAAAGAACCACGATCCAAGGTGTACGTATTCGTCGCGGAAATAGCAATCGCAGAACCATCACCGATTTTGACCGTCGTCTCGCTGCCCTCGACCACCTGTGCATCAACGAGCAGTGTTGTCTTCAGTTGTGTCCGGTCCGCAGAGGCATCCTTCTCCCTAACCGTACAGGTGCCAACTGGAATGTCGGCAACGCGTTCCGACTGGCCCGCCGCCACAGTCAGCGTGCCGGATACGGTTTCCGTACCGGCGCCGTCAACGCAGGTGTAATCGAAGTCGAAGGAAGCCGGAGCCAAGTCAGCACCGTCACCATCCACCGTCTTCGCGATAGTGAAACCACCCACCAGACGCGTGTAGCGGTTGGTCACCGTAACCGCCTGCGCGGAGTCCTTCTCGATCGTCACCGCAGTCGCGGAGTACGACGTCGCCACCGCGTAGCCATTGCGCTGCGCGGACGTTGCATCCTCGGTGATCGTGCAAGTTGTACCCGTAGGCAGACCGTCCACCGACACGGAGGAACCATCCGCCGGGACGCTAAGCGAACCCGATGAAGAATCCGCATCATCACAGGTGTAACCCACCGTGAAGGACTCACCCTCGCCAGGCGTGTAATCACCAGTCACCGCCTTCGCCACCGTGAAAGAACCACGATCACGGGTGTAGGTGTTGGTCGCCGCAATAGCGATGGCGGAGCCGTCGCCGATTTCAATGGTGGCAGTATTGCCATCCACCGCCTGGCCGTCAACCGTCAATGTGGTTGCCAACTGCGCCTTGTCAACGTCGGCATCCTTCTCCGTGACCGTGCAAGAACCAGTCGGAACATCGGTCACACTCTCGGCAGAACCAGCGGCCACGCTCAGCGTGCCGGAAACCGTTTCCGCACCAGCACCATCAACACAGGCATAGTCGAAATCGAACGACTGCGGAGCAAGCGACGCCCCGTCACCATCCACCGTCTTCGCGACAGTGAACCCACCGACCAAACGGGTGTACTCATTAGTCACCGTTACCGCCTGTGCCGTGTCCTTCGCGATGGTCACATTCGTCGCGGAATAGGACGTCGCCAAGGCGTAGCCATCACGCTGCGCGGAATCCGCATCCTCCGTGATCGTGCAGCTGGTACCAGCGGGCAGGTTATCCACCGCGACCGCCGAACCATCTGCCGGAACAGTCAACGCACCCGCAGACGCATCTGGATCATCACAGGTGTAACCCACGGTGAAGGACTCACCCGCACCAGGCGTGTAATCCCCCGTCACCGCCTTCGCCACCGTGAAAGAACCACGATCCAAGGTGTACGTATTCGTCGCGGAAATAGCAATCGCAGAACCATCAAGAACCTCAACGGTCACGCTTGAGCCATCAACCGCTTGACCATCAACCGTCAACGATGTCGCCAGTTGCGTGTGCGCAACTTGCGCGTCACCCTCCGTGATGGTGCAAGAACCAGTCGGCACATCGGCGACACTGGCCGAGGAACCTGCTGCTACCCGCAGGGTACCGGAAATGGTTTCCGCTCCGGCACCGTCAACGCAGGTGTAATCGAAGTCGAAGGAAGCCGGAGCCAAGTCAGCACCGTCACCATCCACTGTCTTCGCGATAGTAAAACCACCCACCAGACGCGTGTAGCGGTTGGTCACCGTAACCGCCTGGGTGGTCTCGCTCTCAATGTCCACATTTGTCGCTGAGTAATCGACTGCGACAGCGTACCCATCACGCTCCGCTGAATCAGATTCCTCACCTATCACGCAGTTGGTCCCGGCGGGCAAGTTGTCTACCGTCACCGCCGTACCATCAGCAGGAACGCTCAAAGAGCCTGAGGTTGCATCAGCATCGTTACACCGATAGTTCACCGTGAAGGACTCACCCTCGCCAGGCGTGTAATCACCAGTCACCGCCTTCGCCACCGTGAACGAACCCCGATCCAACGTGTACGTATTCGTCGCGGCCACAGCAACGTTCGAGTTATCAGTCACCTGAATCGTGGTGGACGAACCCGCTACCTCCTGGCCGTCCACCGCAATCGATGTCGTCAACTGCGCATTCTCAACTTCTGCTGGCCGCTCTGTGATAGTGCAGGAACCGGTCGGAATATCGGAGAGGCTCGTCGTGGATCCGGCGTCGACCTCCAGGATGCCGGAAGCGGTCTCTTGACCTCCGGCGTCGACACATGCGTAATCGAAGGTAAAGGATGTCGGCGCGAGCGCAGCTCCATCACCATTTACCGTCTTACTCACGGTGAATCCACCGACGAGACGCTGATAGTCATTGGCGAACGAGACCGTCACCGGCGTCGTCTTATCGGAGATGGGCACCGTCTGTGGAGCAGGAACCTGCAGCGCGTACTCATCGATCTGCGCAGAGGCCGCATCCTCAGTCACCGTGCACGAGGTGCCAATCGGGAAGGTCTTGTCCGCAGTCACCACTGTGCCATCTCCGGGGACGGTCACGGAACCGGACTGTCCATCCGTGCACTCGTATGCGAAGAAGAACTGTTTGCTCGTAGCTGCATTTGTGCCGGAAACATTCTTCGCGACGGCGAAGGTCCCACGGTCAAGTGTGTAGGTGTTTGTAGCCTCGATGGCGATCGCGGCGCCATCGGTCACATCAACTGCAGTAGAAGTAGCATCGATAACTTGCCCGTTCACCGTCAGTGTGGTCGCCAGTTGTGTGTTAGCCACTTGAGCGTCCTTCTCAGAGACCAGGCACGTCCCTACCGGAACGTTCTCTACAGCCTGAGAGGAACCCCTTCCCACCGTCAACGTGCCCGAAACCGTGGGCTCCCCAGCATCGTTAGTGCAGGAATACTCGAAATCGAAGGAAGCTGGTGCCAGGTCGGCGCCATCACCATCCACCGTTTTAGCAACCGTGAACCCACCGACCAGGCGAGTGTAATTGTTGGTGACCGTGAGGGACTTTGTCTCGTCCTTCGCAATAACCACATTCGTCGCCGAGTACGAGGTCGCCACGGCGTAACCGTTACGCTGTGCCGAATTGGCTTCTTCCTCAATCGTGCAAGTCGTCCCCGCAGGAAGATTTGCAACTGTCAACGGAGTCCCGTCAGCAGGAAGGGCTAGCCACCCTGCAGTTTCGTCCTCATCGTCGCAATTGTAGGAAACGTCGTACGTCTCTGATGCCGACGGGGCATAATCGCCGCTAACAACCTTCTGGACCGAGAACGAGCCCTGATCGCGTGTGTAACTGTTTGCGAACGTCGCAGTGACTGGAGTAGTCGCGTCCGAAATAGTTACCATCTGCGGCTCCGGTTCCGCAAGTGTATAGCCGTCCAGTTGCGCCGACACCGTATTCTCAGAGATGGTGCATGTTGTGCCCAGGGCGAACACCTTATCCGCAGTTACCGCTTTGCCGTCGCCTAGAACCGATAGGGTCCCGGACTGGTTGTCGGAGCATTCATAGGCGAACGAGAACTGCTTGCCACCAGCGTCCGCTCCAGCGACGTTTTTAGCCACCGAGAAGGTGCCACGGGGCGCCGTCGTATTAGTCAGAGTGACCGGTATTGACGTCCTATCGCCAATACTCATGCGATTCCTGACGTATCCATTGACAAGGAACTGCGGCTCACCCCAACCCAAATCGTTGAAGGAACTTGTGGACGGATCCTCGTACAGCCAAATGAGTGTGCCCCGTGGGAATACGCCATTATACGGAGTCTTCTGCCCCACAGTCACCGTCATGTCAACACTACCAGTGACCGTGTCCTCATTGAGTGTACCCGGCGGCTCCCACCCGCGTGAACGATACACCACGGCTTGCGCAGGAAGTTGATACACCACCCTGACAGTAAAAGTTGTGCCTTCTGGCACCGTGCTGGAACCGGGACCAGTGACCAATTTTGTGACGTCGAAGCCACCCCATCCGACCTGCATGTCCACCGTAATCGCAAATGAGTCCGTGAACCAGCGCTCCGCTTCCCTGGTCTGCTCGGCGCCCTTGAGAGTGGCACTGTTTCCATAGATCACGCCGTAGTTATAGCTGCCGCCGTTAAAGACGGCAGGGTAGGTCACCATGTAGTTGGAGTTAGGGCGGAATGGACCGGTCAGCGTGATGGTAGCAGTGTTGCCCTCTATCTCCACATCGATATCAAAATCGCCATAGTCAAGAGTCACGTCAGCACCATCGGCGGTTGCCAAGCCGATGTTCTGCATGACGGTATCGCCCTCGGAGGCACGGTACGCCAAACGCCAATCCCGGAGACTCGGCGGATTGCCGAAGCTCATGCCTTCGCCGAGCGTGTCGGTGATGACGATGGTCTGACGCGTGCCATCCAACGTGATGCCAGCCTTCTGACTGACATACTTGGTGCCGAAGTTAATTCCCCACGTCATGCCACGGCGACCCCAGGCGCCACCAGCCCACTTGGAGAATTCGTACGGCGCGTACGGTTCACCGATCTTCTCGCTGATGCCGCCAGTACTGGGCAGATCGACCGAAGTCACACCATTAGTTGTGATGTCCGCAGTTTCCGATGTCGTCGACTTCAGGACGCGCAGCGCCGCAGAGCCGGTTCCACGGAAGCCGGAGAATCCAGCCGCCTTGAGCTCGTCAACCTTGCTATTGAAAGCGCAGACAATCGTGGTTTGTGTGAGGGAGCAGCTACCGATTTCAACCTGTTCACCGTTGTGCAACACCGTCATTGCGGTGGTCTTTGGATACTCCAGGTTCCGGAAGTAGCTACCTAAATCAATCGTGAAAGAGTCACCACCAGTGACATTGGCATTAGAAGCATCCCAGGTGAAGTCAAGCTTGGCGTAATCATCGACCTGAAGCTTGTCGCCTGGACGTTCCACTCCCGCCTCATTCGTCCGAACAAGGCTGAGGTCGCTGATTACGATATTCGGGTTGTTCGCCGCACGAGCCGATAGAGTTAGCCCGACTTGGGAAAGAAGTACTGCCACTACAGCAGCAAAAGCAACAATGATTCGCCGATATCGGCCATTTGCGGCAGCCACCCGCGAGTGCCCAGCCATCCGTCCTCCTGAGGAATGTGTGTGTCTACCAGTTCGCCCCTCATACCCCCGTAAAGAATGGACGGAACTGGCCTCGATGATTCTTCGGTAGAAATGACGATAGCACAGAGCCCTTAACGTATAAAAGGCCTCGTAAGACTTGTGGTCACAAACACGGGAGGGTGGCGACACAGCCGTGCCGCCACCCTCTGGGATTTCCGTATTCTTTCGGTGAGCGTGGACCTAGCCGACCTCCTGATCGTCCAATCGTCTACTCACCTCAGGGTCATTTGCCTTACGCTTTTCGCCGTCGGAGCCAGAGCGCTCCTCCGCCCACGGACACCGCAAGCAACGCGAGCAAGCCAGGCACACGCAAATCTGCACCGGTACGCGGCAGCGACTTCTTAGGAGTCGGCGTCTTCGACGGCGGAGGCGGAGTGTTCTCCGTGTAAGTATTCGTGAAGCTCAACTCCACCACCTTATCCTTCTCCTCGATACCCACCTTCTGCGCAGCGGGAACCTTCACCGTGTAGCCACTCAACTGAGCTGAATTAACATCCTCAACAACTTCACATGCCGTGCCCACCGGGAACGTCTTGTCAGCCTTCACCACCGTCCCGTCACCAGGAACCGTCAGTGAACCAATCGACCCATCCGAACACTCGTAAGCAAACGTGAAGCTCTTACCCTTAGCCACATCGGCACCAGAGACCTTCTTCACCACAGAGAACGAACCACGATCCAACGTGTAAGTATTAGTCGCCTCAACAGCAATGGCCGATCCATCACCAATTTCGATAGTCGCAGACTTACCTTCCACAACATTGCCATCAACACTCAGTCTGGTAGCCACCTGCGCATTGGCAACAAACGCATCCTTCTCCGTGACCGTACACGAACCCACAGGCACATCCGTGACCTGCTCAGACTTCCCCGCCCGCACCGTCAACGTACCGGACATCGTCTCGTTACCCGCACCATCTACACACGTGTAATCGAAACCGAAAGACTGCGGCGCAAACTGAGCACCATCACCATCGACCGTCTTAGCAACAGTGAACCCACCAACCAGACGCCGGTAGTCATTCGTGATCGTATTCTCCTGCGTCTGATCCTTTGTGATCATGACCTTAGCCGCAGTATGCGTGGTTGCTACTGCATAGCCGTCACGTCGTGCGGAGTCTCCATCCTCAGTAATGACACAGCTAGTACCAGTTGGCAGGTTGTCTACCCGCACAGGCGTACCATCACCAGGAACATCGAGCACGCCAGAAGTCTGATCCGGATCATCACAAACGTAATTCACCTTGAACGACTCCCCGGTGCCAGACGTGTAGTCACCAGTCACCTTCTTCGCCACAGAGAACGAACCACGATCACGCGTATAGGTATTCGTCGCTTCAACGGCAATCGCGGAACCATCAGTCACGCTAATGGTGGCCTTAGAACCTTCCACCGCCGCACCATCAACCGTCCACGACGTCATCAACTGCGCGCCGTTAACCGTCGCATCGCGCTCACTAATCTCACACGTACCAGTTGGAACATCTTCCACGCCCTCAATCTGACCTGGCGTGACCTGCAGCGTACCAGAGACTGTCTCCTCACCTGCCGCGTCCACACAAGCGTAATCAAAGGCAAAGTTCACCGGAGCCAAACTCGCTCCATCACCATCGACCTTCTTACTGATGGAGAATCCACCAACCAAACGCTTGTAGTCATTGGTGAAAGAAACCTCAACAGGCTTTGATCTATCCGAGATCGTCACAGTCTGCGGGTCAGGAACTCGCACCGAGTACTCATCAATTTGCGCAGACGCAGAATCTTCGGACACCTCACACGTGGTTCCAATCGGGAAGCTCTTATCCGACTCCACTACAGTCCCATCACCAGGAACAGTCAAAGAACCCGACTGATCATCCGAGCACTGATAGTTGAAGACAAACTCCTTACCCGTGGCCACACTCGCACCAGACACCGTCTTCTTAACCGAGAACTTCCCCCGATCAAGCGTGTAGGTATTCGTCGCCTCAACAGCAATCGCAGAACTATCCGTCACGTTGATCGTGACGACGTTGCCGTCTACCTCCTGACCATCAACCGTCAACTTCGTGACCAGCTGAGCATTCCCAACATCAGCCGCCCTCTCAGTCACAGTACACGCACCAGTCGGAACATTCTCGGCGCTTGCCGAAGCGCCAGGAGCAACCTGCAGCGTGCCGGAGGCTGTTTCCTTACCTGCAGCATCCACGCAAGCGTAGTCAAAGGTGAAGTTCGCCGGAGCGAGGTTCGCTCCGTCGCCATCGACCTTCTTACTGATGGAGAATCCACCAACCTGACGCTTGTAGTCATTGGCAAAAGCCACCTCAACCGGAGCCGTCTTATCCGCTATGGTGATTTCCTGCGGAGCGGGAAGCTCAAGCGAATACTCGTCGATCTGAGCCGATGCCTCATCCTCCGCTATGGTGCACGTGGTTCCAATCGGGAAGCTCTTATCCGACTCCACCACAGTCCCATCACCGGGAACAGTCAAAGAACCCGACTGATCATCCGAGCACTGGTAGTTGAAGATAAACTGCTTGCTCGTTGCCGCGTTCGTACCCGACACAGACTTCTTCACCGCGAAGGTCCCACGATCCATGGTGTAGGTGTTCGTCGCCTCAACAGCAATCGCAGAACTGTCAGTCACGTTGATGGTAGCGACATTTCCATCGACAGGCCGACCATCAACGGTCATCTTCGTGACCAGTTGCGTATTCGCAACGTCAGCCGACATCTCCCTCACGGTGCACGTACCAGTCGGAACATCCGTCACGCTCTCAGAGGAGCCTGCCTTGACGGTCACGGTTCCAGAGACTGTGCCAGCGTAGTTATGGTCAGCACACGAATACTCGAATTCGAAGCTTGCGGGAGCCAGGTTCGCTCCATCGCCAGCCACAGTCTTAGCGATCGTAAAGCCGCCCACTAAGCGTTTGTATTCGTTGGTGACTGTCACCTCAGGAGCACTGCTTTTCTCAATTGTCACATTGGTGCTTGAATAAGAGGTCGCAACAGCATATCCAGTACGCTCAGCAGACAAGCTATCCTCATTGACCGTGCAAGTCGTCCCGGTCGGTAGCCCTTCAACTGATACTGCGCTACCGTCTGCGGGAACGGTCAGAGAGCCAGATGTTCCATCAGGATCGTTACAGGCGAAATTGACCTTGAAGGAGTCATCCACACTCGGCTTGTAGTCGCCTGTCACAGCCTTCTTGACGGAGAAAGAGCCCCTATCGCGGGTGTAGGCATTGGTGAAGGACACCTCAACTATGTTCGAGACATCCGTAATCTCCACAGTCTGAGACTGGGGAGCACTCAGCGTGTAACCCTCCAACTGCGTGCCGTCCACTCTTTCAGTAATGGTGCAGGTTGTACCAATCGGGAACGACTTGCCAACCTCGACCGCAGTGCCATCACCAGGAAGAGCCACAGAACCAGACTGGTTGTCCGTGCACTCGTAATCGAAGACGAACTGTTTGTTCTTTGCCTCATCCGCACCAGAGACCACCTTCTTGATGGCGAAGGTTCCCTGCGGCGCCGTCGTGTTCGTCAGTGTCACCCCCACTGATATCCGATCACCAATGGTGAGGGTGTTGGTGGCCTTTCCTCCGATGAGAAATTCTGGCTCGCTCCAACCAAGCGCTGTATAAGTACTGGTCGAAGGATCCTCTGAGAGGGTTACCTTGGTTCCCTTGGGGAAGGTACCGTCAAAAGGCACCTTCTGGCCCACAATCGCCTTCATCTGTGCGGTCCCCGTCTTGCCATCAGGATTCAGCGTGCCCGGGGCCTGCCAGTTCTCGTAGGTTGATGCAACCGCAGGAAGCTCGTACTTCACATCGACGGTGAACTCCGTCGCAGCCGGGACACTCGCAGCACCCTGGCCGGCCACGATCTTTGTGATATCAAATCCGCCGAAACCGGCCTGCATCTCAACTGTGATGGAGAAGGATTCGACAAAGTAACGTGAATCTTCCTCTGTGACCTCCGTGCCACTGAGAGTCGCACTATTGCCATAAAGGACACCTCGTATCACCTTTCCACCTGTGAAACTGACCGGATAGGTGATCGTGTAATTCGAGTTTGGTTTGAACGGGCCGGTGATAGTGATCTTGGCCGTCCTGCCACTGAATTCTACGTTCATATCGAAGTTACCGAACTGTGTCGTAGCGTCAGCACCACTAGCGTCGGTCAAACGGGTCAACTGCATCTTTGTATCGCCGTCACTACCGCGATAGAACAGAACCCAGTCCTTCAGATAGTCTCCGGCACGGAACTGCATTCCTTCGCCAAGTTCATCAGTGATCACAATGGTCTTCCGGCTACCGTCCAGGTTGAGTTTGGCTTTGTCGCCTACATACTTCGTGCCGAAGTTGATGCCCCATGTCATACCGGTTTCATCCCATAGTGCACCGGCCCATTTGTAGAAAGTGTACGTCTCATAAGACTCACCAACATTTTCGCCGATGCCACCGGGTGGGGGAAGCTCAACGGAGACTACGTTGTTTGTCTTGATATCGACGGACTTCGATGTCGTCTCCTTGACGGCACGCAATCGAGCTGAACCCGTCCCCCGGAACGCGTCGAACCCGGCCTGCTTAAGTTCGTCAACCTTGGAGTTAAAGGTACATACGACCTCGGACTTTGTCAGTCTGCACGTTCCAATATCAATCTGCTGACCATTGTTAGTCACGGTCATAGGTGCATTTCTGGGGTACTCGAGATTCTCGAAGTACGTGCCGAGATCTATCGTGAAGGAGTCACCATTCTTCACATCGGCGTTGGTCGCATCCCATTTGAAGTCGAGGCGGGCGTACTGACCAACGGTCAACTGGCCCGGCCAATCAGCGTTCTGGTTATTGGTCCGGGTAAGTGTCAAATCACTGACCACAATATTCGGATTGTTAGCTGCACGCGCCGGAGTCATTACTCCAACGAGCGACAGCAACATCGAAAGCATTGCGATAGTTGCCATTACAAGGCGACCCTGATGTCGGTTGCGTGAAACCGATCGGGTTGACCCAGTCATGCATCCTCCTGAATATGATAGGCCAAACGTCTACTCTTGCCGCGCCCCACGCCTGTACACAGGAATCTGGCGGAGCACGCGCGTGATTACTTCAGTGCTAGGCGTACAGAATAACACGTAGAGTCAATCTCCCTAAAGAGAATGTGCGTTCTTTGCACCTTCTTCACAACGTAACCCGGATCAGGTACGCGATGACATGCGGGCATGCAACATTCACTGCTTGTTGAATTTACCTGTGTTTTTTGAGTGCTTATCCGGTATCAAGCAAGCGTGTCATTCCGTGACGTGTGTGCAATCCCACCATAACCAGCGTTTGCGGTGCTTGGCCGTATGTCAAGTCCCGGGGTTTTGTTGAGGTTGTTTTATCTGGCGTTGGTGGTTGCTGGTTGGTGGTTGCTGGTTCGTGGTGGTTGGTGGTGGTTGGTGGTCTGCTTGCCGATGTCCTCGAGGTCGATGGTGTCGGTGGTGTCGGTGGTGGTGCAGTTGGTGTCGTCTTGTGGTGGTGGGGTGTAGGCCTGCTCGTGCTGGATAGGGGCGTGCATGCCGATGGCGCAGTGAGGACGGGTTGTGTTGAACCAGTGCACCCACTGGGCGGTAGCGAACTCGACATCATCAATACCCTCCCAGGGGCCGTGGGAGTCGAGGTAGTGGTGGTTACGGATAAGTTCAGCCTTGTACAGGGAATTCAGGGCCTCGGCCAACGCGTTATCGTAGGAGTCGCCCTTCGACCCCACAGAGGCCACAGCATCGGCCTCGGACAGGGCCTGCCCGTAACGGATTGCCCGGTACTGCACACCCCGGCCGCGTGTGATGAATCAGCCCCTTCAGGTCCGCGCCCTCGCGCCTGCGCTGCCAGATCCCCATCTTCAGAGCGTCCAGGGCCAGGTCAGTGTACGGGCTCGTGGAGGTCTGCCAGCCGATGATCCGACGCGAGTAGACGTCAGCGGGCGAAGGCCACATAGACCCAGTCGGACAGGGTTCGTACGTAGGTGATGTCCGCACTCCCACAACTCGTTCGGCCTGAACGCGCTAAAGTGCCGATTCACCAGGTCGGCGGGACACCGCTTCTTGAGCGCGCTGCGCGTAGTGCGTGGTGCTGTGGCGCGGCGGATACCCTGTAGGCCCATGGCCCGCATCAACCTCTCCACGGTGCAGCGAGCCACATGCCCCAACCCATGCCGCTCACAGACCTCAGGCCGGTTCAGCATCGCATGCATCTTGCGGGCGTCCAGAACGCAGTAGTTGTTCTCCTGAACCTTCTTGATCTCGGCCTTCAGAGCCTCATCGCGTCTACTCCTTGCTGATCGGGGACGGGACTTGGCTGCGTAGTAGGTACTCGGGGCGATCTTGACGTCGGCGCTGGTCAGCGCCTGGCAGATCGGCTCGACCCCAAATTCCTCCTTGCGGGAGTCGATGTACTGACAGATCAGCAGGATGGGAGCTCACACTCCGCGGCGAAATAGGCCGACGCACTCCTCAAGATCGCATTCGCCCGCCGCAGCTCCCGATTCTCGGCCTCCAGCCCCCGAATCCGCTCGGCATCGGATGTGGTGGTTCCCGGCCGGGCGCCTATATCGATCTCAGCCTTCTTAACCCAGGTGCGTAGCGCCTCAGGGTGGCCGCCCAGTTCATCGGCGATCCTGCGGATCGCCCCCTTGGACCGCTCGGGGTCCCTACGAGCCTCCACAGCCATCCTGGTAGCCCGCTCCCGCAACTCCTCCGGATACTTCCTTGATGCACTCATGACAGTAATCCTTCCGTGTAATCACTGCCTCCATCAAACCCGGGACGATTCAGCTCTCCACGCCGACACGAAAGTGACCACAAAAGGCAAGGGCGACTGCGCATCACGCAGTCGCCCTTGCCATCCGGATGTATCCGTCAGAACTCACCGTGCAGCCCAGGCCCTATCAGAGCCGTAGTACTACAGGCACCTGACCACATCTCTATGCTTCCCGACGTCGAACCCAAAGCACCAAACCTCCAGCAACAATCGCCACCACGGCCATTGCACCCGGAGCGCGCAGGTCCGCGCCCGTCAACGGCAAAGACTTCTTTGCCTTCTTTGGCGCCGAAGAAGGCGTACTCTTCGACGGCGGAGGCGGAGTGTTCTCCGTGTAAGTATTCGTGAAGCTCAACTCCACCACCTTATCCTTCTCCTCGATACCCACCTTCTGCGCAGCGGGAACCTTCACCGTGTAGCCACTCAACTGAGCTGAATTAACATCCTCAACAACTTCACATGCCGTGCCCACCGGGAACGTCTTGTCAGCCTTCACCACCGTCCCGTCACCAGGAACCGTCAGTGAACCAATCGACCCATCCGAACACTCGTAAGCAAACGTGAAGCTCTTACCCTTAGCCACATCGGCACCAGAGACCTTCTTCACCACAGAGAACGAACCACGATCCAACGTGTAAGTATTAGTCGCCTCAACAGCAATGGCCGATCCATCACCAATTTCGATAGTCGCAGACTTACCTTCCACAACATTGCCATCAACACTCAGTCTGGTAGCCACCTGCGCATTGGCAACAAACGCATCCTTCTCCGTGACCGTACACGAACCCACAGGCACATCCGTGACCTGCTCAGACTTCCCCGCCCGCACCGTCAACGTACCGGACATCGTCTCGTTACCCGCACCATCTACACACGTGTAATCGAAACCGAAAGACTGCGGCGCAAACTGAGCACCATCACCATCGACCGTCTTAGCAACAGTGAACCCACCAACCAGACGCCGGTAGTCATTCGTGATCGTATTCTCCTGCGTCTGATCCTTTGTGATCATGACCTTAGCCGCAGTATGCGTGGTTGCTACTGCATAGCCGTCACGTCGTGCGGAGTCTCCATCCTCAGTAATGACACAGCTAGTACCAGTTGGCAGGTTGTCTACCCGCACAGGCGTACCATCACCAGGAACATCGAGCACGCCAGAAGTCTGATCCGGATCATCACAAACGTAATTCACCTTGAACGACTCCCCGGTGCCAGACGTGTAGTCACCAGTCACCTTCTTCGCCACAGAGAACGAACCACGATCACGCGTATAGGTATTCGTCGCTTCAACGGCAATCGCGGAACCATCAGTCACGCTAATGGTGGCCTTAGAACCTTCCACCGCCGCACCATCAACCGTCCACGACGTCATCAACTGCGCGCCGTTAACCGTCGCATCGCGCTCACTAATCTCACACGTACCAGTTGGAACATCTTCCACGCCCTCAATCTGACCTGGCGTGACCTGCAGCGTACCAGAGACTGTCTCCTCACCTGCCGCGTCCACACAAGCGTAATCAAAGGCAAAGTTCACCGGAGCCAAACTCGCTCCATCACCATCGACCTTCTTACTGATGGAGAATCCACCAACCAAACGCTTGTAGTCATTGGTGACCGTCACGTCCTGCGTGGTGTCCTTCTCAATACTCAGATTCGTCGCCGAATAATCGACCGCCAGCGCGTAGCCGGTGCGCTGTGCAGAATCCGCATCCTCGCCGATAACGCAGTTCGTACCTGTCGGCAGGCCATCCACCGAGACAGCCGTACCGTCAGCCGGAACGCTCAGCGAACCCGACGTCGCTTCGGCGTCGTCGCACCGATAGTTGACAGTGAATGTCTCGCCCGGAGTGGCAGTGTAGTCACCCCGCACGACCTTCTTCACCGAGAACGAGCCACGATCCCGTGTGTAAGAGTTGGTGAATGACGCCTCGATCAGAGTGGAAGCGTTCGAGATTGTCACCGTCTGCGGCTCGGGAGCGCTCAGGGTGTAGCCATCCACCTGTGCAGTGTCAGCATTCTCCACGATGCTACAGGTTGTGCCCAACGGGAAGCTCTTGTCCACCGTCACTGCCGTCCCGTCCCCGGGAACATTGACCGTTCCGGACTGGCCGTCAGAGCACTCATAGTCAAAAGTAAACTGCTTGCTCGTAACGTTATCTGCACCGGACACAAACTTCTTGATGGCGAAGGTTCCTTGCGGTGCCGTCGTGTTCGTCAGTGTCACGGCCACTGATGTCTGATCACCAATCGTGAGCGTGTTCGTGGCCCTACCGTCGATAAGGAATTCCGGATCAGACCAACCGAGTGCGGTGTACGTACTTGTCGATGGATCCTCCGCGAGAGCGATCTTCGTGCCCTTCGGGAAGGTACCATTGAAGGGCACCTTTTGACCGACGACGGCCTTCATCTGCGCCGTACCCGTTTTCCCATCCGCGCTCAGCATGCCGGGCGCCGTCCAGTCCTCGTAGGTTGAGGCAACAGCAGGCAGTTCATAGCTGACGTCGACGGTGAACTCGGTACCCGCCGGAACACTGGCCGCTCCCGTGCCGGAAACAACCTTGGTGATATCAAAACCACCGAAGCCTGCCGCCATCTCCACCGTGATAGAGAAGGACTCCACAAAGTAGCGCGAATCCTGCACCTGAACCTCAGTGCCATGCAGTGTCGCACTGTTTCCGTAGATCACACCTCGAGTGACCTTTCCACCGGAGAACGTGACCGGGAAAGTGACCTGGTAGTTCGAGTCCGGCTTGAATGGGCCGGTGGCGGTGATCTTAGCAGTTCTGCCATTTACCTCGACGCTTAGGTCAAAATCCCCCATCGCGGTCGTCGCATCAGCACCCGAGGCATCCGTGAGCCGAGTCTGCTGCATCGTCGCGTCACCGTTGGTACCGCGATAATAAAGGACCCAATCTTTCAGGTAGTCTCCGGCGCGGAACTCCATTCCCTCGCCGAGATTGTCGGTCATGACAATCGTCTGGCGGCTACCATCGAGAGTGGTTCCGGTCTTCTCCCCCACATATTTCGTTCCGAAGTCGATGCCCCACGTCATGCCCTTCTCGCTCCAGAGCGCTCCGGCCCATTTGTGGAAATTGTAGACCCGGTACTTTTCACCAACAGCCTCGCCAATCCCGCCGGTTTCAGGAAGATCAACGGAAACGACATTGTTCGTCGTAATATCGGCCGTCTCTGATGTTGTTGCTTTAACAGCACGCAGTCGTGCTGTGCCTGTTCCACGGAATGCGGCAAATCCAGCCGCCTTTAGCTCGTCAACCTTGTCGCTAAAGGTGCATACCACCTGCGTGCGCGTTAGATCACAGGATCCAATTTCAATCTGCTCACCATTGTTGGTGACCGTCATCGGCGCAGTCTTCGGATACTCAAGATTCTCGAAGTAGGTGCCGAGATCGATCGTGAAGGAGTCGCCACTCTTCACATCGGCATTCGACGCATCCCACTTGAAATCAAGGCGAGCGTGCTGGCCGACCGTCAGCTTTCCCGGCCAATCGCCTGTGCCCTGGTTATTTGTACGGGTAAGTGTCAGATCACTGATAACAATGTTCGGATTGTCCGCAGCGCGCGCAGGAACAATGACCCCAAACACAGAGAGAACCATTGCGAATAAGGTGATACATGCTATCGCGATGCGCCCCTGTTGTCGGTTGCGCCAACCCGACTGAGTGACCCCTGTCATAGATGCCTCCTGAGGATCGTAAAGCGCGAATGCGCCACCAACAGCTCTCCGGGCGTGATCACGGAGAACTGACAAGTAGATACACAGACTCCTAGTGCTAGGTTCTTAGATTACACTAAAGGCAGAGAGTTCAGATGGGCTAACAATGTTACATTCGTTTACATAAGCGCCTCACGTGCGTTGTTAGCCAAGTTTTCACCACTATTGTGGGTTTCCTCAATCTGATCGCGATCCGCAAGATGTGCCCAACTCCACTACATTTCGAGGAGGACCCACATCGGGGCCGCACGATAAACGACGCAGTAAACCTCTAGGATCGACGAGTCGATCATGCCCTTCGGCTGACCCGTCAGAGATGATGTCGCACCGGTGGTCCGTGCGGCGTCCTGGAACGATCACGCCGCCTTGTCGGACACGCCATCGTCACGCGCGGTCACCTATCGGATCGTGTCCGCGCCTGCGCCGAAGCGAGTCTGTCACACAACTCATTCGCGGCGTCGCCGGCATGCCCCTTCACCCATTCGACCTCGGTGCGTCCTCTTCGCGCCTCGTACAGCCCCAGCAGGGTTTCGACAAGTTCACGATTCTTCACCGGTTCACCGTCGGCCTTCTTCCAACCCCGACGCCGCCAGGTAGGTGCCCATTTCGTCACAACATTGATCACATACTGAGAATCACAACGAATAAGCAAGGATACCTCCGGGCCGACGAACTCCAACGCCTTAATCAAGGCGGTGAGTTCCATGCTGTTATTCGTCGTCGACGACGCACCACCTGACTCCCACGCCCCGCTTACCTGTTCGACCCATGCCCATCCGCCAGGCCCGGGATTGCCCGAACATGCACCGTCTGTAGCGATGATGCGGTCAAAACCAGGTCTAATCGTCCCTACTGGACCGCCTTGTGAAGTGACTCGCGAAGAAATACCGGCACTCTCCTCCACCGGCCTTTCGGATCCAGGGCCGTAGGCATCAGTGTCATCTTCACGATCATCATCGAACAGTGCTTCCTGGTCGAAAACCGGCCCGGCATCCTGCCTGAGGGTCATACCAACGCCGAGAAGCAACACCGTGACATCGGGATCCCATAAGGCGGCATCCCGGCCGGCGTCGTCGATACCTGAGGTGGCGAGGTCATGGCGCACCGCAAGCGCCGTTGGATGAGCGCCTTCCGCTAAGCCGATTCGGCCCAGCGCTTCAAGCACCTCGTATGAATCACAATCAAAACGCTCGGCCAGTTCGGATGTCAGCAGCCACTGAGTCATATGCTCAGCCTATCGGTACATCGTGCAGTACGGCGCGAACTCATCCAGTCGGCACATGCTACTAACCGTGGGGAGCTCGGCCCGCAAACAGGGCAGGCGGCAACTGTGACCGCATTCGTCTTCCCATCGGCAGACTTCTGCCGGACAGACCGGGCGCCCGCTACAGGAGAACCGTGCCCCGTTCGGCCTGGGGGTCGAGCAGGTCAAAGATAACCTGCTGACCCGTGAGTCGACCATGCCCATCCCGCCTGGGGGCGAGTGGTCGCTGTCGGGAGGCGCGATCACGTCCCGTCCCGCTTAGGGCCGCGACGTCGTCGAGAACCCGTCGCGACACTGCAGCACCTCTGGTTGCCGTGTGGCAACCGAATGCCGGTAGCGAGAATCTTCGACCAGCAAAGCCCCTGGCAGCGGTGCTGCAACACGCCCACGCCGGCCCGGGCAGAGGTTTCACGATCCGGCCGATCATCGCCACGATCACAACACGCCCACGCCGGCCCGGGCAGATGCCTTCGCTGCCTTCCGCTCGCCGCAGTGCGGGGGACGCCACCTTCCCGCCGAGGCACAAGACCACCAAATACCGGTACATTTGAGGGGAACGAATGCCGGTTGAAGGAGGAGTTATGCTTCCACTTTCCGCATACCGAGAAGCTATTCATTTGGATGAGCCCATCAGAGCGCTTGCGGACAATGATCCCCGCTCGGATCTTGAACTACTAACAATCGCACTTGACGGTCTGACAACTCCGGGTAGCGGGCCGCTTTTCGCTGCCGATGCGAACATCGACGAGGACGCGCTGCGGGAGACATTACGCTTCAAGCTTGTCACTCGCGAACCTGGCCCGCTGAGCCCAGGAGTCTCCGACGCCGTTGATGTGCTCCTTTCGCGTCGCTCCGCGCACCTCGGGCGGACAACCGGGCGCAATCTCATGCGTATCTCCGAAATGATGCCGTTCTCCGACTACGGCTCAGCCCGGAATGTTGCCATGTGGCGTGGAGATGTGCGCGAGTTGAAGGCGGATGCCGTCGTCAATGCCGCCATGCCGGATCTGCTCGGCTGTAAGGACCCCCACCATCCCTGTATCGACAATTACATCCAGGGGCAGGGCGGGCCATGGATCCGCAACGATTGCGCGATTATCCACAAGATGCAGGGTAGCAACGAGGAGATTGGTGGAGCCAAGCTGACCCGCGGCTATCGCCTTCCCGCACGGTATGTGCTGCACACCGTAAGCCCGCGGCCTGCGGCTGGAAATCCGACCGACGCCGACCGTGAGGCCCTCGCACGTTGCTACACGTCATGCCTCGATCTGGCGGCGGAGAAAGGCGATATCCACCAGGTATCCTTCTGCGCCCTGTCCACCGGAAAGAATGGCTTCCCCTTCGAGGAGGCCACGCATATCGCTCTTTCCACCGTTAATCGCTGGCTGCAGTTGCACGGCACCGATGTTATCGAACTTATCATCTTCAATATCTTTGAAGACGAGGATGCCGAGGGGTACATGCGCGCTCTGAACAACTGGATCGAAGATTGATAACGTATTGAACAGGGATCGGTTGCGCCTGGCAGCAATCGGCAACAGCTCCGAAGCTCTGGCCCGTCCCATGCCGGGCCGATAAGAAAGGATCGCTATGACAGACAGCAATACGCCACCACAGGAACCGACACCCCCGCAGAATTCGGGTGACTTCACCGCTGGGGAGGGATCATCCACTACCGACGGCGCCCCTCGGCCCGGTGGTGCAGCATTTGCTGCCCCGCCTGCCAGCCCCGGAGCGGGGGCTACCCGGAAGACCTCTCCCGCCATCATCAGCCTTATCGTCGTGGTGGCACTCCTGGCCATCGCGCTGATCATTGCACTCATCCGGCCTTGGGACAATACGAGCAGCAATGGACCGACCACGGCATCCACGACGCCAATCGGATCACCCACGGAATCTTCATCCACTTCGACTACCGCTACGGAAGAACTCACCGATCTGCAGGTCGCTGAGGCCAAAATCGCCGATGAGAAGGGGTGGGTCGCCGGAACCGATTATGTGCCCAGTTTGCTTAGCCCTGGTTGGGAACTTGCCCTGTCAATCGATGAGGAAGGAGATACAGGGCTGGTCCGCGGACCTGCGGACGCTCCTGTTACAGTCCATGTGTTTGGTGACTTCTCGTGTCCTTTGTGCACCCGACTGCATACCGAATCTATGGACAAACTAGAGGAGATGGCTGACGAGGGAAAGATCCGCTTGGAGTGGCACAACTTCGTCATCTTCGGAGACTATGGTTCTGATAAGGCCGCACGTGGCACCATTGCCGCCGCGAAGCAAGACAAGCTCTGGGAGTTCATCGCTGCAGCATACGATAGTGCCGGTGACGGAAATCATCCCACCTATACCGATGAGTCCGTTGAGGAAATTGCCAAGCAGGCTGGAATTCCTGATATGGACCAGTTCCGTAACGATTACGCTTCCGATGAGACGCAGCAGGCAGTGACTTCGCAGACGGACTATGCCCGCAACACTCTCGGACTGACCGGGACACCCAATCTGATTGTGAGGGGCAGTTTCATCAACGGCGCATATCCCACCGACATTATCCTCAATACCATCGAGATGCAGACCGAACTGGCAGCCCGCGGGTTCTAACCTGTCTGCCGCCAGGCCGGGGCGGAGGAGCCTCAGTTGGACAGGCGCCAAACGGTGCCCTGCGTACAGATGGCGAAAAGGCGTCATTCATTCGGCTGTGCATATGACGGTGCTTGGCGTATGTCGGATGCGTTCTTGGTGGAACCTACGGCAGGCAGAATCAGGACCTACCTGCGTTCTGGAACGTCCAGATCATGGTGGAATGACGGTGGAGGGGCCGCAGCCGGGGTGAGAGGTGTCCAAATCCCGTCCAAACGAAAGGTACTCGCTCAGGGAGGGCGTCGAAATCCGCGTGATTCCGCCAGTTCTTATATCGATCCGATCAAGTTTTCAGTCGTTTGGACGGGATTTGAACACCAGGCAGCAGCCACCTATCCCCCAGCGCACACATCACCCCATAGCCAAGCCCGTCACCTTGACCACGCATTGCGCCCCAGCACTCCTCAAGAACACGCGCTCTCCACGCCGACACGAAAGTGACCACAAAAGGCAAGGGCGACTGCGCATCACGCAGTCGCCCTTGCCATCCGGATGTATCCGTCAGAACTCACCGTGCAGCCCAGGCCCTATCAGAGCCGTAGTACTACAGGCACCTGACCACATCTCTATGCTTCCCGACGTCGAACCCAAAGCACCAAACCTCCAGCAACAATCGCCACCACGGCCATTGCACCCGGAGCGCGCAGGTCCGCGCCCGTCAACGGCAAAGACTTCTTTGCCTTCTTTGGCGCCGAAGAAGGCGTACTCTTCGACGGCGGAGGCGGAGTGTTCTCCGTGTAAGTATTCGTGAAGCTCAACTCCACCACCTTATCCTTCTCCTCGATACCCACCTTCTGCGCAGCGGGAACCTTCACCGTGTAGCCACTCAACTGAGCTGAATTAACATCCTCAACAACTTCACATGCCGTGCCCACCGGGAACGTCTTGTCAGCCTTCACCACCGTCCCGTCACCAGGAACCGTCAGTGAACCAATCGACCCATCCGAACACTCGTAAGCAAACGTGAAGCTCTTACCCTTAGCCACATCGGCACCAGAGACCTTCTTCACCACAGAGAACGAACCACGATCCAACGTGTAAGTATTAGTCGCCTCAACAGCAATGGCCGATCCATCACCAATTTCGATAGTCGCAGACTTACCTTCCACAACATTGCCATCAACACTCAGTCTGGTAGCCACCTGCGCATTGGCAACAAACGCATCCTTCTCCGTGACCGTACACGAACCCACAGGCACATCCGTGACCTGCTCAGACTTCCCCGCCCGCACCGTCAACGTACCGGACATCGTCTCGTTACCCGCACCATCTACACACGTGTAATCGAAACCGAAAGACTGCGGCGCAAACTGAGCACCATCACCATCGACCGTCTTAGCAACAGTGAACCCACCAACCAGACGCGTGTACTCATTGGTCACGGTCATCGGCAGCGTCTTATCCTTCTCGATCATCACAGTGGTCGAGGAGTACGACGTCGCCAATGCATATCCCTCGCGCTGTGAAGACTCCGCATCCTCGGTCAATGTGCACGTCGTACCAACTGGCAGACCATCTACCATCACCGCCGTGCCGTCAGCCGGAACGGACAACGATCCAGAGGTCTTATCGGCATCATCACACGTGTAATTCACGGTGAAGGAATCACCTGCAGCAGTGTAGTCACCAGTCACCTTCTTCGCCACAGAGAACGAACCACGATCACGCGTATAGGTATTGGTGGCCGCAACGGCCACGCTCGCGCCGTCGGTCACATTGACTGTAGCCGTATCGCCATCGACAGCCGCACCATCAACCGTCAACTTGGTAGTCAACTGCGTATTGGCAACGGATGCGTCCTTCTCCTTGACCGTGCACGAGCCGGTGGGAACATCGGCCACACTCGCCGAAGAGCCCGCCTGCACCGTCAAGGTACCGGAAACAGTTGCCGCACCCGCAGCATCCGCACAGCTGTAGTCGAAATCGAAGGAGGCCGGCGCAAACTGAGCACCATCACCATCGACCGTCTTAGCAACAGTGAACCCACCAACCAGACGCGTGTACTCATTGGTCACGGTTACTTCCTGTGTCTTACACTTTTCGATCATCACCTTGTCTGACGAGTACGACACGTCCAAAGCGTATCCGTCCCGCTGTGCGGAAGCCTCATCCTCAGCAACAGTGCAGGAGGTGCCCGCAGGCAGCCCATCTACTGTAACCGCTGTTCCGTCGGCGGGGACATTGAGCGTTCCCTCCGTCTTATCGGCATCATCACAGGTGTACTTCACCGTGAAGGAATCTCCCTCAACCGGAGTGTACTCGCCGGTAACGGCCTTCTTTACTGAGAACGAGCCGCGCTCGCGCGTGTACGTGTTGGTCGCTTCCACAACAACGGCCGAACCGTCGGTCACATTGACTGTAGCCGTATTGCCATCGACAGCCTCACCATCGACCGTCAATTTGGTAGCCAACTGTGCACCATCGACCCCTGCACTCTTTTCTGAAACAGTGCAGGTACCGGTTGGGATGTCCTCAGCAGATGCCGACTCCCCATTCTGAACCGTCAGAGTTCCTGAGGCAGTCTCTTTACCAGCAGCATCTATACAGGCGTACTCAAAATCGAAGCTCGCCGGAGCAAGGTCGGCCGCATCGCCTGCAACCGTCTTCTTCACTGAGAATCCACCACTGAGGCGCTTGTAGTCGTTCGTGAAGGCGACCTCAACGGGCGAGGTCGCATCCGAGATTTCTACCGTCTGCGCTTCCGGCACATCTAGCGAGTACTCGGCAAGTTGGGCAGAACTCGCGTCCTCAGTGATCGTACACGTGGTACCCAAGGCGAAGTTCTTATCGGACTTGACCGCATTACCGTCACCCTTAACCTTCAGAGAGCCAGTCGAACCGTCAGAACAGGAGTAATCGAAGCTGAACTCCTTACTCACTGCTTCCGCACTACCTGTCACGGTTTTCTTCACCGCGAAAGTGCCCTGCGGCGCCGTCGTGTTGGTCAACGTGACAGCCGTCGAAATCTGATCGCTGATCGTCAGCGTGTTTGTTGTGGAGCTGCCGATTGTGAACACCGGCGTACCCCACGAGAGTCCACTGGCGTTCTCCGAGTTCGGATCCTCCGAGAGCGTGATCTTCGTACCCTGCGGGAAGGTGCCGTTGAACGGTACCTTCTGGCCAAGAATCACGGTCATCGTCGTAGTACCCGTTAAGCCGTCTGCGTTCAACGTACCGGGAGCTTCCCAATCTGCGTAATTCGAGGCAGCAGCCGGAAGTTCATATTCCACGTCAACCGTGAACTCGGTGTTAGCAGGAACGGTGGCTGCTCCTGCACCGGTGGCGAGCTTCGTGATATCGAACCCGCCATAGCCAGCCTTCATATTAACCGTGATGGAGAAGGACTCGACGAAGGTGCGCGAGCTCTCACCCTGCACTTCGGTGCCGGTGATAGTTGCCTCGTTGTCGTACACGACACCACGAGTCACCTCACCACCCTCGAAATTACACCAGTAGACAACCGAGTAGTTCGAGTTCGGCAGAAAAGGACCGGTCACCTTGATCGTGGCGACCCTGCCGGTTGCGTCGATTTCCACATCCATATCGAAATCGCCCCAGGTGAGGCTGCGATCATTGCCGGTGGCATCGGTCAGCGCGTTGAGGGTGATAACAGAGTCTTGTCCCTCGGTGCCGCGATAGTAGAGAATCCACTCCCTGAACGTGGCGGGATCGAAGTACAAGCCCTCACCGAGAGTATCCGTGATGGTGATGGTTTGCCGACTTCCGTCGAGAGGGAGCCCTGCCTGCTGGGTCAGATACTCCGTGCCGAAGTTCAACCCCCACTGCATCTTGCTGCCATCGCTCAGAAGGCCGCCGGCCCACTTGTCGAACCTGAACTTCGAGAACGGCGTGCCGATAACCTCACCAATACCACCGGTATCCGGCAGATCAACAGAGGTCACGCCGTTCGTGGTGATATCGGCAGTCTCTGAGTCAGTCGCCACCAATACGCGCAGCATGGCCGATCCGGTTCCACTGATAGCGGTGAAACCCGAGTTTTTCAGTTCCTCGGCCTTCTCATTGAAGGTGCACACGACGGTGGTCCGCGTGAGATCGCAAGTGCCGATCTCGACCTGCTGACCGTTGTAGGTCACCGTCATCGGCGTGCTCTTCGGATACTCCAGGTTCCGGAAATAGCTGCCGAGGTCGATAGTGAAGGAATCACCATCCTTCACATCGGCACTCGACGCATCCCAGGAGAAGTCGAGACGCGCATAGTCTTCAACACGCAAGCCTCCACCTTGTGGATTGCCATTGCTATCGGTCTTGGTCAATACGAGGTCACTGACCTTGATGTTTGGGTTGTCGGCCGCCTGAGCGGGCGCCACAATGCCGATTTGCGTGCAGAGCATTGCGACGAGCGCCGTGAACGCAAGCACGAGTCGGCGATACCGCCGCCCGTCTGGTGCGGCCACACGAGTGTGCCCAGTCATCCATTCCTCCTGAGGATTGTGTGTCAACTGTTCACCGCACCGTGGCTCCGGGCGTGACCAGAGCGCATGGTGACAGAAAACTTATCCTTCTTTGCTGATCGAACCTAGCACAGGGCGGGAGAGGACGCCGCGATTCGCGTTATTTCGCCACTTTGTCAGCCTTCACGGCGACAATTCTCCAATTGTGAGCACATAGACTCTGCCGTGAGTCTCCTCGCAGGTCACGGGCGCGCACATTTCGCCTTTTGCCCCGAAAGTGTCACAGGTGATCACATAACCCAACCGATAGACGTGACGAATCTCTCAGTCTTGCTGCCACGCCGTCCACAGGCGGGCATACTCCCCACCACTAACGACGAGTTCATCATGACTACCAAGTTCAACAAGATAGCCGTCACGCATCACAGCAACTCGGTCTGCGTCATGTGCTGTGTAGAGCCGGTGTGCAATGGAAATAACGGTGCGTCCCGCCAGCACATTAGCCAGTGATTGTTCCACCGAACGCGCCGCCGTGGTGTCCAGTAACGACGTCGCTTCGTCCAGAATCAGCACCTTCGGGTCCAGAAGCACGATTCGCGCCAGGGCAATCTGCTGCGCCTGTGCCGGGGTAAGCCGTTTTCCGCCAGAGCCGACGACGGTCTCCAGGCCGTCCTCCAGTTCAGCTAGCCACGTCGCATTCACACTGGCCAAAGCAGCGCGTAATTCGTCGTCAGTGGCATCCGGCTTTGCAAAACGTAGATTATCGGCCACCGTACCAACAAAGACGTGGTGTTCCTGCGTGACCAATGCGACCGTCGAACAGAGTTGCGCTTCCCCGATGCGCGTGACCTGCGCACCACCCACCTGCACCGCACCTGAGTCCGGGGCATTAATCCCGGCGATGAGTCGGCCAAGGGTTGATTTTCCCGCTCCCGACGGCCCAACAATGGCCAAGGTCTCACCCGGCCGCACATCAAGATCAACACCGTGCAGCACCTCCTCTCCATCGCGGTAGGAGAAATGCACGTCGCGGCAGGCCAGATCCGCTCCACGCGGCTCCTCGACGTCGTCGGAAACGGATTCGGAGGGAACCATGTCTACGCCGAAAATCCGCGCGAAGGATGCCGAGGAGAACTGCAGTTCGTTCATCCACCACCCCAGCTCCCACAGGGGGCCGCGCAATTGTTGCGTATACAGCGCCACTGCCGTTACCGCCCCCAGAGTGGTGACGCCACGTCCCATCAGGTAGGCGCCCCATGCGATCACGAGGAGGATCGGCAGTGACACAATCAGTTGCACCGCCACGATGAAGACGCTCCTGATCCACCCCGTGTACCGTTCATTGCGCCACAGCTCACGGATCAATACGCTCATACGCGAAACACGCATTTCTCCGAGCCGGAGAGAGTCAACTGTGCCGATCTGTTCGACTGTCTCGGACACCGTGCCCGATACCCCGGACCACAGGGCCGACGCCGCCAGATAGGCGGGAATGGAACGCCGGGTGTACCAGCGTATGGCGAGCCACATCGGAATAATCGGTACGACGACGAGGAAGCCGACCTGCGGCTCCGCGAGAACAGCGGCTCCCATTGTTACGAGGATCGTCAGCACCAGAATGAGAAAGCGCGGGATTCCCCGGTGCACGAAGGTCTGTACGCGATCAATATCATGCGTTGTCCGCCCGAGCAGGTCGCCGGTTCCCGCCGACTCCACAACCGAAATCGGCAGATGCGTGACCCTATTGACGACCCCGTTGCGTAACTGCGCGAATATCAGTTCGCCCAACACCAGGCTCTGATAGTTGCCGAAGTAGGCGAGGATTCCTTGAATCACCACCACGGCGAGCAGCAGGGCGATAAGGCGCTGGATATACCCCGGCGTCGTTCCGCTGGAGACCGCATCAATAGCGCGGCCAATAACCTGCGGTGCTACCACCGAGGCCAGAGCAACCAGGAGTTGCAGGCCGATAACCAGGCAGAATCGCCCGCGATGCTGCGCAACGAGGCCACCCAGCCTGCGCGATACCGTGCGGGAATCAGCGGTAGGTAGTCTCATGCGTCATCTCCTGGATACTCCGTGGTCGGCGCCGATTGATCATTGATATTCCCGGGCGGTGGCTCGTGAGTCACAGCGCGGTCTAGCGGCTGGGAAGCTGTAGCTAGGGTTACCGGTTGATTCTTAGATGCGGCGGACTGCGTTCGCTCACCGCGGTGCACGACGGCGACATACTCCGGGCTCTCAAGAAGCTGCCAGTGGGTGCCGCGCGCAACTTCTTTCCCATCCCGCACTAGGACGACTTCATCGCAATGGTTCAGCAACAGGGGCGACGTCGTCACCAGTACCGTGGTCCGGCCAGATCGGGCCTCAGCCAGATTCGCGGCAATTCGCGCTTCGGTATGCGAATCGACGGCGCTGGTCGGCTCCACCAGGATGACGATGGGCGGCTCCTGATATAGCGCACGAGCGAGGACGGAACGCTGCCGTTGACCGCCGGAGAGAGACCTCCCTCGCTCGGCGATTTGGCCATTAAGCCCTTCCGGCAGCGACTCGAGAACGTCATCGGCATGGGCGGTGCGAAGCGCCGCTAGCAATTGCGCGTCGCCCTCGGTTTCGCCCGACTCGGTGAAGAGGGGCCTGATGTCTCCATCCGGTGCCAGGGTGTCCTCGATCTGTTGACGTATGTCGCGCGGCTCAATGTAGGGAGCACTCGGACCGAGCAGCCCGGATCGCAGAGTGCCGGTGAATAGTTCGGCGATCGGCCCAACGTATACGATGCCACGGCGGACTTCATCGACCGGATAACGACGGATGTCGACGCCGTCCGCGCGGACCTCATCCCGATCATCCCGGCGGGAGAGCCGCGACGCGATGGTTCTTGTCTCCCCGGATGCGGCAGACACCAAGGCCGTCATCACACCGGGCCGGACCGCCACGCCGCTGGCCAGATCGGTCAACGTCACCACACCCCAGTCCGGAGCGGGGAGCGATGTGCGGGCGGGGTCAGGGGCGCGGCCAGGGCTACGTCAGAGGCGGCGCCGGGGTACGGCCGGGGGCTCGGCCAGAGGGGGCGCCAGTAACGCTCCCGCGCTCACCTGCATCTTCGCCGCCGACCCTCGCCTCGCTGCCCGAGTTCCGCTCGTCATTGGGCCAAGGTCCGTCGTCGCTGGCTTCGTGCTCGTCGTCGGCCTGGCGCTTGCCGATGCTGGCTTGGCGCTCGTCGTCACCAGCTAACGGCTCACCCTCAAATACGCGCGAGAACTTCTTCGCCGCAACCCAAGCGCGAGAGGTGATCTGAATCATCTGCGAAATCAAGCCGATTGGCATGGAAAGGAACGCCGTGTAACCATAAAAGGCGACCAGCTCTCCGGACGTCATGCTCCCGAGGTAGGTCATCCACAGCCCGCCACCGACCACAATCGCCGTGAATAGCGCCGGCCCCGCCGTTTGGATGGCGTCGAGCAGCGCCCGTGGCCGCGCGGCGCGTATACCAGCCTCCTGCACAGCCCGCGACTGCTTGACGTACGCCTCGTTGTAGCGGTCTTCCCCACCAACGCCGCGCAGAACGCGCAGTCCCACGATGGCATCGGAAGCTAGCGCCGTCAGTTTTCCCTGTTCCTCACGCTGGGCGGCAATCCGCTCTTGCAACGGCTTGATAATGCGAGAAATGCCGTACAAGAGCAGTGGCATGCCAATAATCACGAACAGCCCTAACGGCAGAGATACCCGCAGCATCAACACCGCGACAACGGCGAACGCCGCAAGGGAACTGACCAGTTCGGGTATCCATTCCAGCAAAGCGCCCAGTTTATTGCTGTCGCTGGTTACCACTGCCACAAGATCGCCAGAGGGCATCTCTTGCGACGTCGTCGTGCGGCGCATGAATACCTTGCCCATCAGAAGACGCACCGGATCCCATGTACCGCGCAGCCAAAGTGCCGTTTGCGGCGTTTCTGCCAGGCCACCGAATGCCGCAAGCAGAACAATGCCCACGAAAACGAGAGTGGGTGGCACGAGTGCCGCCGTCAGTCCATGGTGCAGATCCGAGTCGAGTAGGGTCCCAATCGCCCACGGAACAAGGGCCATGGAGATGTAGCTCATCGCGAGTACCGTGCTGCACAACACGATGGGTTTCAGGTTGCGGCGCAGCAGCGCGCGGATGAGGGCACGCGGCCCGGAGGGAAGCTCCGGCACAGGATCGCGGTGCTCCACCGGCTCACGCATGAACTCGGGCCAGCGCTGCGGGTGCCAGCCAACGTGTAGGTGGCGGTCGCGCTGGGTGCCCGGAGGAGTCTTTGCACTGTCTGCGCGGTTCTGCTGGATGCCCGCATCGCGCACGCGGGCAGCGTCGCCGAAAAGATCGTTGTCTCGGTATGACATCTTCTACCTATCTCTGGCCGACCTAACTGGTCGACCCCTATGGCATGCCGCAGGTAGGCTGCATCGCGCTGCCCGGCGCTCAACTACTTTTGCATGGCTACTCCAGGTGCAGACCTGGAGTTGTCAACAAAATCGGTAAAGAAGTGTCATAGTGCAAAGTGTAGCAGAATGCTCTGCGACGTGTCGCTGGTGCGTGCCGCGGTGATACGAGCTACAACTCCCGTATTCTGGTCGCCGCGTTTCGCTCGAATGGCCCCTTGCCACGGCAACGCTTGTTGGCGGCGTCGCGGGCAACTTAGGCCCTGCTCTGGTCCGCCGCGTCACTCACAACCTCGACCACCGCTCGTCAACATTGTCTCTCGCCGACATCGTCGTAAACCTCGCCGCCGTGGCGACCTATGCTGCGGCAGCCCCCGCCGCAGCACCCGCTCTCTCCAGACCGGCAAGAACGTCCGCTACCAGATCATCCGCGTCCTCGATCCCCACGCTCAGTCGCAGCAGGCCAGGCGTCACACCGGCTGCGGCCTGCGCCTGGGCATCCATCGCCGCGTGCGTCATGGAGGCAGGATGCGCCACAAGAGACTCCACTCCACCCAGAGACTCAGCCAGGGAGAAATGCTCCAGTCCGGTGAGGAAGGCCTCCACGGCGGCCTCGCCGCCGACAAGCTCGAAGGAGACCATACCTCCGTAGCCCTGCTGCTGCGCCGTCGCTAACTCATGGTCAGGACTATCGGAAAGGCCGGGATAGTAGACTGCAGATACTTCTGGCCGCCCCGCCAAAGTCTCCGCAAGAACGCGCGCATTGCTCTGGTGCACGTTCAAGCGCGCCCGCAGGGTCCGCAGGCCACGCAGAGTGAGATACGAATCGAACGGACTGCCCGTCACTCCTAGCACATTCGCCCACCAGGCCAGGCGCTCGGCGTCCTCCGCAGTCTTCGCCACAACGGCACCGCCCACCACGTCGCTATGCCCGTTGATGTACTTCGTGGTGGAGTGCAGCACGATGTCACATCCGAGTTGCAACGGTTGCTGCCCGAGTGGTGAGAGGAAAGTATTGTCGGCGACGACGACGGCGCCCACCTGCTTCGCGGCCGCGGCCGTCGCGCGTATATCGGTGATGCGCAGCAGCGGGTTGGAAGGCGTTTCAATGAAGACCACTGCGGGCCGCTGCTCAGTGATGGCCGACACCGCCGCCGTTCCGGTCATTGAAACGAACTCAACGTCGAGATGGCGAGTCTCAGCCAATGTCGAGAGCAAACGCCATGTTCCTCCGTAACAGTCACATGGGGCGAGTACCTTCTGCCCCGGCTTGACGAAGGTCAGAAGCGCGAGCGTAATCGCGGCAGTACCCGTCGCCGTAACAACTGCTCCTGCGCCGCCTTCTAAATCGGCTAGTGCCTCGGCCAGAATTGAACGCGTCGGATTGCCGCACCGCGTGTAGTCGTACTCGCGTTTGTTGTCAAATGCCTCGAAAGCGAAGTTCGTCGAGAGGTAGACCGGGGGTACCACTGACCCGTAGGCCATATCGTTCTCGAGTCCTGCTCGAACGGTTCGTGTCGTATGACCTGCCATGTCCATCCTCCTTTGTCTTTCGCTCGATGTCTGGACTATCGCGCATAGGCCACACACGGACTGGCACGGACTGGCGCTCCCACTGGCACAGACCATTTCGGTCCCCCTCTGCGGCACTGCCATCCGTTTCCATACGTTGTTCCAGCGTGTGCGGATACCCTGAGGATAAATCGAGGCCTGCGGTTTCGCGAGCACTGCCGCATCGTGGATGCCACGGGCGAACGACCGCGATTTGTGCTCAATCATGCCGGTCCCGTTACCCGGCCTGGCGGTCTCGCGTCGCCGGTCGGTCCCTTCCTGGTTCCCGGCGGTTCATTCCCTCCCGGGCCTGGCGGTTTATTCCCTCCCGCGCGCCCGGAGGTTCGCGTCCCGGGCATTCACTCTCCCTCCCGCGTTTCCACACGTTCACGGTCCCAACCGTTCACGGTCCCTGCGCTTCAGGTTGTCGACGGTTCACCTTCCCACGCGCCTGGACCTCATCCCCGGCCTGGCGGTCACGTATCGCCGCTCCGTCCGCTCTGTCGCCTTTTGCCCGGACGGCCTTCCGTCCGGCGCAGGGTCTCAAATGCCTGCCGACGGGCATAACACTGGGCAAACCGCCATGATCACCTCCGCATCTGCTACGGCCCGCCCATTGAATGCACCAACGGCATAAGTGTGCCAGTGACACGACCCGCATCCACATGCCTCTAGCGCTGCGCATGTCTGATCTCAGCAGGGTCCATCCGCCCAAGTTCCGCAGGTCAGTGGGGGTCTGCCGTTGCATAGTCAACTGCCGTGGGTCGGTCTGTCCGGGCGTGACCCCCACAGGGGTAGATCTGCCCTAACACGACCTACGCTGGGCAAATCCACCCCAACACGACCTACGCTGGGCAAATCCACCCCCAACACGACCTACGCTGGGCAAATCCACCCCCAACACGACCTACGCTGGGCAAATCCACCCCCAACACGACTCGCGCAGCGCCAAATCTACCCAAATCCCCTCCGTGGCCTACTCGGCCAACCAGGCACTGGCGCTCCTTCGGTGGTACTTTGTCAAAATCCCGTCCAAACGAAGGAAAAATAGAATCGCTCCATTTAAAAAATGGCGGAATCATGCGGAATTGAGGCGATGGCCTTGTTGCTAACTCGTCGTTTGGACGGGATTTTGACACCACGCCGCTCACACACCCGGCCCGGTCCACCCACACCCGGTCCAACCCACACACCCGGCCCGGTCCACCCACACCCGGTCCAACCCACACATCCGGCCCGGTCCAACCCACACATCCGGCCCGGTCCACCCACACCCGGTCCGACCCAGATGAAGAGACCTTCACAGTAACGCCAGCGCCAGAGAAGCGCGATCTTGCTACTCACTGATCCAGCCACAACCCACCTGCCCGGCTTGACACCGATCCACCGGAACAATGGCGAATGCTCCGCCGATACTCACGATCAGTGAGCGCCGGGCACCGGACCATCGGAACAGCGCCGGTCACCATCTGGTAATCGTCTACTGGCCTTCATTCGCTTACATCCACACAAGGATTGCGGCCCATCCAACAAGTCGACGTATCCACAACCTCGATTCGTCCGCGCCTTTCCACAGGAATTCGCATCGCCTTTCTTTTAGGTCGCCGTCTTGCCAATCTCAAGTCATGACGCAAGACGATGACATTCTCGCTCGCATACGCAGTTGCCACGGCGCTGTGCGACTGCTTGAGCTCCAATTGGATCGCACAGAACGCCGCCATGTCGACCGCCTAGTAGGTGCTGGAGAACTGATCGCCTATCCTCGAGGAGTGGTCGGCTTGCTGGGCGCCGAGCGCCATGTAGTCCTTGCTCGCATACACGGCGGAGTCATCACCTGCCAGCATGCGGCTTACTACTACGGCTACCCCCAATCCTCATCGTGGAGTGTGGTACATATCGCCATACCACATGGCCGATACCCTCACGCTGGTGATCTGGGAGGCTACTTCTATCCCCGCACTCGAGAGGTCGTGCATATAGAACGCTCCCTTGAACTTCCGGCACCAACCGCCTATCCCGCGGCGCCCGTCCCGCTCATGCTGGCCCGCTTTCTGCGTTGCGATAACCGCCCGGAGGGTCCGCTCATGGCCTGCGACGCCGCACTACACCAGTCGCATACCACAGCCGCCGCTATTGCCGCGCTATTACGCGGTCCCGGCTCCCGGCAGGCTCGCGATAGGCTCTCTCTGGCTAGTGCACGTGCGCGCTCGCCCCTGGAAACAAAGGCTCGGCTTCAGTTTCATGATGCGGGCATCAACTTCGCCGACGGCGTGCAGATTCCGGGCGTCGGCGAAGTTGATTTCGTGATTGAAGGCTGGCTGGTGGTCGAGGTTGACGGCTACAGCTATCACAACGACGACTATCAGTTCGCTGCAGATCGTTGGCGCGACCGCGAACTCTTCAAACAGGGTTATCGCGTTGCTCGTTTCACGCGGCAAGAAGTCGAGAACGGACTGATCGTATCGGAGGTCAAGGAGATTCTCGCTTCGCGCTACAACACTCAGCCAACTTAGTGAGCAGTATGGAGTATTTCACGCGAGGTGTGATCACCTAAGTACGGCCTGAGCGAGCCGACCGGTTGGTCAGAAAACCTGGAACACCCCGTTGTAGAGTGCAGTGTTCGAGGAGGCTTCACGGAAGGTCACTCCTCTCGACATCATCGCGTCGGAGGGCTCCGTCGAAGCGTCAGAACGCCGCGACTCCATCACGGATAGCAACTCCTCCTCGACCTCAAAACCCAGTCATCACGAGACTAGATCGAGAGGACCGGCCCGCAACTCCTCCTCGACCTCAAAACCCAGTCGTCACAGGACTGGATTGAGAGGACCGGCCCGCAACTCCTCCTCGGCGTGAGAACCCAGTCCACCCTTTCTCAGAGCCGGAGGAGCCTGCCGCTGTGGCGCCTGCCGCGACTGTCTAGACCCGAAAGATCAACACTGTGAGGGAGGTCCCGACCGTTAGAGGTGTTGCTTCGTCGGGTTCGTCCAAATCCGCTCCGTGGTGTGCTGTTCCGACCAGGCCCTGGTGCTCCTTCTGTGGTACTTTGTCAAAATCCCGTCCAAACGAAGGCAAAGTGGAATCGCTCCATTTAAAGAATGGTGGAATCATGCGGATTTGAGGCGATGGCCCTTTCGATAACTCGTCGTTTGGACGGGATTTTGACACCCATCGGAGCATCAGATCGCATGGCCCGGTCATGGTCGCATCGGCAGACCCAAGCATGAGCCCGGCGCCGCACTCGGCGCTGGGACACACCAGACCGCTAGAGCGTGACGGGCCCCGGCGAGAAAGAGCATGCCGACAACCCAACCATGAAACGGACAACAAACTCCACACTAGAACACACCACACCACTAGACCCTGACGGGCCCCGGCGAGAAAGACCATGCCGACAACCCAACCATGAAACGGACAACAAACTCCACACTAGAACACACCACACCACTAGACCCTGACGGGCCCCGGCGAGAAAGACCATGCCGACAGACCCCGGCATGAGGCGGGCACCGCACTCGGCACTGGGACACACGAAACCGCTAGAGCATGACGGGCCGGGCAAGAAAAACCATGCCGACAACCAGACCACAAAGCGGACAGCTTCTCCGGCCTTTAAGCCGCTTCTCGTTGCGTTCATAACCAGCTGGACGGAACACAGGCATGAAAAGTGGTTTAAGCAGGAGCTAATGCGTCTGAACTTGATTGACGGTCCGGCCGTAGGCGGGCTTGGCAGGTTACTAGTACCAGGTGATCAACTCACCGGTGCCAGATGATCAACCGAGATGAATGGTGCTCAAGGGGGGAGTTGAACCCCCACGCCCTTTCGGGCACACGGACCTGAACCGTGCGCGTCTGCCTATTCCGCCACTTGAGCTCGAACGCACCGCACTTGCGGGCTAGCCGCCTCTGAATGCGTTTTCAGCATGTATCAGCTTAGTGGGGACCGGTTCTAATTCCAAGTCGATGCAGTGTGGAGCCGCCCACGAAGAACGGCCATCTGACCCAAGTGTGGCCACACCGAATTGAACGGAACTTTTCCCGCGTCGGCACTCCCGCGTCAGCACGAGGCGCGAGTGACACCGCCCACATTAATTTCGCCATTGCTCCTGATAGGCACGGTGCCGTCTGGCATGGAACCTCATCAGAAAGGTAACAGCGCGATAACAAGGATGCCAAAAGCATCAACGAACCCGTAAGGTGTGATAGGTGGACTTTGCTTCACCGGAAGGATGCAGGGTTTCGCTGCTGGTCAGCGGACACTTCGCAGTCGCACGAGGTTTGTGCCCTTTGACGGCTCCTCGCTGAGAGCACTCCCGTCGAGAGACCGGTTCAGCCGCTCAGCGGCACTCGCTAGCAGGCAGGCGCCGCCCTCAGCGGCTCGCCTCGCCCTCAGCGCCTTGCCTCGCCCGCAGCGGCCGTGTATCCAGCCGGGGAAGAGTCCTCTCCCCGATGAGCCGGGATGGCGCCACTTCGGTTCCGCCGCTCAAAGAGGATAAAGTGTCATCGGCCGGAGGTGGTACATGGTTGTCAGCACAGGTGAGACCGAGTTGTCAGCACAGGTGAGACCGAGCACCGTGATGCGACCGTGCTCTCTGGTCGAACGGCGCACCGTGATCACTACAGGTGCGAGGTGCAGGAGGTAAAGCGTGGGTGCTTTCGATAAGTTCGAGAAGGGCGTCGAGAACGCCGTGGCCAACGCCTTTTCGCGTGCCTTCCACTCGGAGCTCAAGCCGGTGGAGATCACATCGGCCCTGAAGAAGGCCATGGATAAGAATGCGGCCGTTATGAGCCGTCAACGCACCATCAGCCCCAACGACTTCACAATCGCACTATCCGCCGCCGACTTCAGAAACGTTGACGATTGGGGGCAAGACGCCTTCGCCGAGGAACTCATCCGCTCCGCCACCGAGTACGCCACCGACCAGGGCTACACCTTCCTCGGACCCATCTTGATCCGCTTTGAAGAGGACGCCTCTTTGAAATCCGGCAACCTCCATATCACTTCGTCCACGAAACGCGGCGCCGTGGCACCGGCAACCTCCAATGCAGCTTCTACCGAGCACCCCATCATCGAAATCGGCTCGGAACGTTACCTCCTCACCGGCGATGTCACGGTGATCGGACGTGGTTCCGATTGCGACATCACTATTGATGACTCGGGCATCTCACGCCGTCACCTGGAACTACGCGTGACGCCAGGCGGTGTTATCGCCACCGATCTCGGATCGACCAACGGAAGTTTCGTCGAAGGGCACCGTATTTCCGCCGCCACCTTGGTGGATGGCAATACAATCACGGTTGGACGAACACATATCATGTTCTGGACCAGCCCGGAGGACGAATGAGCACCCTAGTCCTAACCCTGCTGCGCTTCGGTTTCCTCGCTCTGCTGTGGTTGTTTGTATTCGCCGTGGTAATCACGGTGCGCAAGGACGTTTACGGCAGCCAAGTGCGTGACCGACGGCGTCGCGTCCCGCGCCGTGACTCCGTGCCAGCCCCCACTCCCCAACCTCAAAAGTCAACTCCCCGCGCCCCGACCTTGGCTGTGACAGGCGGACCATTGGCCGGCACGACTCTGCCACTTGGGCAGGCATCCATCGTCGTGGGACGCTCACCCGACAGTGCACTCGTACTGGACGACACCTATTCGTCGTCGCGCCATGCCCGGATCTACCACAACGACGGTCAATGGTGGATCGAAGACCTCGACTCGACGAATGGCACTTTCGTCTCCGGCAAACGCATTAGTACCCCAACGCCGCTACCGCCGGGCGCGTCGATCGTTATCGGTAAGACCACGATGGAGTTACGCCGATGAGTGTGCAGCTTCGTTTCGCCGCATTCTCCGATGTGGGCCTTATCCGCAGCAGTAATCAAGACGGCGGTTATGCGTCGCCAAACCTACTTGTATTAGCCGACGGGATGGGCGGTGCCGCCGCCGGAGACGTTGCCTCCTCGGTCACCGTTGGCTACCTCGCCGCACTCGACGACGACGTCCACGGCGCCGATGATCTACTCCCGCTGCTCCGCGAGGCAGTCAATTCCGCTCATGAGGACCTCATGCAGCGCTCGGAGGACGACCCGGAACTGGCCGGATTGGGCACCACCTGTATTGCACTGCTGCGCTCGGGCAATAAACTCGCCATGGTCCACATCGGAGACTCACGGGCCTACCTGCAGCGCAACGAGAAGCTGACGCAGGTCACGCATGATCACACCCTCGTCCAATTCCTCGTTGATCGCGGCCAACTCACTCCGGAGGAGGCTGAGCACCATCCCAAGCGCAATGTGATTATGCGCGCGCTCGGCGATACACCCGGCGACGTCGAGTTGGACGAATCGGTACGCGAAGCGATTCCCGGAGACCGCTGGCTACTCTGCTCGGACGGCCTGTTCGGCGTCGTCTCCCATGAAACCATCGAACACACCCTGCGGAACTACCATGACCTGGCGTCTTGCGGCGAGCATCTCATTGAACTGGCCCTGGCCGCCGGAGCTCCGGACAATGTGACCGTTGTCCTCGGTGACATCGTTGACGACGAGAAGGCGGGACCAGCACAGAGCCAAGAGCCCATCATCGTGGGCTCCGCCGCCGTTGATCACCATCGTCCTACGCGTGGTGGAAATTCGGCGGCTGCCCGCGCCAATGTGCTTTCCTCCCCACCACGCACGGCCGATGAGGAAACAGACACGGAGCCGCTTGACGAAGAAGAGCACCACCGCTCGCGCATCCCGGCACGCATCGCCGCTCTGCTCGCGGTGCTTGTTCTGATCGGTGGCGCCCTCTTCGGCGGCTACCGCTGGACGCAAACCCAGTACTACGTCTCCAGCGACGCCGGATACGTGACGATCTTCCGGGGAATCCCGCAGACCCTCGGTCCAATGGCACTCTCCTCGGTCGTTGAACGCAGCGATATCCGCGTGGCAGATCTACAACAGGTGGCACGGGAGAGACTGCGCACACCCATCACGCGTAGCTCACTGGCCGAGGCGCGCGAGATCGTTGACAACCTGGAAAGCCAGCTGGCACCCTCGTCCCAGCCGAGTTCCTCCGCGTCGCCGTCGCCCTCCGCGTCGCCGTCGCCCGACCAGCAATTCACATGGGAGTCGTGGGGTATTGATCCCTCTCGACTCTTCGGGCGGGATGAGCCATGAGCGTCGTAACACAAACCCAGGCTCGTAAGGGGCGTATCCCCGAGCTGCTGCTACTCACACTTGCTCTGGCAATCGGCTTCATCGCCTACTATCTGGTGCATATCGGCACCGGCGGTACGGGGCTGCCAAGCAATATGACTGCGATGACGGTCCTCGCCGTTGTGATTGCAATCGGTGCCCATCTGATGATCCGGCATGTCGCTCCCTATGCCGATCCTGTCCTCTTCCCCTGTGCCCTCGCCTTGAATGGCGTCGGTCTAGCCATGATTTACCGGATCGATGTAGCCTCCGAATCCAACGATGTGCGCAACCAATTGATCTTAAGTGCCGTCGGCATGGTGTTCATGGTTGGAACCGTTGTGGTTTTGCGCGACCACCGGCTGCTACGCCGATTCACCTGGACCTCCTTAATCCTCGGCGTCGTTCTGCTTCTCCTGCCTCTTGCTCCCGGTATCGGAATTGGTTTCCAGGGCGCGCGCATCTGGATCCGCGTAGCCGGTTTCTCCTTCCAGCCCGCCGAAGTGGCGAAGATCTGCTTCGCCGTCTTCTTCGCCAGCTACCTCGTATCCGAGCGCGACAATCTTTCGCTGGCCGGCCCGAAGGTCCTCGGCCTGCATCTACCAAAAGCCCGGCACATGGTGCCCCTGCTGCTCGCCTGGCTGCTCTCCATGGGCACTCTGGCAGCCGAGAAGGACTTCGGTACGGCAATCCTGTTCTTCGGCCTATTCGTCGCCATGCTCTATGCGGCAACGGAACGGGTCTCCTGGATTATCATCGGTGCTCTCCTCACGGCAGGGGGCGTGGCGGCCCTGGTGGAAGCGATGCCGCATATTCAGGCACGTTTCACCATCTGGCTACACGCTCTGGACGCCGACGTATACGACGCCCAGTACGGCTCTTACCAGCTGGTCCAGGGCCTCTTTGGCATGGCCTCGGGGGGACTGTTCGGAACCGGGCTGGGCGAGGGATATCCGACTAAGTCGTATGCCGCCAACTCGGACTTCATCATGGCATCGCTGGGCGAGGAGATTGGGCTGGTCGGCATGCTCGCCTTGCTGTCGATCTACCTCCTGCTGGTTATGCGCGGCCTACGTACGGCTATCTTCCTGCGCGACGGTTTCGGCAAACTGCTCGCCACCGGACTTTCCTTCACCATTGCCATTCAGTGCTTCATCGTGGTCGGCGGTGTCACACGAGTCATCCCTTTGACCGGATTGGCCATGCCGTTCCTTGCGCACGGTGGTTCGGCACTGCTCGCCAACTGGATTATTATTGGCTTGCTTCTTAGAATTTCCGACGCCGCTCGGCGGCCGGCTGCTGCCGACCCGCTACCTCCGCAGGAGATTCTTGAGCAGATCCCGAATACGAACAGGATGCCGACTCGTCCGAATCACCCGAGGACGAACCATCCGACTCACAGGAGACCCAGGTGGTGAACATCCGATGAACCGTCCGATTCGTCATCTCGCTACCCTTGCCACTGCGATGTTCGTGTGCCTGATGGTTGCGGCAACCTACATTCAGTTCTTCCAGGCTCCCCGGCTGAATGCGGACTCCCGTAATTCGCGGACACTGTACCGCGAATACGGCACAGATCGCGGTCCGATTATTGTGGATGGCGAAGCAATTGCATCGTCCTCACCGGTCGATGACCCCTACCAGTATCAGCGCGTCTATTCACAAGCCAGCAACTACTCGAATGTCACCGGCTACTTCTCAACCTCCTTCAATTCGATGACCGGCATCGAAAGAGCCGAGAACTCTGTTCTCGGCGGCTCGGACTCGTCGCTGCTGACCCAGCGTTTGGAAGAGCTTGTTACCGGCAAGCAGCCGCAGGGCGGCGGTGTGGAACTCACCATCAGTTCCAAGGCGCAGGAGGCCGCGATCAACGCCATGGACGGCCAGAAGGGCGCCGTCGTTGCCCTCGATCCAAAAACCGGCGCTATCCTCGCGCAAGTGTCCATCCCCACTTATGATGCGAATTCCCTGGCAACACACGATAAAACAGCCGCCAGCGAGGCATGGGACGCTCTTTCCAACGACCCGAATAAACCTCTGGTGGACCGCACAATCGGTGGTGATCAGTACGCGCCCGGCTCCACATTCAAGATGTTGACCGCCACCGCGATGCTGGAGAAGAATCCTGACATGACGCCGGACACCTTGGTGGAAGCACCAACCAGTTACACCCCTCCGGGTACCTCCCACAGCATTGAGAATCCCGGTGAGGCCGTGTGCGGCGATGGTTCCGGCCGGGTCACGCTGCGGCAGGCCTTCGTGCAGTCCTGCAACACCGCCTTTGCGATCGGTGGCGTCGAAGTAGGAGCGGAAGATATGATGGCGCAGGCCGAACTCTTCGGCTTCGGCGATACGATTCAGACCCCGCTGCGAGTATCCGCCTCTCGCTTCCCGGAGCCCGAATCAACAGCTGCGCTGGCCATGGATTCCTTTGGCCAGCAAGACATCCGGGTCACACCCATGCAGATGGCTATGATCGGGGCGGCAATCGCGAACGACGGCGTGCTGATGAAGCCCTATCTGGTACAGCGGACCCTGACGGCAGATCTGGAAACGCTGAGTACAAGCAAACCGCAGGTGTATTCACAGCCCATGAGCGAGCAAACTGCGGAATATATGACCGAGATGATGGTCGATGACGTCAACTCCGGCACGGGTTATCGGGCCGCGATTGACGGCATTGAGGTGGCAGGTAAGACGGGCACTGCCGAGATCAGCTCGTCCACACCCCCACACACCTGGTTCGTTGCATTCGCACCGGCGGACGATCCACAGATCGTGGTTGCGGTTGTTGTGGAAAATGCCGGCAACGCCGGTTGGAGTGGCGACGGCGGGTCGGTGTCCGCACCAATCGCCAAACAAGTCATCGAGGCGTATCTCAACCAATGAGTGAGGCGGAGTGAAGCGGTATGACCAACGATTTACGGCAGAATATGGCCAAGAAGGAGGGGTGACGCGACATGCCTGATATTCCCCGCGTCCTCGGTAAACGCTATGAAGTGGGCGACCTCATCGGTAGAGGTGGCATGGCTCAGGTACATCTGGGCTATGACACACGCCTGTCGCGTACGGTTGCCATTAAGGTGCTGCGTACCGACTTGGCGCAGGATCCGATGTTCCTGGCCCGGTTCCGCCGTGAGGCACAGTCTGCTGCGGCACTGAACCACCCGTCGATTGTGGCCGTGTATGACACCGGCGAAGAGCAGGTTTCCACCGAGACGGGTAAAGCGATCTCCTTGCCCTACATTGTCATGGAGTACGTCAAAGGGCGCACCGTCGCGGCTTTGCTGGCGGATGGCGACCCGGTGCCGATCGGTGAGGCAGTGCAGATTGTGGTAGGCGTGCTCTCCGCCTTGGAGTACTCACATCACGAAGGTATCATTCACCGGGACATTAAGCCGGGCAACGTGATGATCACGCCGGATGCCAAGGTGAAGGTGATGGATTTCGGGATCGCCCGGGCCATTGCGGACTCTGCTGCCACCATGACGCAGACGAATTCGGTGGTGGGCACCGCACAGTATCTTTCGCCTGAACAAGCCCGCGGCGAAGTGGTGGATGCACGCTCCGATCTGTACTCCACCGGTTGCCTGCTCTACGAACTGCTGACTGGAAAGCCCCCGTTCTCCGGCGACTCCGCCGTGGCGGTTGCCTACCAGCATGTGTCGGAGACACCGAGGCCGACATCCCAGGTAGCACCCGACATTCCGGATGCCATTGATCGGGTTGTAATGAAATCCCTGGCGAAGCAGCGCGACGCGCGGTATCAAAGTGCGGCGGAGTTCCGTAACGATCTGCTCTCCGCTGCGCGGGGTGAGGGCGTTGACGCGCCCTCCGTGACTTCGTGGAATATGGCACCGGTGGCGGTGTTCCCGCCCACACAGGTGGCGCAGGCGGCTCCCACCACGGTGGATACCGCAACCCAAGCCGCTGCGGCCACCACCTACGCCCCGGCGCAGACCGGTACGCAGGAAGCTGTTGACGAGGAGAAGGAAAAGACCCGCCGGAAGAACCGTGCCATGATTTGGGGCGGCATCGCTTTGTTGGTGATCGCCTTGGTGGCGATCCTCTGGGCCGTTCTCTCCGGTCGCGATCCCGAGCCCACGCCGACGACGACCACGACGGCCACAGTTAGTCAGGTGGAGGTTCCCCGACTCACAGGCATGACTGAAAGGGAAGTCGAGAAGGCGTTGGAGGCAGCTGGTCTTGAGTTCCGTAAGGGCAACGATGTCGCTTCCGACACGGTCGAGGAAGGATTATTCGTCAGTTCTTCCCCGAGTCCCGGCGAGAGCGTTGATCCCGGCACTACCGTGACCGTGCATTTCTCCTCCGGCTCCTCCGCAGTGGAAGTGCCAGATTTGAGCGGGATGACGACGGAACAGGCGGCAAACCGTTTGCAGGAGTACGGTCTGACACTCGGCGGAACCACAACCGTTGATGACCCGAGCCAGTCCAAGGATCGTATCGTTTCACAGACCCCTAACGCGGGTGCGTCGGCCCAGCGTGGCGACTCGGTAACGGTGACTGTCGCCTCCGGAAATGTGATTGTGCCAACTTTGGTTGGCTTGTCAGAAAGTGACGCGACCGCAGCGTTGAATGCCTTGAATCTTAACGTGAATACACGCTCAGAGAAGGTCAGTGACTCCTCGCAGGACGGTAGGGTCATCAGTGCCAGCGCCAACGAGGGGGACACGGTTAGCCAGGGCAGCTCGGTGACCATTACCGTCGGGCAATACACCGAACCGTCTACCGAACCTGCGCCATCGGAGCCAACGGAGGAGCCAACATCCTCTGACGGGTAATGCGGTCGGCACTGAAAGCTCTTATCAGGTTCACGGCAGCCCGGTACGTCACTGATGTGCCGGGCTGCGGCGCATCCCCGGCAGCACTCAGTGCTCCCGCACCAGAGGCTTCTTTCCCTCCGCGAGCGCCAGCGCGTTGGTTGATCCACACAATGTCAACCAGTTGGCGAGCATGCGATGGCCACCCACCGTCATCACTGACTCCGGGTGGAACTGCACCCCCCACAGTGGAAGCTCCGTGTGCTCGAAAGCCATCACCACTCCGTCCGTCGTCGTCGCCGTAATACGCAGACAATCTGGGATGGTCTCCGGCACGACGGCCAAGGAGTGATAACGAGTAACACGCAGCGGGCTCTCCAGACCCGCGAAGACGCCCGTCCCATCATGGACTATTTCGGACGTCTTTCCGTGCATGAGCTCCGGGGCGTGGGCGACGGTCGCTCCGAATGCCTCGCCGAGGCCCTGTTGCCCCAGGCATACGCCAAGCATGGGTTTGTGCAGTCGTGCGCATTCGCGGATCACATCCGGCGCTTTGCCGGCGTCGGCCGGTGTTCCCGGGCCGGGAGACACCAGCACGCCGTCGGCGTCGGCAACGCTTGCGAGGTCGACGACGTCGTTGCGTACCACCGTTGTCTGCGCCCCGAGAAGCCGCAGGTAGTCGACGATGGTGTAGACGAAGCTGTCGTAGTTGTCGATAACGAGGATGTCAGTCATTCAGCCCACCGTATTGTCGAGATCGGGTAGGAAGGTATCAGCAGCCCACGGATACACCCAGGTGAACAGGGCCACCACAATTGCGGCGACGATGATAATGGCCTCCAGAGCCTTCAACCATCGCGGGCCAGGTAGATGCCGCCATATCGCTGCATACATTGTGATCCTTTCTCCGTGCCGCGAGTGTTGTTGTTCGGCCTGGCACTTGGTACTTCGCATCCTGCCCAAGCCGTTAACATCCACCGGGCCAGATATCTACTTCGCTAGCTCCTCGGGAATGCCGTCATCGCGTGCCACCCAATGATCATATTTCGCGTGGATGACCCACCGCTTGTCCGACACAAAGGGTGGATGGCAGGTGGTGATTGTCAGGTGGCGCTCGGTTGCCTCCGCCTCCAGATCGCCGGGAACCGGTGCGACTACCTCACCTTGCGAGGGCTCAACGATATACGAGTCGGTGACCTTGTAGATGAGGTATGCGTCCTCCGTTTCGACGATGATCGCGTCGTCAACCTGGAGCTGATCCACGTCGCGCATGGGTGCGCCGTACGTCTGGCGGTGAGCGGCAGTGGCGAAGTTACCGATCTCCCCCGGGTAGGCGGTGTCGGGATAGTGCCCGAATGCTCCCGTATCCAACACGGTTTTCAGGCCGACTCCCTCTCGGATCGTGTCGACGTTATCCACTCCAAAACGCGGAATGCGCATTAGTCCGATCAGCGCGCCCTCATCGGTTGGATGCGGAACTGCGGGTGGATCGTCATAGCGCGGGGTACCAATTTTGACCGGCGCTTCTCCCCAGTCGTCCTGGATCTCCTCGATGGCGGCGGCCTGCTCCTGCTTGGCAACCACGTCTGTCCACCACAACTGCCACACGACAAATAGTCCGACGACGATGCCGACGGTGATCAGCAGTTCACCAAGAACGCCCAGCGCGCACCAGAATAGGGAGCGCTTCTTCCTGGTCGAACGCTGCCGCGTTGGAGCGTGCATAGCTACGGTCTCCGGGAAATCAGCAGATGCGACGTCTTCGGAATACAGCGTCTCGTCGTCGCCGAAAAAGGCAGCCAGACCACCTGTGGATTCGCCGCTCGCGGGTTCAACGCCCGCGGGTTCAACGTCCGCGGGTTCAACGCCCGTGGCCGCGGCGCTTGCGGGTTGGAGGCTTGCGGGTTCGCTCTCCGTCGCCCGCGACCAGCTCTCGTCAACTGCGGGCGAGCCTGTCGAGTCAGACGACAACGCGCCTCCCCGGTCGGACTTCTGACTGTGGCGTCCCATGAATGCACCCCTTTCGACGATAGCTACTAGACTAACGTCTTCCTTGATAGGCGGCATCCCGCCAGCATGTCGTCCCATCTATCCGGGGCCCAGGCATGGCTTGGCTGGGGGTAGACGCGGAATCGGTACCACACCGCCGAACCACTACCACGCCGCCGAATCACTCTCACATGGAATTGCTACCACGCGCGGCGGTTATCGCCCCGGCGCCCCCGCTTGCGGCAGGTCTGCCGACGGGCCAGGCAGCAGCTCGCTACGGTCCAGAGTAATCTGGCCGGTCCCGCTTGCTGCACCAGAGCGAGCCGAAAGGAGGTCGAGTCGCCTTCCTGGCGTATCCGCCTCGGCCGGAGAGCCTCCCGGATAGTCCCCGGGAGCAGCGCAGACGCCTGAACAGGCGATGTTGTGGACCCGCACGCCCGAGAAAGTCGCTACTCTAGTGCTGGCAACATTTACCGAAACAAGAGGATGAGGATGCCCGAGTCTGCAGAGCGCGAAAAGTCGACTGAGCGCGAGAAGTCTACGCGTAGAGCCAAGGAGACCCGCGAGAAGAAGGGCACGTCCAGCGCTTCAAGCTCGAAGAAACCAGCTCCCAAGGGAACCAAGAGGGGAATCGAGCAGCAAGAAGAGCGGCGGCGCCGCGCGTCTTCCCGCAAAAAGGTGAAGCCGACCGAAAGGCATTCGCCACGTTGGTGGGCTCCGCTGATGGTGACGTTGATGGTTCTCGGCCTGCTGGTTGTCGTGGTCGCCTACGTTTCTGGTGGTGGCCTGCCCGTTTCTGCCTGGTCAGGATCGAACAATAACCTCTTCCTCGGCTTTGGCGTCATGCTTGTCGGCTTCCTTATGACAATGGGCTGGCGGTAGCTTTCACCTGGTCGACGGCGCAACCTCCCGACGAGGCTCGCGGGAAGCGCTTCACACGATGCTCTGCGATGGAGGTTCCCGGTAGCCGAGAGGTAGGCGGAAACACGTGGACATCGGAGCGGCTCACGAACCTGCTCGAGCGGTCGGTGCCATGACTTCGGGTGGGCCGGGCGGTAGATGGTAGATCAAGTGGCCTGCGCGATGGCATCGGGTGGCCCGTGCAATAGCCGCGGGTGTCCTGTGAAATTAATCAGCTGGCCTGCCCAATGGCTTCGGATAGCCGCACAATGAGACCACATTACCGCTCTAATACCCCGGGCAGTGCGCTGCGCACGATCCACAGCTGTGCACACAACTGTGGAAAATTACATGGGTGTTATTCGCCGTGTACGGCGGCGTCACTCCACATGGCTCGGCATCTGCCGAGCCATTTCATCTGTGCAACGCGTGCCGGGACTATGCAGGTTGGGGTCGATGCAAGTCCGGCTCCATACGGGTTGGGAGTTCCGCAGGTTGGGATCGACGTCGGTGAGTGGCGCGGCAAATGGCACGTAAAGGCCAGGATCTACGCGCATCGGGGTCTGGCAGCGGCGCGGGGGTCGGTTGCCACTGCCGGGGGCCAGGATCCACGCGCGCCGGGATCTGGCAGGACGGGAGTGCCGCGCGCCGGGATCTGCGCAAGACGGGGTCCATAAGCGATTATGAGCACGGCCCGAACATGCCCGTGCTCAGCTCTTGCGGCGTCGAAACACTTCACAGACCGGGTAGCCGTGGTACTTCCACACCTGCTTTTTCACCGCCGATTCGCCTCAAGTGGAAACACTTCACAAGCCGTGGTACTTCCACACCACGAGAACCAGTAATACCAGCGCTGTACCCACAATAACCGCCACGTCACGCACGCTGCGCTTCCGGCGTGTCCAATCCCGTCGATGCGGCAGCATTAGCGCCATCATTGCGGCACCGGTAATGATTCCTCCGAGATGCGACTGCCACGAAATGTTCATACCAGGCATGAAGGTAAGGACCAGATTCAGACCAATGGTCACCAAGATCATCGTGGTGTCCACGCCGAAATGGCGGTACAGCACGAACAGAGCGCCGAACACACCGAACACCGCTCCCGAGGCGCCAACCGTTGCGGTTATCCAACTCTGCCCAAGCGGATCGGCTGCCAACAAAACGGTCACATTACCCGCCACCGCAGACAGAAGATAAATCGCCAGAAAACAGAGCCGCCCAATAGCCGGTTCCAGCGCTGACCCGATGAGCCACAGCGCGTACATATTGAGAAGAAGGTGCCAAGGGCCGGCATGCAGAAATGCGGAGGTCAGGAAACGCCACGGCTCGGCGTCGCCGACAAGCGGAGCGAAAACCATCCACCCGCCGATCTGCGAATGAACTCGTTCCACCAGGGCAACCAATACACACGCAATTACAAGGGTGATCGTAACCCACGGCTTATGCGGACCCAGGCCGAAAAAGCGTGATAGCCAGGACGGCTGCTGAGGGGGCACGCTCGCGCTCCTTTGGCGCGGGACACCAGAGGAGTACGAGCTGTACCCGCCAGCAGCGCTATGCCTGAGATCTCCAGATTCCTCCGCGAATCTGCCGCCGTCCTGACTCATGAGCTTGAGTCTACTCCGTAACCGTCACGGATTCGATCACAACGGCATCCAGTGGACGATCCGCCGCGCCGGTAGCGACCTGCGCGATCTGATCGACAACTCCCTGCGACTGCTCGTCATTGACCTTGCCGAAAATCGTGTGCTTGCCCTGCAGCCAGGGAGTTGGTGCAACCGTGATGAAGAACTGCGACCCGTTGGTTCCTTTTCCCATCCGAGTACCAGCATTGGCCATCGCAAGAATGTAGGGCTCGTTGAAATTGAGCTCCGGGTGGATTTCGTCATCGAAGGTATAGCCGGGGCCTCCCGTCCCCACGCCCAGCGGATCGCCACCCTGAATCATGAACCCGGCAATCACGCGGTGGAAAATAACCCCGTCGTACAGCGGATCGGTAGTCTTCTCGCCGGTGGCGGGATGTGTCCACTCCCGCTTGCCGGTGGCGAGCTCGGTAAAATTGGCCACCGTCTTCGGCGCATGATTCGGATATAGTTCGACGACGATGTCGCCGTAGTTCGTATGCAGAGTTGCTTCCATGAGATACATTTTCCCACAGTGGAGGCGATGGCGCGCGGGTACCGCTGTCAGCGAATGTTAAGAAAGGCGCCGGGCACGGGCGTTCGGCCGGACGAGCAACTCCGCAAAATGTGGAGCCTGAACGAAGCGCCACACATGCAGATATCACTCGGTTAGCAATGGACGGGTACAGCTGTCAGCGAAGCGAAGCCCCGCAGAAGGCTGACATTAGTCGTGCACTGGGCGAGAATAGGGGGAAGAATAGAACACAGTGGCTCCGTCGGGCCATGGCGGTATAGCGATGGCCGACCGAGGAGGCATACCGAGGTCCAAGGAGATTGTCATGTCCATCCAACGAAAAGAAACCGCCGAGTACACCCGAAAGCTGGCCGAGGACTTGGCCGAGCAAGCCATTGTGGCTGGTAAGCAGGCATCGGCTTTTGCCGCCCAGATGGCAAGCCAGGCACAGGACCTAGCCGTCCAAGGAAAGGAGTGGGCGGCTCCCCGCGTCGAAGACGCCGCCACCCGGTTACGGCCCGTCGTCGAGGATGCACGTGACCGCGCCGCTATCGCCAAAGAGAAGGTTGTGACCGAGTACATCCCGAAAGCAAAGCGCGTGGCAAAGGCCGCCGCCGACGCAGCACGGGAATCGGAAGGTGATCTCCGCACACGCGCCCTCGCCGTCCAGACATCAGCCACGAAAGCCCTGACCGACCCCACGCCGAAGAAGAAGCGGCGGGGCAGCAAGCTGTTGTGTGCCTGCGCAATTCTCACCGGAGCGGCTGGTGCCGTGTACCTGCTGTGGAAGCGGTCGCAGCCGGTAGAGGACCCATGGGCAGAGGCGTACTGGCAGGACCCCGAGGATACGTCGGCCGGAACGCAGGAAGCAGCGGCGGCGTCGGAAACACCCGCCACTGCTCCATCACCAGCGGATGCCGCCGAGACCCTGGCAGAAGCCGTGGAAGAGGCCGCTGCGCAGGCGGAGGAAGCGGCCGCGGATGCCCCAGAAAAGGCAAGCAAGGGCCCCAAGCATAGTGCCGATTCGGCAGGCGAATAGAGTCGGCAGGCGAATAGAAATAGAGTCCTGATCCAGTGTGGCCCCGCGCGTCGGCCTGGGGCCACACTGCGCGCTGCGAGTGCTCTTACGCCAAAAGATCACGACACTGTTGCACCGGGCCTTTACATGCGACCATTGATGCATGGATATTCCACAGAGCATGCGTGCCTACCAATTGCACGAGACGGACGACGGCGTCCGCGGTCATTTCATCAACGCCACTCCTGAAGATCTTGGGGAGGGCGACGTCCTCGTCCGAACCACCTATTCCTCCGTGAACTACAAGGACGGTCTGGCGGGGACAGGCAAAGCAACTATTGCCCGAACTCTGCCGTTAATCGGAGGGTGCGACGGCACCGGCGTCGTCGTACATGCCGGTGAATCGGGAATGGCTGCGGGGCAACGGGTCGCCATGATCGGCGCCTCGCTATCCGAGCGGCATGCGGGCGGGTATTGCGAATACATGCGGGTGCCCAACAGTTGGGTTGATCCTCTTCCTGATCACCTGGGCACCTGGGAGGCCGCCGTTTTCGCCACGGCCGGGGTCACGGCCGCCGCCGCCATTTTGCGCCTGGAGGCTGTCGGTATCACACCGTCCTCCGGCCCCGTGGTCGTCACCGGTGCTAGCGGCGGTGCCGGCACTCTCGGAGTGGCCATGCTTGCGCAGCGCGGCTATGAGGTTACCGCGGTGACCGGGAAGCCGGAGGCGGCGCAGTTACTTACCGAGCTTGGTGCGGCCGAGATTCAGCCGCGCCCAGATCTGAGCGGGAAACCCCGTGCGCTGGAGCACGGCCACTGGGCCGCGGCTGTTGATAACGTCGGCGGTGACACACTCGCCTGGCTGATACGCACGATGCAGCCCGGCGGGGCCATTGCCTCCTACGGAAACGCGGGAGGGAACGCCCTGCACACCACCGTGCTGCCGTTCATTCTGCGTGGAATCAGCCTACTCGGCGTCAATGTGACGGCCTTGCCCTTCGATCTGCGTCACCGTATTTGGGCAGAGTTGGCGGGCAAACTTCCTCTTGAAACCTTCCGCAAAATCGGGCACACCGTTGACTTCGACGATCTGCCTGCGGCACACGAGCGCATTGTCACCGAAGGAGTGATCGGACGTACCGTCGTGCATATCTCCGACGCCGATGGCGCCCCGCGCGATAGGTAGCTGTACGATCGAGCTGCGAATGGCGCGGTCCCGGCTGGGCGGTGACCCAGCGGTGGCCGCCCGAGCTGCAGACCCTTAGCTCAGCGGGGGTCCTTCGCGCATTCGGCCGCTGCGATGAGACCCGAGCTGCATACCCCGGCTCGGCGGGGTGGCTGCCGGGTTGCCGCATACTCTGGCTCGGCGGCTCCAGTACTGCCCGAACTCATGCGCTCGTGTCAAAATCCCGTCCAAACACCTGCGCCTTTCCGGCGACCGCGACAAAACCGCAGGTCACAGCGCCGCACTAAACTGGAACCCTTCAAAAAACGCTTGTTTGGACGGGATTTGGACACACAGCACCCCGACACCCCGGCTACCGGACCGTAGGAGTAGCCGCGCCTGCGTATATCAAGTCAACGCGACGAAACCGGACCTGACGTCTCCGCCGTGTACGCCTGATGACCTTCGCAGTTGTACCGGTTCCGGGGCGGATCACCGTCACTTCCCGGCACACCCTGACGAACTCGCACCATCCTGCGGTGCGAATGAATCCTATGCACGAGCGCGGGCCCCAGTCGTACGGTTCGATCCGCCAGCCTGCGATCAGATGAACCCTATGCGCGGGCGGGGACCCCCTTTTTGCGGCCTAATGCGGAGCGTATGCCTAACTGGAATGAACCCTATGCGCGCGGGTTCCTTATCATCACTATCGTCACGGTTGACTTAGGTGCACGACTAACCCTATGCGCGTGGGTCCCTTGCTTTATCCAGGTGGAAGATAGGCGCCAAACCGGAATGAACCCTGCGCGCGCAGGTCTCTTCCTCGGCACCTGCCGCCGTTCGAGTCATTGTTATCGCGGTTCGAGTCACTGCTATCGCAGCGCGTGGTCGGCCAAATAGTCGCTCACCGCCTGCGCACTATTCGGCGCCTCCACCACGTGTTGAGGCCGGGCGAGCAGTTCGGCGATCACCGGCGATTGTGCCGGAGCACGATCTCCTAGCGCCTCCGCCACGGTATCGCCGAATTTCGCGGCTTTGGCCGTCTCCAAAACGAGCGTGACGGAGCCGCCGTCGTTCACATGCCGACGCGCCACCGTGATGCCGTCGGCAGTATGCGGATCGATGAGCACGCCGCACTCATCAAAAACGCTACGGATTGCAGCGAGACGATCCGCATGACTGCTGGCACCGGAAACAAAGCCGTACTCATCTGTGAGGCGGCTCTGCCACGAAGAAAGATCGAGGCGCCCGCTTCGCTCCAGCTCGGGCCACCTGACCTGGAACTCTTCCGGACCGAGCAGTTCCCAAATGAACCGCTCCAGGTTTGAGGCCTTCGAAATGTCCATCGAGGGGCTGGAGGTGGCAAGCGTGTTCTCCCGCGAGCGCGGCACGTACACACCGGTGCGGAAGAACTCGTCGAGCACATTGTTCTCATTGGTGGCCAGGATCAGCCGACCGATCGGTAGCCCCATGCGCCGGGCCAGGTGCCCCGCGTAGATATTGCCGAAGTTCCCGGAGGGTACCGTGAAGTTGACACGGACGTCATCACGCTCAGCAGGGGCGACGCCGTCAGTTATGCGCAGCCACGCCCAGAAGTAGTAGACAATCTGAGCGGCAATGCGCCCGAAGTTGATGGAGTTGACGGCACCGATGGAATTCGCCTGCTTGAAGGCGGCGTTGCCATTGATCGCCTTGACGATGTTCTGGCAGTCGTCGAAGACGCCGTCGACGGCGATATTGTGAATATTGGGATCAGTGAGAGAGTACATCTGTGCACGTTGTACCGCACTCATCCGTCCGGCGGGAGAAAGCATGAAGACAGAGACGTTGCTGCGCCCGCGGAAGGCGTACTCCGCCGCCGAACCAGTATCGCCCGAGGTGGCGCCGAGGATATTCAGCACCCGCCCCTCACGAGCCAACACGTATGGCACGGCCTGGCCAAGGAACTGCATGGCAAGGTCCTTGAAGGCCATGGTCGGGCCCTCTGACAGGCCGACGAGGTAAAGCGATGGGTTCAGCCGGGTCAGTGGCACGGTTCCGGCAGTGGGGAAGTTCTTCTCCGAGTAGGCGGCTGCGGTCAGCGCAGCGAGGTCGGCTTCAGGAATATCCGTTGCATACAGGCCGATGACGGCGGCAGCCAGCTCGGGATAGGTGAGTTCACGCCAGCGCTCGCGCTGGGCTGCCGATACGGACGGGATCACCTCCGGGACCACCAGTCCGCCGTCGGGCGCCAATCCGTCAAGAAGGATCTGGCAGAAACCGGCCGGGGCCATCTGCCCGCGCGTCGAAATGTACTGCATCTGCGTCTCCTTCACGATCGGATGACATGTACGAGGTCACCTGGCGGATTGCACGTGCAAGGTTACCTGCGGATTACACGTACGAGGTTACCTGGCGGCGACGACGGGAGCCATCCCGGTCCATCCGTGGGTGAAGATCCGGTGTCGCGGGCCGCACCCTCTCCTCAACCGCAACAGAACTGCGCGTTCCGCTCTGTTTCCTCAGCTCGCAGCCCCAACTCACCTCAGCCCCGGTGGGGCTGAGTCACGGAGACCCGCGTCCACTTGTCATATCGTCCTAGTTTCGCGGCGGCGGTAAAACGGCTTGGTGCTTGTACTCTATGTATAAGCGCGACCGCACCCGCCGGGCGCGGGTGTGGCGGCAGGCGTCGTATGTACGGGTGCGGCGGCGGGCTCCTAAAACTACAGGGCAGGCTTGACGCACAAGTGTGGCCGCGCGTGCCTACTACACGGCAGCCTTTACGCACAAGTGTGCGGCCCCACCCGCCTACCACGCCGCACCCGCCTACCACGGCACACAGAGCACGAGGAACCGAGGATTCGATGACATACGAGAAGGTAACCGCTTACATCCCCGCCCTTGAGGGAGGGCTCGACATGGAATGGATCGAGGATCGGCGGGAGCTCGCGCCCGGAGAACCGCGCCATTTCCCCTATGTGCGTTACGGCCCTGAGGTGTACGAGTTTCTGGACAGCTTCTACGGAATCCCTGCCGTCACCGATTACGAGGACACACTTGACGAACTCGGCCTGTGGCACAGGAAAGAGGGAATCTACTCCCTGCGGGTAGAGGAAACACCCGGCGAGATCATCTGCGGCCTCTTTTTCCGGGTTCGGCGCGCAGAACGCTTCTCAGAAGGCTCGATCTGGAGCTTTATCGACAGCGGATTTGCTCTACGCTGCCTACGCCGGCTCAAAGCGCTTGACGGCGAAACTGCCGTCCAGCAGGCGTGAGGTGACGGCCAGCCAATAAGCGCCGCGTCATCTTGTCTGCCGGCATTTACCCTGCATTCCTGAAATCCTGTGAAAACCCTGGGTAGGTTGAGCGCCACACCGTCTGTCCATTGACACCAGCAACCCTCATCGGGTTAGCTTCTCTCGAAAGTAGTTTTGAGCGCTTCCAGATTTGCTCACCCTTTCGTGGACACGTGCGAAGTGGTTATGCGTCCGGTGTAGACAGAGGCATGCGGATGTGCGGACAGAGGTGCTCATCGTGCATACGTGGTGCAACCGCATCTCGTGCACGACTGCCAGATAGTAAGGAAACCAGCATGGTCAAGATTGGTATCGTTCTCGGATCGGTTCGCGACTTCCGCTTCGGCGAGCAGATCGCGCAGTGGGTCATGGATTACGCGCAGACGCGCGGAGACGCCGAATTCACGCTTATCGATGTGAAGGACTTCGATCTTCCCTTCGTCACCGACGCCGTACCCCCGATGCAGAAGAACAAGCAGTACGAAGATGAGCGCGTACAGCGCTGGTCGAACACCATCGATGAACTCGACGGTTTTATCTTCATCACCTCCGAGTACAATCATGGCGTCCCCGGTGCCTTCAAGAACGCCGTCGATCACCTGTCCTCCGAATTCGCAGGTAAAGCCGTTGCCTTCATCGGCTATGCCAGCGATGGTGCCATCCGCGCCGTCGAGCAGTGGCGGACCGTTGCCGGCGGGCTGTCTATGTACGACATTCGTCCGCAGCTGACGCTCTCGCTCTTCTCCGATGCCAAGGATTGGCGCGAGTTCACTCCCGCTGAACTTCGCTCCCGAGAGCTTGTCAACCTCGTTGACGAGCTCGTCGCGACGACGACGAAGCTGCGCGGCTGAGGGCGCTCAAGCATGAAGCAGGGGGCGGGTCCGCCATATGGCGGACCCGCTCGTCATGTGCCATGACGCAGCTAACGGAGGAATACGAAGCGCTTCATGCGTCCACCGCTGCACGACAACCGCATGCAGCCCGGAGAGCAACGCCGCACGCATCGGAGGCCGATGATGGCGCCCAGTCTCACACCCTGACGATGTCGTCGAACAGCTCGCTCTCTGTGTTGGTGTGTGAGACGACAATGAAACTACGCTCTTTCGCTTGTGCCGCATCGCGCAGCGCGCCTATGAGAGTTCGCTGCTCTTCCATCGGCAATGCACTGAGCGACTCGTCCAACACCACCAGCGGGCACGACACTGTTAGCGCATAACTTGCAAGAAGCCGTTGCCGCTCGGACCGTGTCAGCTCTCCAACTTCGCGATGCTCAGCCTCGCACCTCTCCATGCGTCCGTCGAGCGACATACTCGTTCCCACCACCAGCTTCGCGTCGGCGACGGAGATCGTCTTTACCGGGAAGTCGTCATCGAGCAGGACACCGCCAGTTTCTTCAAGTAGGCCGCGCAACGCAATGCTCTTGCCCACACCGGTTCTACCCATAACCAGAACAAGACGACTCTTCTGCCCGAGTACAGCACGCTCGAGCCGCGATTGGATCTCCATTGCCAGTGGAACCGGAGGGATACTTGCCTCTTGTGCGGTCGTGAGTGCCAATACCCGCGAGGCTGTTGCGACAGACACGCTAATCGATTGCAACGCTTCAATGATGTCCGGCAGCTGCCCCGCAATCGTGAAGACGAAGTAAGCGACAACAGTCGGCGCAATGATCCCCTCCGGATCCATCTGCAACGCGATGCCGGTACCCAAAGCGAATACCGCGACACCGGCGGCCTGAAGTTCGGTGCGCCGCCGCATCATCGCTTGCACCAGGGCATTCGCGGCATTGAAGAAAACGGCTTCTTCACGCCGGTAGGCCGTCCATGCTGCCGCACGTAGCCGCGGGTGAATCGCGCCCGGGTCGTCGTCGAGCACCGCAGTTGCAAGCGCCATAAACGTCCCACGTGCCTCCGCCTGCTGTGAGACTGCGGCGATCATACGGCGTTCCCCGAGCCGATACAGCATGAAGGCACCAGGCACGAGCACCACAACGACCACCGCAACCGGCGGATACCCAACCGCCAAGGCTCCGATTACGACGACGACCTGCGTCACCATGGCGACCACACGAACCAGTTGACCCGGAATATCCATTTGCATGGTCGAGAAGTCTTCGCCGAATCGCCCGACGATTTCGCCGGTGCGTCGTGGACTCGCCACCAGTGCGAAGCGTTCCGCCACCCGAGCATGCAATGAGGTCAACCGACGCACGGGCAAATGGAATTGCAACCAATTGACCGCCAGTACCACCGCGGTTAGCGCGACGAGGAAAAGGCCAAGAGCACGAGCCACGGCGACGTCATCAGCAGGGGCTACCGCGTCCAAGATCATCGGAAGGAACGCGAGCAGAAGCGACTGTGCGAGGACCGTGACACATAATGCAGCAACGCCCGGCCTACCCAAGATCAACCGCAATGCTTCCACAAAGCGTGAAAAGGAAGGCCGTGGCGTATCAAATACAACGTCCTGAACGTCCTCGGCACCATGACGTTCCGATACTGCAGCAGGCTCTTTATTCTCCGGGATAGAGTGCTCCGGCTCCTCACCGGGAACAGGCACGCCCTTCGGTTCCTGCCGCGCCTTAGCGTGTGGGGAATTATCTTGCCCCGGCGCCGCAGCGAGAACGCCAGCCGCCTCAGCGCTGCCACCTGTTGTCATTGTGCTGTCGGTGGGCACCAATATGCGGTCGTTCCGCGTCACCACAAGGTGCTGATCCACGCGGATGCCATATATCGCCTGCCCGACGACGACTATCCGCCGCTTCGCCATCACCACCCGCTCCAGTAAGCGCCGTCTACTGGCGGGATCGATAGCACCCAGAGTCGTCGTCTCGATAATGCACGGTCCGCCAGTAACGGTGAGCGCCACCGCTAGTGCCAAACGATGACGTTCACCGCGTGATAACGAAGGTAGTCGGCTCACACTGTCCGCCATGTTCAGGTCTGCAGGAAGTTCAAGCACGCTCATCCAGCGCTGGATTTCATCGCGTTCTTCTTCGCTCAAGGATTCGTACCACGCGGTCAATACAGCAGCGGACATTCTGGGGTCCGCTGAGATCCTTCCCCACGCTCCGGTTACGCCGATCGCCCGCGCAGCAGACCGTAACTCTGCTGCAGTATCGTCGTCGACCGGCTCAAGCCATGTGATGCCCGGCTTCCCATCCACAGTGTTGAATACAGAGGTGTCCGTGGTAGTGCCCTGAGCATCACGCCGCTTATCCCACTCCTTGAGCATTGGGATTGTCAGGCGCACTACACGATAGTTCACAACAACCTCGTTGAGCGCATCGAATAGCAAGTTGGCGGCGACTAGCAGAGCAACCAGGCTCAGCGCCTGGCGACCGGGACGGGCAACGAATACCAATGCGGCGATACCAATGACAACGGGTACTGCCGCAGATCCCAGTGAGCCATTGATTACCTGCAGACGAGCTCGCTTATGCAGAACAGGAATCTGCGCGCTGCGCCGTTCCTGGAGCCAGTCGGCAACGTGCCCATGCAGCCGGGCTAGGCGTAGCCGCCACGCCGCATCGCTCAAGTCACGAATCCGATCCACACGGGAGGCTTCGCTCGCGATGTACTCCTTGTAGACACGGCCAATAGGGTGGACAAGCCAGAAAGTCGCGCCGACGAATATCAGGATCCCGCCTAAGGCGACCCACCCCGTCGCTCCGTATGTCACGATCGCAAAGGTGCCAACCACAAGTGCACGCAGCAGCGAGATGACAAGGTCGATGACATAGGAAAACTGGCTGATTTGCAGGGGATGCGTAGTGAAACGCCCCGTGCTGTGACCGTCTGTTGCGCCGTCGGAGATTGCCTCATCAAAGAAGATACGAAAGGCGAGGAAACGCACGCTGATAACGAGTTTGAGCTCGGCGCGCTCCTTTATCCAGCCGATGACCACGGCTAGTAGGTACGCGCCGATCAGGATCCCCGCCCACAACCATGCGTCGTCTGCTCGTTGTGAGTCAAGCGCGTGGCGGAATCGTTCAAACAAGTACGGAACGGCTCCGATGGCGGCTGTGGCGAAAAGACCGGCGACTGCCACTGTAGCGGCGAGGCCGGGGCACGCGGCAAGGAACCCGAGCCAAGCGCGTAGCCCGCGTCTGCCGCTTATGCGCCTACGGAGTCGCCGGTAGCTGTCGTCCATCTTCACAAAGCAATCGTAATTGACGGCACCGACACAACTGGCCGCGCTACTCACCTGAGACAGTGGTCGTACCGCTGCGATAGTGGTCGCGCTGCTGAAGTACCAGCCGTACCGCTGGGATAGTGGTCACGTCGCCGGGAGCGCGCCTACACATTGTTGCTCCGGTGTTCGGAATGCGCTTCGCCAGCTAGGCTAGGTACCGAACGACAGTGACGTCGAAACACTACCGATCGGAGGAAATATGAAGGCAGCGGTGATGCTCGGGCCGGGGCAACTCGAACTGCAGGAGGTCGAAGATCCGCACGCCGGGCCAGGTGAGCTCATTCTGAAAACCGGCGCAAACACGCTCTGCGGTACGGATGGTCGCATCTTACGGGGCGAGAAAACCGCCGGCATCGATCCTGGCGTGATCCTCGGCCATGAATTATCCGGATATGTCACCGAAGTGGGTGAGGGAGTGAGCGGTTTTGCCGAGGGCGACCTCGTCGCCGTCAATCCCACCGTTCCCTGCCTACAGTGCTACTACTGCAAGGCGGGCGTCGAGCATCTGTGCGATCACGCGCGGCTGTTCGGCTACGCCATCAACGGCGGCTTGGCAGACTATGTGCGCATCCGAGCCGAGGCCATGACCCGCGGTGGCGTGTACAAGGCGCTTCCCGGAGTCAGCCCAGTGGAGGCTGCGCTCTCCGAACCGCTTGGCTGCGTGCTCAACGGCGCAGGCAATTACAAGCCCACACCCGGCGACACCGTCGTCATCGTCGGTGCTGGGCCCATCGGCATGCTCCACACACAGGTCAACCGGCTCTACGGCGCCTCGCAGGTGATTGTCTCCGACCTGTCGGAGGAGCGCCTCGCCATCGCGAAGAAGCTCGGAGCAACACACACCGTCAACCCCACCGAAGTGGACGTGGTGGAGTTCGTCCGCGACCACACCGGCGGCCGCGGAGCGGATGTTGCCGTGCTGTGTATCGGCGCGAATGCGCTGTTCCAGCAGGGCCTGGAGCTGGTACGCAAACGCGGGCGGGTCAACGCCTTCGCCGGATTCCCCAAGACGGGCACATCCACCATCGACCCGAACCTCATCCATTACCGCGAACTCACGGTCACCGGCGGCTCGAATAATCGGCGCGAAACACAGGAACTCGCGCTACGCCTCATCGCGGAGGGAAAGATCGATGTGAAGTCGCTGCATACGGATACGTACGTGCTCGACGACGTCGTCGCCGCCATCGAGTATGCGGCGTCCGGCAAGGGCATTAAGGTGGCGGTGGTGCCGGAGTAGCCCGCCCGCGCGACAGCACACTGACGACGCACGTGCTTTGAAGGTTGCCGTGTTGTGCATGCGGTTGCGCGTAACAGCACAATGGGCACTAATCAGGTCGCAAGGCAGGCAGGAGCCAAAAGGCAGGCAGGAGCCAAGAGGGGCCAGCGGAATAACCGTTGGCCCCTCCCTTCAGATGCTCCCCGCTGCGGCACCTGCCCCTACCGGGGCACCCCGATACACGCCGCGCCGGGGAGCACCGAAGCCTTCTCAGATGTTCTCGGCAACAACCCGCGCCACGCGAACCAGTGACACCGCACCCGGATCGGGCGTGCCGAGCGACTTCTCACCCAGCGGCCGCGCGCGTCCGAGCTTCGCAACCATGTCAGCGGTGCTCTCGGCGCCCTGCTCACCGGCTCGTAGTGCCGCTGCCGCCTTCTCCTGGAAGTCGCCCGCAGTCGCACTGAACGCTTCGACCAGTGGCACCAGTGCGTCAACCAGCGTCTTGTCGCCCACCTGTGCACCGCCGAGGCGCTGCACCGCATCACGGCCCGCCTCAAGGGCGGCAACGGCCTTTGCCAGGTCGGGGGCGTCGTCGTTACCAAAAACGGCCCCGATCGCCGTCAGCAGCGAGCCCCACAACGCACCGGACGTACCACCGGCACGATCCGACCACGCGTCGCCCGCAGCCGCCAGGGTGGTGCTCAGCCCGGCTCCCTCGGCGGCGATGGCCGCAGCGGCCTGCGCGGCCCCATGAGAGCCATTGGCCATGCCAATGCCGTGATCGCCGTCGCCCGCAATGGAATCAAGTCGCCCGAGTTCGTCCTTCGCGCCGTCGAGCATGGCGGCCACCAGTCCGAGGATGTCTACCGCTTTGGCTGCGGCGGCCTTCGAGGCGGCCGATCCTTCTTCCGTAACGGCTACCTTGGTGGCCTCGCTGGAAAGAACCGCGTCGTCGCGCGCCACATCGCCCACCGAGCCTTTGCGGTAGGCGGGTGTATCGCAGGGAGCGTCCCAGTACTCCAGCAGCTCGTCGTCGACCCAGGTCAAGGTCAGCGAGATGCCGGCCATGTCCAGCGAAGTCACGAACTCACCGGACTCAAGGTCTGCCACCTCCAGGCCCGCTTCGGTCAGCAGGTCGTACACGGCTCCGGCGACGACAAAGAGTTCCTCGTACTTGGTATCACCCAGTCCGTTGACGACGGCGACGACGCGCTTGCCGGCGTCCTCGGGCGCTTCGGGAAGAAGCCCATCGACTAGTGTTTTGGCAACATCCTTGGCCGTGCCTAGATCTGCCTCAGCCACTCCGGGTTCACCGTGGATGCCGAGTCCGATACCCATCTTTCCTTCCGGAACGGTGAATAGAGGGCCATCCGCGCCGGGGAGAGTGCAGCCGGAGAAGGCCACGCCGAAGGAACGGGTGGCGGCATTCGCCTTGGCGAAGACTCTCTTGACCTCATCGAAGTCCTTACCCGCCTCGGCAGCGGCTCCTGCGATTTTGAAGATTGGGAAGTCACCGGCGATACCGCGGCGTTTCTCGATTTCGTCTTGGGATCCGGAGGCGATGTCGTCGGTGACAACCAAAGTATCCGCCTGGATGCCTTCGGAACGCAGGCGTTCTATGGCCTGCCCGAAATGCAGTACGTCACCGGCATAGTTGCCGAATCCCATCAGCACCCCTGCACCACGATGGGCGGCCTTGAGCACCGAGTATGCCTGCGAGCCGGAGGGCGAGGAGAAAATATTGCCACACACTGCGCCGTCGGCAATACCGGGGCCGACCCATCCGGCAAACGCCGGGTAGTGGCCGGACCCGCCGCCGTAGATCACGGCGACTTTCCCTTCGGGGGTGGCGGTAGAGCGGACCACGCCGCCGTAGACAGGCTTCACGTAACGCTTGTTGGCGAGCACAAACCCGCGTAGCGCCTCAGCCGGGAAATCTTCTGGAATATTAACAAGTCGCGTCATTGCGTACCTTTCGTTTGGGGCTCGAAAGCCGGACAATTACCAAAAGTCTAGAGGCGTAGTAGTGGCGGCGGCAATCACTTTACGGTAGATGCACACAGTGCTCGGGGTGGAGGGAGAATCCGGGACGATGTGCAGGGCAAGAGCTTTGACAGTACGGGCTCACACAGCCAATCGCCCGGTGAGCAGCGGCTCGACCAGCACCAGGAGTCCTGACCGCGCAGAGTCACAAAACCGATCAGCCACAGCAGTCAGGCAGTCCGGCGCACCAGACGCCATAGCGTGCGGATACTCGGATCCCACCCTTGCAACACGCGGTCACAGTCAATCGGCCGGAGGCCGTACCGTGCGGATACTCGGATCCCACCCTTGCAACACGCGGTCACAGTCAATCGGCCGAAAGCTGTGCCGTGCGGCTGCTCGGATCCTACACGGAAACAGCGATTATGCCCGCTGCCCACATGCACACTAGTACACACCCATACGTCGTTTCGCCTTGACTGTGACCCTGGGTCACATGATGCGATAGTGACGTGCGGGTAAAAGAGATAGCCGATATGGCCGGTACGACGACGCGGGCCGTGCGCCACTACCACCGCCTCGGCCTCCTGCCAGTGCCGCCGGTCGTCGGTGGCCGGCGCGACTACGGCCTAGAGCACCTAGCCCGCCTGCTACGTATTCGCTGGCTGGCCGAGAGCGGGCTGCGGCTCTCGCAAATCGCAGAAATCCTGCCTGAGCAGCAGCCCAGCGACCGTGACGCCGTCCTTGAATCTCTGCGGGCCACGCGCGCCACCATTGATGCACAGGTGGCCCAACTACACGCGCAGCAGAAGCGCATTGATGTGTTGATTGAAACGGTCGAACGCGGCGAAAGGCTCTCGCCCGTGCCCACAGTTATTGAGCAGTTTTACGACGATGTTGAGTCTGCAACGGAAAGCATGGAGGGATCAAAAGTCATCCGCGGCGAGCGGCGCATCATGACATTCCTCGCCACGCAGGGCTTCACGCCGAGGAACACCGCCGATTTCCTCGACGCCGTCTCGCAGGAGGATCGGGTGCTGTTCGCGCAGCTCGTCGTCGAGTTCGCCACGTTGCCGCAGCGCACTCCGCAGGAGCAGAAGGAGGGCATTGACCATCTGCTGCAGGAATCCCTCCGGATGATTGATCGCTACAAGAAGTATGTGGCCGATGTGCTGGCACAGCTCCCGACCGGGCGTACCGGCCGCGCCGCGTGGTCGATCATGCAGCGACTCTACGAGCTGCAGTTCTCCCATCCGTCCCAGCAGGCGTATTTGCAGGAGTATATGAAGGCGATGTTTGCCGACGAAGAGATTGGCCCCATCCTGCGGCGCTCCGCGGGAGAGGGGTGGAGCCTCTAGCCCCGGAGGTTGGAGGGTTCAGCCGGAGGAAGTCGGACCGTCTCGTGACCCGAGGTTGAGGATCCAGCCGAAGGAAATTGGACCGTCTCGTGACCCGAGGTTGAGGATCCAGCCGAAGAAAGTCGGACCGCCTAGTGACCCGAAGCGGCACTGCCAGATCGTCACGCGTCGTCGTTCGGTACGGTGGCGCCGTCGCACACCCGCCTCCTCCCGACGGCTGCGTATATCGCCGACATCACGGCGATAAAGCCAACACCAACATACAGGGCGGTGTGATACTCCGGCTGCCACACCATAATGCCGAAGGTGAAGAGGATGAAGGCGATGGAGAAGTATTGGCCGTAGGGCCACAGCGGCACGGGGAAACGCAAGCGCGCGGCTTCATCGCGCGTCATTCCATGCCGTGAGGCCAGATGCGCCAGCAAGATCATCAACCATACAAACACCGTGGCAAAGGTCGCCAGAGAGGCAACGATGGTGAACACTCTGTCCGGCAGCACATAGTTCAGTGCCACGCCGATCACCATCACCGCGATCAAGGAGATCGTGGTGATCACCGGAATGTTCTTGACTGTTCGCGCCATCGCCCGTGGTGCAGCGCCTTGCCGCGCCATGCTGGCGATCACCCGCCCCGCACCAAAAAGGTCAGCGTTAATGGCGGAGAGGGCCGCAGTTACGACGACGATGTTCAGCAGAGCCGCCGCCCAGTTCACGCCGAGCGTGTCGAAGATCTGCACGAAGGGTGACTGTTCGCCATCGATCGACCGCCACGGATTGATCATGAGGATCACCAGAATCGCCAGCACGTAGAACAGGAGGATGCGCACCGGAACGGTATTGACGGCTTTCGGGATGGCCTTCTCCGGTTCGTCCGCTTCCGTTCCGGCAACGCCGATGATCTCGGTGCCGCCGAAGGCGAAGAGTACGAGGATGAACGCAGAGATCATGCCGCCTGGTCCGTGGGGGAAGAAGCCGCCGTCGTTCCACAAGTTGGCGGGCCCCAACTGGCCCGGGTCGGAGCCGAGTCCGAGGATGAGGATCGCGGCGCCACCAGCGATCATGGCGACGACGGCGGTCACCTTGATCAGCGTGAAGACGAACTCCAGCTCACCGAACCAGCGCACGCTGGCCAGATTTGCGGCACCCACAATCAGCAGCGTGACGCCGACCCACAGCCACTGCGGAGAGTGCGGAAACCAGAACTGCATGTAGATGCCGATTGCCGTGAGATCGGCCAGGCAGACAATCACCATTTCGAAGGCATAGGCCCAACCGGTGATATACCCGGCCCAGCCGCCGAGGAAGCGGCGAGCGTATTCGGCGAAGGAGCCGGAGATGGGCATCCGCACCGCCATTTCACCCAGCCCGCGCAGCATGAAGTACACGACGGCGCCGCCCAGCAGGTATACGAGCAGAACGGATGGTCCGGCTGCCTGAATGGCCTCCGCCGAACCGTAGAACAGGCCGGTGCCAATGGCCGAGCCGAGAGCAATGAAGTGGATATGCCGCACCCGTAAGCCGTGGCTCTTCACCACCGCGCTCTTTGGCGACGATTCCGCTTCCGCCCTGTTCGTCATATGCACCTTCCAGTTTTGTTATGAGCTGCGCTAGGTATCAACCGTAGTCGGACCCCGGTCAACGCCCGGTCAACGGTAGTCGGACCCCGGTGCAACTTGCGTTGTGACACGAGCGTTACATCGACCTGCGATGCTCCACCCGCTTCTACCCTTTAGGTTGTGTTCTGACACGAGCGTTGCAGTTGTTGGTGGCAGGTTTGCAGTTCGCTCCTACCTGCAGGACACCAGATCGGTTACGCGCTGCGCGACATGGTGGGGTTACAGTCCCACCCGCCTGCTACGCACCCACCGGTGCTGCAACCGCTCACCGATAGGGCGAGTTCGACAGTCGGAACCCGCATGTTGTACGCCATAACCTGCGATCAGAGGGTAATGCCACGCAATCGTCACGCAACACAGACCACCCTCGAAGTATGCCTGCTGGATGCGTCGCCACGCCAACACCGGGACTTCTGCGGACAGGAGGTAGCGATATTGCGGCAAAGCGCGCTGGCCGAGCGGGCGCCGGCTCTGCGGGCGTGGAGCAGGCCGCGCTGGCGGTTGGCGTGGAGTCGACGTCAGGTGGCGGGTCTATGCCAGGTGGCGGGTCTATGCCAGGTGGCGGGTCTATGCCAGGTGGCGGGTCTATGCCAGGCAGGGCTCGGGGCCTACGCCCGGCGGCGAACTGTCCAAATCCCGTCCAAACAAGAACTGCCCGGTCCAACTCGGGCACGAAATCCGCGGAATTCCGCCACTTCTTATATTGATTGAATCAAGTCTTCCGTCGTTTGGACGGGATTTTGACACGCTTGCTTCCTGAACCCGGAAAACCCGCAGTCTCCGACCACCCCGGCCAAGCGGGCGCCGACTCCGCGGGTTAAGAGCGGGCCGCGTTGGCGGTTGGCGTGGAGTCGACGTCAGGCGGAAATCTACGTCAGGCGACGGGTCTATGCCAGGTGGCGGGTCTCTGCCAGGTAGGGCTCGGGGCCTACCGCGCTCAGACCGGAACCAACGACGACGGCGGGTCGACGTTAGGCAGCGGTAGGGTCTACGTCAGGCGGGGGTTCGGGTAGGCGGAGGTCGGGGGAGGCGCGATTCGGGGCCTACGCCCGGCGGCGAGACAGCGCAGGTTTCGCCCGTTGTTCTGCGCCGTCGCCAGGCCATCTGTTTTCCCGAACTGCCGATTGAACCCAGCTCTCTGCCGCGTCGACAAGTTGCAGCGACCGATTAGCTCAGCTCTTCTCCGGCGGTGTCCGGTCCACAAAGAAACACGACACGGCAGCACAAGCAATCGCAATGAGTGGTACAAGCATGGCGGTGCGAGCAGCTTCCGTAAAGGTGGCGTTCCGCGCAACGGCCTGCATAACGACCGCTACCATCGCCGTCCCCAACGCAGAGCCCACTTGTAGAAAAGTGGAGAGAACCCCGGATGCAGCACCGGCAACCTCCTTCGGAACCCCGCGCATTGCCATCGCCGTCGTCGGTGTGAATCGTCCCGGGTTTGATGGAGGTAGTGATTACACGGAAGGATTACTGTCATGAGTGCATCAAGGAAGTATCCGGAGGAGTTGCGGGAGCGGGCTACCAGGATGGCTGTGGAGGCCCGTCGGGACCCGGAGAGGTCTAAGGGGGCGATCCGCAGGATCGCTGATGAGCTGGGCGTCCATCCGGAGGCGCTGCGTACCTGGGTGAAGAAGGCCGAGGTCGACATGGGCGCCAGGCCGGGAACCACCAGCGAGGATGCTGAGCGGATTCGGGAGCTGGAGAAGGAAGTACGTGAGTTGCGGCGGGCGAACGCGATCTTGAGGAGCGCGTCGGCTTTTTTCGCGGCGGAGCTCGACCGCCCGTCCCGCTGATCTGCAAGTACATCGACTCCCGCAAGGAGGAGTTCGGGGTCGAGCCGATCTGCCAGGTCCTGACACGGTCAGGCATGAAGATCGCCCCGAGCACCTACTACGCAGCCAAGTCCCGTCCCCCATCGGCAAGGAGCAGGCGCGACCAGGCTCTAAAGGCCGAAATCAACAGAGTGCATAAGAAGAACTACTGCGTTCTGGGGGCCAGGAAGATGCATGCGATGCTGAACCGGCCTGAGGTCTGTGAGCGGCATGGGTTGGGGCATGTGGCTCGCTGCACCGTGGAGAGGTTGATGCGGGCCATGGGCCTACAGGGTATCCGCCGCGCCACAGCACCACGCACTACGCGCAGCGCGCTCAAGAAGCGGTGTCCCGCCGACCTGGTGAATCGGCACTTTAGCGCGTTCAGGCCGAACGAGTTGTGGGTGGCGGACATCACCTACGTACGAACCCTGTCCGACTGGGTCTATGTGGCCTTCGCCCGCTGACGTCTACTCGCGTCGGATCATCGGCTGGCAGACCTCCACGAGCCCGTACACTGACCTGGCCCTGGACGCTCTGAAGATGGGGATCTGGCAGCGCAGGCGCGAGGGCGCGGACCTGAAGGGGCTGATTCATCACACGCGGCCGGGGTGTGCAGTACCGGGCAATCCGTTACGGGCAGGCCCTGTCCGAGGCCGATGCTGTGGCCTCTGTGGGGTCGAAGGGCGACTCCTACGATAACACGTTGGCCGAGGCCCTGAATTCCCTGTACAAGGCTGAACTTATCCGTAACCACCACTACCTCGACTCCCACGGCCCCTGGCAGGGTATTGATGATGTCGAGTTCGCTACCGCCCAGTGGGTGCACTGGTACAACACAACCCGTCCTCACTGCGCCATCGACACGCACACTCCGATCAAGCACGAGCAGGCCTACACCCCACCACCACAAGAAGACACCAACACCATCAACCAACCCCAGCCGGCAACCGCCGGCGCCAGATAAAACAGCCTCCACAAAACCCGGGGCTTGACGGTGTGAATAACATGGCATTACCGGCCCCGATGATGCACATGACGGGGATGAAACGGTTCCAGCTGGCTTCAGGAACCATCAGCCACGCTGCCAAACCGACGCCGCACGCGGTTAACCCGAGACCAAGAGCAAACAGGACCCGCGCATCCATTTTGTCAGTAAGACGGCCAACCACCGGAGCAAGAAGCATGGAAGCCAAGGACGCGGGAGCAATCACCAGACCCGCCCGCTGCGCACTGGCACCCAATCCTTCTTGCAGAAAGAAAGACAGAACAAGCGTGAAGCTTATAACCACAACTGAAACGCTCACGCCGGCAGGCAACATGATCCTGTAGCGGCGACTCGTGAACAGTGTGAAAGGAAGCAGTGGGTCGGCGTTCTGAACCCGACGCTGTTGAGCTAGGAAGGCGCCCAGCAACAGCACAGTAAGACCGAGACCCATCCAGGTCGACGTCGTCCAGCCCGCTTCACCGACTCGCATCAAGGTATATACCCCGATCGCCAGGGCCAACGCCGCGAGAACTGCCCCGGGAATATCAAGTTTTCGCTGCCGACTCTGCGATGTGCGCGGAAGAAACACCAGGGCTGAGACGCACAAAACAATACCGATCGGCACATTGATAAGGAAGACCCACCGCCACCCCAACTGTGTGACTAGCAGTCCTCCGACTACCGGACCAACCACTGCGGCTCCGGCGCCAACCGAGCCTCGGATCCCTAAAGCCGTACCCTGCCGCTCCTTTGGGATCACCGCGACAATGGTCGAGAGGATTTGCGGTACCAAGAGCGCTGCGCCGAGCCCCTGGCACGCCCGTGCAGCTATGAGCTGCACCGGACTGTGTGCTAACGCGCAAGCTAAACTGCAGACGGCAAAAATCACAACGCCGGAGGCAAACACTCGCCGAGAACCGAATAGGTCGCCCAGTCTACCGGCAGTGATCAGTACCGTCGCGAGCGCAAGAACGTAAGCGCTAACCGCCCACGTCCCTTCAACAACAGTCGCACCGAGCTCCTCCCTGATCCTGGGCAAAGCGACTGTCACTACGGTCATGTCCATCTGGGCCATGAAGTAACCGACGACAACAACCCAATACACAGCCCATGGGCGTACCGGTCTGACGGTACCGTTCTCAGGGTTGCCTTTATTCCGTGACCTCATCGAAGTCCTCCTACTTTTTATACGACCAAATAGCAGACGGTACCTTTGTAGTTCGCTCGATCCGCACCGATTGATCGACAGCTGTCTCCTGAAGGCAGCTGACACAACAACGCTAGGGTGCTGCTGGTGTAGAGTTCAAAACGTGCCCCTGCCCAGTCTTGAAATGATTCCCATCCCTGCCGGGTACATCATGTTGCATGATGCGCGGACGAGGACTTCACGCGGCGTACAGTTACGACAATTTCACATCGCTTCTACTTCGGTGACATGGCGATTGTATTCAGCTCTGTTGGGGATACCGGTGCCCACCGGTGTGGATGAGAATGCGCCCGCACATTCCATATCCTGGCTCAGCGCTGTGAGCTGGTGCAATATGTTGTCCACCGCGAAGGAACTAACTCCGGCATACACCATTGACAGAGGCGGGATCACCTGGAACGTTAACGCTGACTGTTTTCGGTTGCCGACGGAGGCCGAGTGGGAATATGCCTGCCGCGCGGGATCAACAGGCCCGCACTACGGTCCGCTTTCCGATATCGCGTGGACGGACGAAGACGCCGTCACGGGAGCACAGTGCGTCGGCCAGAAGTTGCCGAATGCTTTTGGCCACTTCGACATGCTGGGCAATGTGTGGGAGTGGTGCTGGGACTACTCCGACCCAGCACGATACGCCGACTACGCGTGCTGCGTGGCGGCGGATGGGCAGATAGGCATTGGAGCGTTCGCGCCTCGGTACGGCGCGGCAGCATGCCCGGCGCGCAGTTGGACGACGTCGGCTTCCGCATCGCAAGAGGCGCCGTGGGCGAGCCTGGCAACCATGCCGCTCAAGGCTGGTCACAAGAGGCCGACCGGAATCGAGCGAATATCGCCGGTGCCTTGCCTATCGGCTGGACACCGCTGCGCAGATAATTCAAGAAGTCCGATGGGCGTGGACTCGGGTCAGGCGAACTCGACGACCACCTCGTAGAGCGAGCGGCCTTCGCGCAATGCATGAAGCGCCTGCTGCACGGATTCGGGCAGGTCGGCGTCATCTGGCAAGTATGACAGCAACCCATAATCTGCTCGTACCTCAGACACCGCTGTAGACCAGCGCATAGGGGCTAGCGGGTCAGCAACCCGATACGGCATTCTGACGTCGGCGACGCCTGATTCACGTACGGCCCGTTCACTTGCCGCAACCATATCCGGCGACTCGGCATCGTAAACAAATGCGCCTGCGGGGAAGCGCCGTGCCATCTCATCGACCAGATCCCGGATCTGTTCTTCCTCGAAGAAATAGACGACGCCGGAGGCGACGGCGATCATCCCGTCACAATCATCAATCGCATCCATCCAGTCGGTGTCCATCAGCGAGCCGGTGAGTTCACATTCCCGGGGATGGGATTGCATCCACTGCCGACGCGCACACATAACATCCGGTAGATCCAGGCAATAGACCTTCGTCTGACCGTTGTCTACATCGTCGATGAGGCGGTCCATCCCACAACCCAGATCGACGACGGCGGCTCTAGGGTAAACCTGCAGATAGCGACGTAACTCGACTACCGTGGCCCGGTGACGTAGCGCATAGATGGCCGCAGGGACATCTCCCAAATCTGCAACCACTAACTCGGGACGATCTGCGACTACCTGTTGCGCGATGTGTTCAGCCCACCGGTCCTGAAAGCAGTGCGGCCACAGGCGAGCCGCACGCGCTCGGCCGAATAGCGGGATGAATAATGTCCGCTGCACCTCATCGCTTAGCATATACCTAACTATAGGCGCGTCAACGCGAACCTGCCGGTTCAGCGGACTCGACCGAGCGCCACCGAGAATCCCAGAGGAGGATCACGTATTAGGGCAGTCTGATGCTGCACGAACCTACATAGTGGTGGTGTTCGACCGTGCGCACAGCCTTTTGGTAGCTCGCTGAGGGAAATGTCCAAATCCCGTCCAAACAAGAACTGCCCGGTCCAACTCGGGCACGAAATCCGCGGAATTCCGCCAGTTCTTATATTGATTGAATCAAGTCTTCCGTCGTTTGGACGGGATTTTGACACGCTTGCTTCCTGAACCCGGAAAACCCGCCGTCTCCGACCACCCCGGCAAGCACTCGGCGCCCACACCATCACGATGCCGCATCACAACAGCCAAAAACCATCCAAAACACCACAAGTACTCGATACCCGAGTCCGCCACTTACGGCTAGTCACAGGAAACCAATCGGATTAGAGCCGCTATAACAGTCCAGTGCCCGCCCGGTCGGCATTACCACCAGCATCGGCGACTCAAGCCCGTGTTGAATGGCTGCTGAATGCCCTCGCCCTCTCGGCGGCGATTCTCTCATGGTGGAGCTAACGGGGCTCGAACCCGTGACCTTCTGCTTGCAAAGCAGACGCGCTACCAGCTGCGCCATAGCCCCAGTCAAGCTGCCGCCTTCGGAAGCGGCAGACGCTTATTCGATCGAGTCAGTGACCTCGGTCCACACGGCCTGGTCTTGCTGGCTCTTACTGACCTGAATCCAGATCGCATATCCGGCCGCAAGGGCGACCGTGGCGAGTAGGAACTTCTTCATGGCTTCTCTCCTTGAGGATAGTTCGTGGGCCTAGATGGACTCGAACCATCGACCTCAGTCTTATCAGGACTGCGCTCTAACCAACTGAGCTATAGGCCCATTGCACTATCGGGTGCCGAAATAGGTTACCGCACCGGCGGAGCGATCTTCAAACCGATACCGCCGAGCGCGAGCGCGAGGCCGGTCACACCCAGAGCTCTTGGCAGCGTCAAGCACCGCTTGTTTCTGGTTGCATACTTCATAGGAACGGCCCGTGGGCGGGTAGCTCCGCAGCAATCGTGCTGGTAATACAGCGAGAAACACACGCCGGCTCACAGGCATGCTTTCGTTTGCGTCGCGGAATCGCCGCCTCGCTTACTCGTCGGTCACCGAGATATGCAGACCGCCCACCAGCGAGGCAATCAAGTTGTACACCAGCGCACCCACAGCACTCAGGGCTGTGAACAGCACGACGTCGAGAATCGCAACGATCACACCGAAGCTCATCCAGCGTCCGAAGCCCAAGTACTGGGCCAACTGCAACAGTTGCTCCGAGTTCAGAGTCTCAAGCAGATTGTTGATCTCCGCGAACAGTGACATCCTGTCCAGTACGAACCACAGCAGCATCCAGGCGATCACGATCATGACGCCTAGTGCCACAGAGAAGAGGAATCCCAACTTCAGCACGGATAGCGGTTCCACCTTGGCGATGGTCATCTTCACCCGGCGGATACCGACTGCGCGCTTCGGCGCATCGACCGGCGGGGTTACCGGATCCTCCATGCGCTCCTGCGTGCTGCGCCGCCGCGGCATCTGGGGCTCACCGGGCGCATCAATCGCCTGTGTAGGCTGCTCTTCGCTCATTACTACTCCGTCATTGCTGCTTGGCACGCTGCACGGATACTTGCGTATCCGCTATGTCAGAGGCTACCGCTTATTGCACCTCTTCGTCATCCGAACCAGCGGCGCTTCCAGCACTTTCCGCACTGTCAACGCCTTCGGATCGGCCAGCACTTACGGTATCCGCTCTACTCTCGGCGCTGTCAACTTCTTCCGAGACTTCGCCTTCTTCTGAGACTTCACCACTCTCGGAATCAGCCGCGGTCTCGGCGCTTCCCGCAGTCTCTGCACTTCCTGCAGTCGCAGCGCTTTCACCGCTTCCCGCGCTATCGGCGGATCCCGGTTCGATGCCTTCCTCGGCGGTATGTGCGATACCGATGATCTTGTCGCCCTCACCCGGGCGGGTGAAGGTCACACCTTGCGTGGCACGGCCCGTTAAAGAGACTTCGTCCGCGCTGGCGCGCATCACCTTCCCGGATTCCATCACCACCATGACATCTTCACCTTCACGGGTGATAAGCGCGCCCACCAGGTCGCCGCGTTCCTCGGTCAGCTTGGCCACTTTGATGCCGTAGCCACCGCGGCCCTGCACCCGGTACTCTTCAATGCGGGTGCGCTTGGCAAAGCCGTTCTCCGTCATAATGAAGACCTCGGAGCCCTCGTGCACCACGCTCATCGTCAGCAGGGAATCACCATCGCGGAACTTCATGCCCGTCACGCCGGACGCCGCCCGGCCCATGGGCCGCAGCGCCTCGTTGGTCGCCGTGAAGCGGATCGACTGGCCTCGCCGGGAGACCAGTAGCAGGTCCTCACCCTCGTCCACCAGGCAGGCCGCAACCACCTGATCGGTTGATCCATCCACATGTTCGCGCAGTTTGATGGCAATCAGGCCACCCGAGCGCGGCGAATCGTAATCCCGCAGGCGGGTCTTCTTCACCAGGCCATCCGCCGTCGCCAACACCAGATACTCGGCCTGATCGTAGTCCTTGAGCGTAATGGTGGAGGCGATCACCTCACCGGGCTGGAAGGCGAGCACATTGGCAATATGCTGCCCCTTCGCATCCCGACCGCCTTCGGGTAGTTCGTAGCCCTTGATGCGGTACACCCGGCCCAAATTGGTGAAGAACAGATGCCAGTCATGCGTGGACGCAACGTCGAAATGCTCGATGACATCGTCGCCACGCAACTGCGCCCCGCGGATGCCCTTGCCGCCGCGATGCTGGGCGCGGTACTCGCTCGCCTTCGTGCGCTTGACGAACCCGCCGCGCGTAATGGTGACAACCACATCCTCCTCCGGGATGAGGTCTTCCACACTCATCTCACCGTCGAAGGGAAGAATGGTGGTGCGCCGGTCGTCGCCATAACGATCGACAATGCCCTGCAACTCCTCGGAGATAATCGTGCGCTGCCGTTCCGGCTTGGCGATAATATCCCGATAGTCCGCAACCAGTGCGACCTTCTCGTTGTATTCATCGAGGATCTTCTGCCGTTCCAGGGCGGCCAGGCGGCGCAACTGCATCTCCAGAATGGCGTTGGCCTGGTCCTCGTCGATCTCCAGCAGGGCCATCAAGCCGGAACGCGCCTCATCCACCGTGGGTGAGCGGCGGATCAACGCCACCACCTCGTCCAGCGCGTCCAGCGCCTTCAGGTAGCCCTCCAAGATATGCAAGCGCTTCAGCGCCTCGCCAAGCCGGTACTCGGTGCGCCGGCGGATAACCTCGATCTGGTGCGTCACCCAGTGCCGCACGAAACCGTCGAGCGATAGCGTGCGTGGCACGCCGTCCACCAGCGCCAGCATGTTGGCCGGGAAGTTGTTCTGCAGCTGGGTGTGCTTGTACAGATTGTTCAGCACAACCTTCGCCACCGCATCCTTACGCAGCACGACGACGATGCGCTGACCGGCTCGGCCGGAAGTCTCGTCACGAATATCGGCAATGCCCGGCAGCCGCCCGTCCTTGATTCCCTCGACCATCTTGTCCAGCAGGCGATCCGGGTTCACCTGGTACGGAAGGTCGGAGATCACCAGGCATTGGCGGCCGTGAATCTCATCGACCTCAACCACGGCACGCTGCGTAATGGTGCCGTGACCGGTGCGATACATATCCTCAATGCCGCGTGTGCCCAGAATAGTGGCGCCAGTGGGGAAATCAGGACCCTTGATGCGGCGCATCAATTCGCCCAGCAGCTCTTCCTTCGACGCCTCCGGGTGCTGCAAATACCACTGAATACCCTCGTTAACCTCGCGTAGGTTATGCGGCGGAATGCGGGTGGCCATACCGACGGCGATGCCCTCCGAGCCGTTGACCAACAGGTTCGGATAACGGGCCGTCAAAACCAGCGGTTCCATCAACGAGCCGTCATAATTCGGCTCGAAATCAACCGTGTCCTCCTTGATGTCCCGCACCATTTCCATGGCCAGAGGTGCCATGCGCGCCTCTGTGTAGCGGGGGGCTGCCGCACCCAGGTCGCCGGAGGTGCCGAAGTTGCCCTGGCCGGCCACCAGCGGGTAGCGCATGGCCCACGGTTGAGCCAGGCGCACAAGCGTGTCATAAATGGCGGCGTCGCCGTGCGGGTGATAGTGACCCATCACGTCACCGACGATCTTGGCGGACTTGGAGAAGGAATTATCGGGGCGGTAGCCGCCGTCGTACATGGCGTAGAGCACGCGGCGGTGCACCGGCTTCAAACCGTCACGCACATCAGGCAGAGCGCGGCCGACGATGACGGACATGGCATAGTCCAGGTAGGACCGCTCCATCTCACGCTGAAGGTCAACCCCCATAATGTCGCCGTGGTAGTACTGCGTTTCTTCCGGGGTATCCGGAGTCATATCGTCGCTCATTGCCTGCCTTAAATGTCGAGGAACCGGACGTCGTGCGCGTTACGCTGGATAAAGCTGCGGCGCGACTCAACGTCTTCACCCATCAGCACGGAGAATGTCTCATCCGTGGCGGCCGCCTCACCAATGGAAACCTGTTTCAGGGTGCGATGCGCCGGATCCATCGTGGTATCCCACAACTCTTCGGCGTTCATCTCGCCCAAGCCCTTGTAGCGCTGAATGCGCTGACTCTCGTCTTTCGGAAGCCGCCAACCGGCTTCGCGGCCGGCGGCGAGTTTCTCGTCACGCTCCCGGTCCGAGAAGACGTAATCATGCGGAGCGTTCGTCCATTTGATGCGATAGAGCGGCGGCATGGCGAGGTAGACATTGCCGTTCTCAATCAGTGGGCGCATATACCGGTATACGAGGGTCAGCAACAGGGTCGCGATATGTGAGCCGTCGACGTCGGCGTCGGCCATGAAGACGATCTTGTGGTAGCGCAGTTTCGACATGTCGAACTCATCGCCAATACCGGTGCCGAAGGCGGTGATCAGGCCCTGAATCGTATCCGAAGAGAGAGCCCGATCCAGGCGCGCCTTCTCCACGTTCAGGATCTTGCCCCGAATCGGCATGATCGCCTGATGTTCCGGATCGCGGCCATTCACCGCGGAACCGCCGGCGGAATCACCCTCCACGATGAAGATCTCGCATTCCTCCGGGTTACGTGAGGTGCAGTCCTTCAACTTGCCCGGCATCGACGCCGATTCGAGGACGCTTTTACGCCGCGTCGCCTCACGCGCCTTGCGCGCGGCCGCCCGGGCGGCGAAGGCCTGCGTCGCCTTGCGAATAACGTCCTTCGCCTCATTTGGATGCGAATCCAACCAATCATTGAGATGCGCGTACAGCTGTTGTTGTACGAAGGTGCGCGCCTCGGTGTTGCCAAGCTTCGTCTTGGTCTGGCCCTCAAACTGAGGCGTGCCGAGCTTCACCGAGATAATCGCCGTCAGGCCCTCCCGGATATCCTCGCCGGAGAGGTTTGGATCCTTATCTTTCAGCAGGCCCTTGTCGCGCGCGTACTTGTTAATAACGGAGGTCAGAGCGGCACGGAAGCCCTCCTCGTGCGTTCCACCCTCCGTGGTGTTGATGGTATTGGCGAAGGTATTGATGGACTCCGAGTAGGCGGAGGTCCACTGCATGGCCACCTCGCACTCGATGTGCTTGTCAAGATCCTCCGCCTCGAAGTAGATCACCGAGGGATGGATAACCTCAACCTTCTTCGTGGTGTTCAAGTGTTTGACGTAATCCAGCAATCCATCCGAGTAGCAGTAGGAGATTTCCCGCCGCGGTGCCTCACCGTTGCCGTCCTCGCCGGCAACCTCGTCACCGTCCGCGATGGCCGTCGGCCGTTCATCAATCAGGGTGATGCGCAAGTTCTTGTTGAGGAAGCTCATCTGATGGAACCGTTTGCGCAACGTTTCAAAGTCGTAATCAACGGTTTCAAAGATGTCGCCATTGGCCCAGAAGGTTTGTGTTGTGCCGGTCTCTTCCGTCTTCTCCCCACGCTGCAGCGGGCCGGTGGGCACCCCGTTCTCAAAGGCGATGCGCCACACGTATCCATCGCGGCGAATCTCGGTTTCCATCCGCGTGGACAGGGCGTTGACCACCGAGAGGCCGACTCCATGCAGTCCACCGGACACCGCGTAGCTGCCGTTTCCGAACTTGCCGCCGGCGTGCAGAACCGTCATAACGACCTCGACGGCGGGACGATGCTCCGTCGGATGCTCATCCACCGGGATTCCACGCCCGTTATCGACGACGCGCACGCCGCCGTCGGCCAGAATCGTCACCTCGATATGATCGCAGTACCCGGCAAGCGCCTCGTCCACCGCGTTATCAACGACTTCGTACACCAGGTGGTGCAGTCCCCGCTCGCCGGTGGAACCGATATACATACCCGGCCGGGTACGCACCGCCTCCAAACCTTCGAGCACGGTGATATCCGAGGCGTCATAGGACTGCTCCGGTGACATATCACCGACATGCTGTGTTGGGTCAGCCGACGCGGCGGCATCGGACGTAGGATCAGAAAGGTGCGAAACGTCGTCAGACACGCGTGACTATCTCCTTCTGCGCGGCGGGAATGGCCAATACCGGCCCTCAGACACTTCTGAGCCCCAAAACGGTAGGACCCCACACACCGCGAGGCCGCGTTCATTTTACCGCAGTTTTCATCACGTTTCAGTCGACGACGCAGCGCCTCCCACGCATATTCAGCCGTAGGTGTCACGCGGCCCGCGTCCGGGCACCGAATACCTGCCATGTTTCCACGAGGGCCTCTGCGGACCCTGTACAACGATCTGTTTCACCACGTTTGGGCCGACTTCCGCATTCAACCGCGCATGCAGAGTTGCCAGCAGTGCCTTGATCTGCGCCTCCCATGAGCTCGACGACGCCTGCAGGGTCAGTACGCCGTCGTCGCCAAAAGACACCACAGTGACATGCCGGGCAACATTTGGCCCCACAACTTCCTCCCAGCGTGCTGTCACCGCAGCCATATCGAGTTGGTGGCCCCACCCGAAGTCCTTTACCGCACGAGTGAGGATATCTGCTAGGGCATGCGGGTCCCGGTGCGATGGGCGCGGCCCGGAGCCAACGTCACCCCATCCCGGACCGGGGGTTGCGACGTCGTCACCGAGCTGGTCCGGCTTTCCGTCCGACGCCGCATCGCGTGTTCCCGCCAGGCTCCGCCGCGAGTCGGCACGTGCAGGCAGTCGCGTTTTGATGTCACCGCGTCTGAATGCGGCCTCTCGCGCACGATCAAGAGCGCGCAAAGCCAAAATATCGCCGTTGCGCTCGGCCGCCGCCAGACGCGCAGCCTCGACTCGGCCTATTGGTGTTTGTGGCGCGATCTCAGGTGCAGTCACGCTTTTGAAGGCACTATCCCTTTGACCGGCCGTGGCACTGCCTGCTTCGTTTTTGTTCAGCCGACTCATAAAACACCTGCCGAGAGATCATCATCTCCGGACAGATTTTGCATCTGCGGATCATTGAGATTCTTACCACCCAAGTTGCTTATGCCTGAGCTCGCGGTATCGGCACTAACAGCTGCGACAGTATCACCACCAGTCGAAGCAGCATCATCGGGGACAGCATCGTCGTCAGTACTACTAGCGCCGTCAGTACTACTAGCGCCAGCGGCATCGCCACTCTCCACAACTCCGGCGTGAACACAAAAGCGCGCGCCGCCCAGTGCTTCCGGCAGATCATCGCCGACGGCGGCCGTAATAATCACCTGTTGTGCCTGGGTGACGAGTTCCGCCAGGCGACGGCGCCGTCGGGAATCGAGCTCGGCGAAGACATCGTCCAACAGGAGTAGCGGCTCATGATCGTCGGACCATTGTCCCGACTCGTCGCTGCGTAGCACGTGCCAGGTTGCCAAGCGCAGGGCCAGTGCGTAACTCCAGGACTCGCCGTGGGAGGCATAACCGCGAGCGGGCAGTGTTCCCAGGGATAGCACCATCTCATCGCGGTGCGGACCCACGAGATTCACACCGCGACTGATTTCCTCGTCGCGGCGTGCGGCAAGAGCGCTCAGGAGTTGAACTTCTACCAACTCGACGTCTTGTAAATCGTTCTCGTGTTCCGCCACCAGACGTCGCGCTTGGGCCGCCTTGTCACCATTTTTCTCATCGGCGTGTAGATCCGCCGCAGTGGGTAGGGTGAATACTCCGCGATCCGCACTAGCACGGTAATCGATGCGGGCCTCTTCGTCGGCGCCGGAGACTTCCCGGTAGTAGCGCGAGACTGGTTCGCGTAGGCGGGAGATGATGGCAGCCCGCGCCGCGGTGAGTTGCGCACCCAGATGTGCTAGCTGCATATCCCACACGTCAAGTGCCGTAAAATCGAGTACTTTCCCACGTCGTTTCGCCGCTCCGAGCGATTTGAGCAGAGCACCGCGCTGGCGCAGAACCTTCTCATACTCGCTTTTCACCTGCGCGAGCCGCGGACGCATTTGCACCATCACATCATCGAGCAGTGAACGACGTGCCGCGGGGTCTCCTCGCACTAGTTCCAAGTCTTCCGGAGCGAAGAGTACCGCGCGCATATGGCCAAGGAGTTCGACCGGGCGAACATTACCGCGATTCAGGCGTGCCCGATTGGCGTGACCTGCGTAAATCTCAACTTCGAGAGTATCGGAGCGCTGCCCTTGCGCCAGTCGGGCTCGTATGACACCGGCAGTCGCGCCTTGCCGAATGAGTGCGTTATCTGAACTCACTCGATGGGAGGAAAGTGTGGCGAGGTACGTTATCGCTTCCACGATATTCGTCTTGCCCTGGCCATTCTCCCCAACGAATGTTGTCACGCCGGGACCAAGTTGAAGCAGAAGCTGCCGGTATGAGCGGAAGTCAGTCAGCGCAAGATCCGTCACATACACAGAATGTCACTATCCACCATAAATTCGGATCGGCATCTGCAGCAGCCGGAAGTCTTCGGACGGCTCGCCGTCCTGTTCATCCTGTGCCGTGATAACAACCGGCTTCGAAGAGTGCGTGAAGGAGAGGCGGACGAAATTAGAGGTCACCGAACTCAAACCTTCCTGCAGGAAGGTCGGATTGAATGCCATGGTGATATCTTCGCCGTTGAGCACGGCGGGCAGTGCTTCGCTCGTCTGCGCATTATCACCCTGTCCCGCTTCAAGCACGACCTGCCCCTCGGAGAATGACAAGCGCACCGCCGAGTTCTTCTCCACTACCAGACGAGCACGCTTGATTGCATCGAGAAGTTCCACGCGATCGACGACGGCGTAACCGTTGCTTTCCGCCGGGAAGAGCCCTCGGACGTCCGGGTAATCGCCGTCGATAAGACGCGCCACGTTCTGCCGTCCGGCAACACTGAAACCAATCTGCCCGGCCCTGCCAGAGGTATCAATGGACACGTCAATATTGCCGACCGATCCGAGCGACTTGGCGATATCCGAGAGTCGAGCGGCACGAATAAGGATCGTGGCGGAGAAGTCAGGGGAAACCGGTGTCCATTCGATGTCACGGACGGCGAGGCGGTAGCGGTCGGTCGCCATTAGTGAGACTCGGGATCCGTCAATCTCAATGCATACCGACACCAACAAGGGCAAGGTGTCATCACGGGATGCCGCGGTCACCACCTGCGCAACGGCTTCCTGCCACAAGGCGCCATCAACGGTTCCCGAAATCTCCGGCATGTCTGGGAACTCCGGATAATCTTCCAAAGGCATTGACTGCATAGAGATATGTGTGGAACCACAGAGAATCTCTAGCTTCGACCCCTGTACTTCAAGATCAATCGGCTTGTTTGGAAGGGCCCGTGCGAAATCGGCCAAAAGGCGGCCATGAACCAGAATCTCGCCCGGTTCATCAACCGATGTCTCAATACTGGCGTGGGAGGAGATATCCGGGTCATAAGCGCCGAGCGTTACCGTGTTGTCAGCGGACGCGGTAATGCGTATCCCGGCGAGAACAGGCAGAGAAGGCCGGGTAGGAATGGTGTGTGCCACCCAGGAGACGGCATCCGCAAAAACGTCATGCTCGATCCGTAGTTTCACAACCGAACCTTCTTTCCTGAAGAGACACTACTGCCTGTAGAGACACTACCGACAACTCTACGCGAGATCGCCCAGAGAGGCGACTCTATTATCGATTTCTCCGCTGTCGGCCAATTGGGTTACTGACCGGCTGGGATGTCGGTGATCTGGCCGCTAGATCGCTTGTTATTCGGTCGGTTGTTATTCGGTCGGTCGCCAGCCACTTCGATAGCTGGATGCTGCGACGATGACTAATCAGGTAAGTGCCCCTCCCGGTCATCGGCATATCGGAGATGACCACAGCTGTTTGTAGGCCGTGTCAGGTGAGCAGTTATTCAATTCAGGGGCCGACCTCACGTGGCGGGTGCGAGTTGTCATTCTCCTCGGTCCGGCCAGCAGTGCACTGCCGGGAGTTAGATGTGGCATGGGAAGAAGTTGGTAGTTGTAGTAGGCGTTGTGGATCATGTGGATATCTGTTCGAAGGTGCGTCAACATGCGGATTCTGCTTGTGCATGAAGCGGTGGGCAGTGTTGTGAATAAAAGCGACGTGCGGTGGATGAGACATTTCCACTCGAGAGCCATCCACCGAATGGGAGGGCTTCATCCGCAGATTTCGACTGTTATTCACGGGCCTTCCACAATTGTTGTGGATCGCAGCGGGTCCGGACGCATGAACAGACGAGACGGAACAAGATGAGAAGGCGTACCGCGAGTGATAAGCCTATGACGGTTCGATGGCGTGAACGGTTGGCGGGGTGTCGGACTATTGGGCAGTATGCGTGACGGCATGCCACGCAGAAAGATGTGTGGCGGCGCCCCACGTACAAACAAAGTGTTTCGCACCGATATACCTTGTGTGCAGTGCACCGGCAAGGCGCAGGCCAGACTAGTTGGGCGCGTGGTAACCAGGCATGCGCGAGGAGGGACCGAGCGGAGGCCTGGAACGTGAGGAATCGAGGATCACTCAGGTTGTTCGGAGTGCGACTGTTGCGAGGCCGCTGCCTGCTTGATTCGGCTCGTCAGCTCGGATACCTGGTTGTATGTGGTTTGCCGTTCTGCCATTTGCTTGTCAATCTTGCGATAAGCGTGCATGACGGTTGTGTGATCGCGGCGTCCGAAAATGTTGCCGATTCGGGGCAGGGAGAGATCTGTCATCTCCCGGCACAGATACATGGCGATTTGCCGAGCGGTCACAATGGTGCGTGAACGATCCGCCGCAGTGAGATCGTCAATAGTGATCTCGAAGTAGTTGGCCGTCTGGCTCATGATGAGGCTGGCGGTGATCTCGATATCGTCCGGGTTAGAGATGAGATCTTTGAGTACCATCTCGGAGAGTGTTAGATCAACCGGCTGTTTGGAAAGATCCGCAAAGGCTGTAACACGGCGCAATGCGCCCTCCATTTCGCGGATATTAGTCGTCATATTCGCGGCGATGTACTCGTGGACTTCGCGTGGCACTTGAATGCCATCGACGCTCGCCTTCTTCTCCAAAATGGCGACGCTTGTCTCCAGGCTGGGTCGGTCGATACTGGCGGTGACACCGGAAATGAAGCGTGAAACCATCCGCTCTTCGAAGCCGTTGAGCAGATTGGGCGCTACATCGGAGGTGATAACGATCTGCTTGTTCGCGTTTGTCAGCGCGTTGAAGGTGTGGAAGAACTCTTCAACAGTTGTGTCCCGGCCGCCAATGAACTGGATGTCGTCGATCAGCAAGATGTCGACGGTGCGGAACTGGTCCTTGAACTCTGCCTGGCGGCCGTCTCGCAAAGAGTTGATGAAGTCGTTGGTGAATTCTTCCGCGCTGATGTAGCGAACCTTGATATGCGGGTAGAGATTCAAGGCATAGTTGCCAATGGCGTGCATGAGGTGTGTTTTTCCCATGCCGGATTCTGAGTACAGGAACAGTGGATTGTAGGTTGTTCCGGGTGATTCGGCGACGGCGAGTGCGGTGGCGGTGGCGAATCTGTTGGAGTCGCCGATGACGAAGTTGCTGAATGTATAGCGTGGATTAAGCCGTGCGGCAATGCTTCGCGACGACGGATTGGCAACGTCCGTTGCAATTGCGGCAGTTGTTGAGATGGTGGAAATGGAGCCGGTCAAGGTGGGGTTGTGTTCAACCAGAGTGTCGATGGGAGAAAGCTTCTTCTGAACAAGGCTTTCTGCCATTGCAGTAGTGCCAGTGGAAGCTGGAGCGGAGGTGGCGACAGGAGCTGAAACTACCGGGGGAATGGGTGACTGCGGCGATTCCAACGTTGGTGACGTGACCGGCGGTTGATGTACCGGAGCTGCCGGGGTCGTGAGAAGCGAAGCCGTTTCGCCACCGGCGACACGCACCGGGCTTGATGGAGTCACCGGAGCCGATGATGCGGACGGTGCAGGAGTCTCATTAACGCTCGGATCTACGGAAATCATCAAGCGAATTTCACGGCCGAGGATATCCGACAGCCGTGCAGTCATGGCAGTCGCCACGTGTTCCTCAATCCAAGTCTTTACAAAGTCTGAGCCGACTGCAATCATGAAGATCTCATCTACGGCCGCAAGAGGATGTGCCATTCGTACGAAGGCAATCTGGGAATCGGAAAGTAATCCTTCAGTCCGAAGCAGCTCTGCTGCCGCTGTCCACGCATCGCGCGCGGGGTTACCGTCGCCCAT